>NZ_JBHSOU010000002.1:214851-224151 GCF_042656385.1 Pseudomonas sp. GCM10022186
TGCCGGACTGGCGCAGCGCCCTGGCGGAGTGCCTGCGGCAGCCGCGCAGAGGGTTGAGCCCACCCTGCGGGCCTATTCACAAACCCTGTAGGGGCGAATTCATTCGCCAGGGAGGCCGCAGGTCTTCCCCTTGGACGCCCTGCGACATCCAACTGCCCTCTCCCCAGCCCTCTCCCTGAAGGGAGAGGGGGCTCTCCGTGCCATGGGTGAGTTCGGTGGCGCGGATGAATTTCGGGGCCTCGGATTGCATCCGGGCTACGGAGTGTGGTGGGGCATTTGTTGTGGGGGCGAATTTATTCGCTAAGGGCTGCGCAGCAGCCCCAAGCTGACCTTCAGGCCGAACCTGCGGTCCGGTTCGCGAATGAGTTCGCCCCCACAGTTCGGCCCCTGCGGGGCGAAGACACGCGCGGCTGATGCCATAATGCGCCTCATCGCCCCGCGCACAGTGACTGCATGACCGCCTCTCCCACTCCCCACCGCCCGCGCTGGCGCAGCCTGGTGCTATTGGCCCTGCTGCTGACGCCGCTGCTCTGGCCGCTGCAGCATTTCAGCGAGCGCTACTACAGCGGGTCGCTGGCCGAGCAGAACCGCCAGACCCTCGACCTCTACGTCGCCAACCTGCTGGGTACCCTGCACCGCTACGAGGTGCTGCCGCCCATCCTCGCCGACCTGCCGCCCCTGCGCGACCTGCTGGCCGACCCCGGCAACGCCGAGCTCCAGGCCGAAGCCAATCGGGTGCTGGCCGAGGTCCGTGGCGATACCGGCGCCGACGTGATCTACCTGATGAGCCCCACCGGCCTGACCCTGACCTCCTCCAACTGGGACCAGCCCGACAGCTTCGTCGGCCGCGCCTTCACCTTCCGGCCTTACTTCCGTGAGGCCCTGGCCGGCAAGCAGGGGCGCTTCTTCGGCCTCGGCACCACCTCGCGCAAGCGCGGCTATTTCTTCGCCAGCCCGGTGCGCGACGGCCAGCAGATCATCGGCATCCTCGTGGTGAAGGTGGACCTGGACGACGCCGAGACCCTCTGGGGCAAGACGCCCGAACAACTGATGGTGACCGATGCCAACGGCGTGGTGATCATCTCCTCGCGCAGCGACTGGCGCTTCCATGCCACCCGTCCGCTGGACAACGCCGAGCGCGCCGCGATTGTCGCCAACCAGCCCTACCCGACCCAGGCGCCGCCGCCGCTGCAGCTGGACGACAAGGCCTGGCTCACCCAGAGCCGCGAACTCAGCGAGACCGGCCTGACCGCCAGCATCCTCGCCCCGCGCCAGCTCATCGACCGCCAGGTGACCACCACCGTGGCCATCGGCGGCGCCACCCTGCTGGCCTTGCTGCTGCTGCTCGGCCTGATGATGCAGCGCCGCCGCCACTACCTCGACCGTATCGCCCTCGACGCCCGCGCCCGCCGCGAGCTGGAGATGCGCGTTCTGGAGCGCACCCAGGACCTCGAAGCGCTGAACAGCCGCCTGAAGGACGAGGTGCTGGAGCGCGAACAGGCCCAGCAGGAGCTGGTGCGCGCCCAGGACGAGCTGGTGCAGGCGAGCAAGCTGTCCGCCCTGGGCACCATGTCGGCGAGCATCAGCCACGAACTCAACCAGCCCCTGGCGGCCATCCGCAGCTATGCCGATAACGCCGGCGTGTTGCTGGACCACGAGCGCCTGGACGACGCCCGCGGCAACCTGCGCCAGATCAGCGAACTGACCGGCCGCATGGCCTCGATCATCGCCCACCTGCGCGCCTTCGCCCGCCGCGACCGCCATGCCCCGGAGAGCGTCGCCCTGCAGCCCGCCCTGGATGACGCCCTGGCGCTGCTGGCCAAGCGCCGCCGGGCCATGGACGTGGAGCTGATCCGCGACCTGCCGGATGCCCCGCTCTGGGTCCAGGCCGGCGAGACCCGCCTGCGCCAGGTCCTCGGCAACCTGCTGGCCAACGCCCTCGACGCCCTGGCGGAGAAGCCCCATCCACGACGCATCTGGCTCAGCGCCGAGTGCAACGCCCAGGGGGTCGACCTGCACCTGCGCGACAACGGCCCCGGCTTCTCCGAAGACGCCCTGCGCCACGCCCGCGAACCCTTCTTCACCACCAAGACCAGCGCCCAGGGGCTTGGCCTCGGCCTGGCCATCTGCGATAGCCTGATGCGCGCCCTGGGCGGCGAGCTGCTGCTCGCCAACCACCCCGACGGCGGCGCCCTGCTCACCCTGCGCCTGCGCAATGCCGCCCCTGGCGTCACCCCACAGCCTCCCGAGGACCTCTCCGCATGACCAACACCCTCGATGCCCTCACCCAGGTGCTGCTGATCGACGACGACCCGCACCTGCGCCAGGCCCTCAGCCAGACCCTCGACCTGGCCGGCCTCAAGGTGCAGGTGCTGGGCGATGCGCAGGGCGTGGCGGAGAGGATCGACAAGGATTGGCCCGGCGTGGTGGTCACCGATATCCGCATGCCCGGCATCGACGGCCTGCAGCTGCTCGGCCAGCTGCGCGAACGCGATTCCGACCTGCCGGTGCTGCTGATCACCGGCCACGGCGACGTGCCCCTGGCGGTGCAGGCCATGCGTGCCGGGGCCTATGACTTCCTGGAGAAACCCTTCCCCAGCGACCAGTTGCTGGACAGCGTGCGCCGCGCCCTCGACCTGCGCCGCCTGGTGCTGGAAAACCGCAGCCTGCGCCTGGCCCTCTCCGATCGCCAGCAGCTCAGCGGGCGCCTGGTGGGCCAGTCGCCGGCCATGCAGCGCCTGCGCGAACAGATCGGCGCCCTGGCCGCGACCAACGCCGATGTGCTGATCCTCGGCGAAACCGGCGCCGGCAAGGAGGTGGTGGCCCGCGCCCTGCACGACCTCTCGGCCCGCCGTGACGGCCCCTTCGTCGCCATCAACGCCGGCGCCCTGGCCGAATCGGTGGTGGAAAGCGAGCTGTTCGGCCACGAGCAGGGCGCCTTCACCGGTGCGCAAAAGCGCCGTATCGGCAAGTTCGAGTTCGCCAACGGCGGCACCGTGTTCCTCGACGAGATCGAGAGCATGAGCCTGGACGTCCAGGTCAAGCTGCTGCGCCTGTTGCAGGAGCGGGTGGTGGAGCGCCTCGGCGCCAACCAGTTGATCCCCCTGGATATCCGCGTGATCGCCGCGACCAAGGAGGACCTGCGGCATGCCGCCGACCAGGGTCGCTTCCGCGCCGACCTCTATTACCGCCTGAACGTCGCCAGCCTGCGCATCCCGCCGCTGCGCGAACGCGGCGAGGACGCCCTGCTGCTGTTCCAGCACTTCGCCGATGCCGCCAGGAGCCGCCACGGCATGGCGCCGCGCAGCCTGGACAGCAGCCAGCGCGCGCTGCTGCTGACCCACGGCTGGCCGGGCAATGTGCGCGAGCTGCAGAACGCCGCGGAGCGTTTCGCCCTGGGCCTGGACCTGGCCCTGGACAACACCCCGGTGGACCTGCCGAAGGCGGAAGGCGGCCTCAGCGAGCAGGTGGAGGCCTTCGAGCGGGCGCTGATCGCCGCCGAGCTGACCCGCCCCCATGGCTCGCTGCGCAGCGTGGCCGAGGCCCTGGGCCTGCCGCGCAAGACCCTCTCGGACAAGTTGCGCAAGCACAACCTCAGCTTCAGTGGCGGAAATCCCGCCGATGAGCAGGATTGATCGGCAAGGATCCGCTTATCTTGCCGGAGGTGGTTAGTCGAAAGCCGCGTGCCAGAGCGGTTTCAGCGCAATGGCACAAGGCTTGCCCTTTGGGTTCAACCCCTGCTCGCGCAGGGCCAGGAGGCCGGGCCCGCACGTTCCCGGCCTCTCCCCGAGCCGGCCACAAGCCAGCCAAGGGGCCTTCCCATCGATCGCCATCGGGCACCACCCCGAGGCACCGCCCGGCTACCCGCCGGGTGCCCCGAAGCCCGGCCGCAAGCCGGGCTTTTTCATGCCCGCGCAATGACCCCAAGCGTAGGGTGCGCTGCGCGCACCGATATTCCGCACACGATTGGTGGTGCGCACGGCGCACCCTACGGGCCCGACCCATCCTACAAACTGCCTGTTTTTTAAAAAATTTCCTACTGAAAAAGCCTCCCGTAAATACCGAAATGGCTGACACAAATCGGTCATTTCGTCAGAGGATTATGGGGTTTCGATGTAGGAACTGGGGACGAAAAGTTACAACTTGAAGGCCAGAGAAAACCGACTAGTGTGTATTAGGCGCTGCCCTGGATGGTTGGCCAAACGCTCTATCTTGCTCGCTTCGGGCGGCGATCTGCAGTAATCCCTCCCTCTACGACAGTAAGGAAATTGTCCGTATGACTCATTAGCCAGCTATTGATCTGGATCAGAACGCAGTCGTTGGACCACGCGCTCAATAAGCACAGTTCCTACTCCGGATGGAGGTGCACAATGTCTGATTCGTCCGACAAACTTCGACTTGGCGCCCTGGTTGCGCTGGTAGTCGGTTCGATGGTGGGTGGGGGCATTTTCTCACTGCCGCAGAATATGGCGGCGAGCGCCGACGTCGGCGCCATTCTCATCGGCTGGGGCATTACTGCGGTGGGCATGCTCACCCTGGCGTTCGTCTTCCAGACCCTGGCCAATCGCAAGCCGAACCTCGACGGCGGGGTCTACGCCTATGCCAAGGCCGGGTTCGGCGACTACATGGGTTTCTCCTCGGCCTGGGGCTACTGGATCAGTGCCTGGCTGGGCAACGTCGGTTACTTCGTGCTGCTGTTCAGCACCCTCGGCTACTTCTTCCCCATCTTCGGTGAAGGCAACACGCTGGCAGCGATCATCGGCGCGTCCATCGTCCTCTGGGCCGTGCACTTCCTGGTGCTGCGCGGGATCAAGGAGGCGGCCTTCATCAACCTGGTGACCACCATCGCCAAGGTGGTGCCGCTGTTCCTGTTCATCCTCATCTGCCTGTTCGCCTTCAAGCTGGACATCTTCACCGCTGACATCTGGGGCTCGCAGAACGTCGAGCTCGGCAGCGTGATGAACCAGGTGCGCAACATGATGCTGGTCACCGTCTGGGTGTTCATCGGCATCGAGGGCGCGAGCATCTTCTCCGCCCGCGCCGAGAAGCGCAGCGACGTGGGCAAGGCCACTGTGCTCGGTTTCGTCATCGTGCTGCTGCTCCTGGTGCTGGTGAACGTGCTGTCGCTGGGCATCATGACCCAGCCGGAACTGGCCAAGCTGCAGAACCCTTCCATGGCGGCGGTACTCGAGCACGTGGTCGGTCACTGGGGCGCGGTGCTGATCAGCGTCGGCCTGATCATCTCCCTGGTCGGTGCCCTGCTCTCCTGGGTACTGCTCTGCGCCGAGATCCTCTTCGCCGCGGCCAAGGACCACACCATGCCGGCCTTCATCCGCAAGGAGAACGCCAACCAGGTGCCGGCCAACGCCCTCTGGCTGACCAACGCCATGGTGCAGCTGTTCCTGGTCATCACCCTGTTCAGCGCCAGCACCTACCTGTCGCTGATCTACCTCGCGACTTCGATGATCCTGGTGCCCTACCTCTGGTCGGCCGCCTACGCGGTGCTGCTGCCCCTGCGTGGCGAGACCTACGAACAGGACGCCAGTGACCGCACGAAGGACCTGGTCATCGCCCTCATCGCGTTGATCTACGCCATCTGGCTGCTGTACGCCGGCGGCGTGAAGTACCTGCTGTTGTCCGCCCTGCTGTATGCCCCGGGTGTGATTCTGTTCGCCAAGGCCAAACGGGAAGTTGGCCAACCGGTATTCACCAATGTCGAGAAGCTGATTTTCGCAGCCGTGGTAATCGGCGCGGTCGTGGCGGCCTATGGCCTCTACGACGGCTTCCTGACCCTGTAACCCGTAAGGAGACCTGCCATGTCCAAAGTCAAACTCGGCGTTCATTCCGAAGCCGGTAAATTGCATAAGGTAATGGTCTGCTCGCCGGGGCTCGCACACATGCGCCTGACCCCGAACAACTGCGACGAGCTGCTGTTCGATGACGTGATCTGGGTCAGCCAGGCCAAGCGCGATCATTTCGATTTCGTCACCAAGATGCGCGAGCGTGGCGTTGATGTCCTGGAGATGCACAACCTGCTCACCGACATCGTGCAGAACAAGGAAGCGCTGAAGTGGATCCTCGATCGCAAGATCACCAATGACCAGGTAGGCGTCGGCCTGGTCAATGAAGTGCGCTCCTGGATCGAGGGCCTGGAGCCACGCAAGATCGCCGAATTCCTCATCGGCGGCGTCGCCGGCTCCGACCTGCCGGAGAGCGAAGGCGTCAGCGCCATCAAGATGTACCGCGACTACCTGGGCCACTCCAGCTTCATCCTGCCGCCGCTGCCCAACACCCAGTTCACCCGCGACACCACCTGCTGGATCTACGGCGGTGTGACCCTCAACCCGATGTACTGGCCGGCCCGTCGCCAGGAAACCCTGCTGACCAGCGCCATCTACAAGTTCCACCCGATCTTCACCGAGGCCGAGTTCGAGGTCTGGTACGGCGACCCGGACAGGGACCACGCCATGTCCACCCTGGAAGGCGGCGACGTGATGCCCATCGGCAACGGCGTGGTGCTGATCGGCATGGGCGAGCGCACCTCGCGCCAGGCCATCGGCCAGCTGGCCCAGTCCCTGTTCAGCAAGGGCGCCGCGCAGAAGATCGTGGTCGCCGGCCTGCCCAAGTCCCGCGCGGCCATGCACCTGGACACCGTGTTCACCTTCTGCGACCGCGACCTGGTCACCGTCTTCCCGGAAGTGGTCCGCGAGATCGTGCCCTTCGTCCTGCGTCCGGATGAGAGCCGCCCCTACGGCATCGATATCCGCCGTGAAGACAAACCCTTCATCGACGTGGTCGCCGAATCCCTCAACCTGAAGAAACTGCGTGTGGTGCAGACCGGCGGCGACGCCTTCGAGGCCGAGCGCGAGCAGTGGGACGACGGCAACAACGTGGTCTGCCTGGAGCCCGGCGTGGTGGTCGGCTATGACCGCAACACCTACACCAACACCCTGCTGCGCAAGGCAGGCGTCGAGGTGGTCACCATCAGCGCCAGCGAACTGGGCCGCGGCCGTGGCGGCGGCCACTGCATGACCTGCCCGATCCTGCGCGACCCGATCGATTACTGATCAAACCTCTCCCCTCTCCCTCTGGGAGAGGGGCTGGGGGCCGAGGGATGCCCTGGCCCCCGCTTCGAAGAATTCTGAATGGAGAAAGAATCATGGCCTTCAACATGCACAACCGTAACCTGCTCAGCCTGATGCACCACAGCACCCGCGAGCTGCGTTACCTGCTGGACCTGTCCCGCGACCTGAAACGCGCCAAGTACACCGGCACCGAGCAGCAGCACCTCAAGCACAAGAACATCGCGCTGATCTTCGAGAAGACCTCCACCCGCACCCGCTGCGCCTTCGAGGTTGCCGCCTACGACCAGGGCGCCAATGTCACCTACATCGACCCCACTTCCTCGCAGATCGGCCACAAGGAGAGCATGAAGGACACCGCCCGCGTGCTCGGCCGCATGTACGACGCCATCGAATACCGCGGCTTCAAGCAGGAGATCGTCGAAGAACTCGCGCAGTTCGCCGGGGTGCCGGTATTCAACGGCCTGACCGACGAATACCACCCAACCCAGATGCTCGCCGACGTGCTGACCATGCGCGAACACAGCGACAAGCCGCTGCACGACATCTCCTACGCCTACCTGGGCGATGCCCGCAACAACATGGGCAACTCCCTGCTGCTGATCGGCGCCAAGCTGGGCATGGATGTGCGCATCGCCGCGCCCAAGGCCCTGTGGCCCACCGACGAGCACGTCGCCGCGTGCCGGAAGTTCGCTGAAGAGAGCGGCGCCCGCATCACCCTCACCGAAGACCCGAAAGAGGCGGTCAAGGGCGTCGACTTCGTCCACACCGACGTCTGGGTGTCCATGGGCGAGCCGGTGGAAGCCTGGGGCGAGCGCATCAAGGAACTGCTGCCCTACCAGGTGAACATGGAGATCATGAAGGCCGCCGGCAATCCGCGGGTGAAGTTCATGCACTGCCTGCCGGCCTTCCACAACAGCGAAACCAAGGTCGGCAAGCAGATCGCCGAGCAGTACCCGAACCTGAAGAACGGCATCGAGGTCACCGACGACGTGTTCGAGTCGCCTTATTGCATCGCCTTCGAGCAGGCGGAAAACCGCATGCACACCATCAAGGCGATCCTGGTCTCGACCCTCGCCGACGTCTGACCGAAACCCTCCCCTCTCCCTCTGGGAGAGGGGCCGGGGGAGAGGGCGGCCGTCCGCCACCTCTCTCCCGCATCCGAAGGAGAATTGCTATGCGAATCGTCATCGCATTGGGCGGCAATGCCCTGCTGCGTCGTGGCGAGGCCATGACCGCGGAAAACCAGCGGGAGAACGTGCGCATCGCCTGCGAACAGATCGCCAAGGTGGCGCCGGGCAATGAACTGGTGATCGCCCACGGCAACGGCCCGCAAGTGGGCCTGCTGGCCCTGCAGGGCGCTGCCTTCGACGCCAGGAACCCCTATCCGCTGGACGTCCTCGGTGCCGAGACCGAGGGCATGATCGGCTACATGATCGAACAGGAGCTGGGCAACCTGCTGCCCTTCGAAGTGCCCTTCGCCACCATCCTGACCCAGGTCGAGGTGGATCCGGCGGACCCGGCCTTCCAGAAGCCCACCAAGCCCATCGGGCCGGTCTACGCCAAGGACGAGGCCGAGCGCCTGGCCAAGGAAAAGGGCTGGAGCATCGCCCCGGACGGCGACAAGTTCCGCCGCGTGGTGCCCAGCCCCCGGCCCAAGCGCATCTTCGAGATCCGCCCGGTGAAATGGCTGCTGGAGAAAGGCTCGGTGGTGATCTGCGCCGGCGGCGGCGGCATCCCGACCATGTACGACAACGGCAAGCTCAAGGGCATCGAGGCGGTGATCGACAAGGACCTCTGTTCCGCCCTGCTGGCCGAGCAGCTGGAAGCCGACCTGCTGGTGATCGCCACTGACGTGGACGCGGCCTATATCGACTGGGGCAAGCCGACCCAGAAGGCCATCGCCCAGGCCCACCCGGACGAACTGGAACGCCTCGGCTTCGCCGCCGGCTCCATGGGGCCGAAGGTCCAGGCCGCCGGCGAGTTCGCCCAGAAGACCGGCAAGCCCGCGGTGATCGGCGCCCTGAAGGACATCGAAGCCATCGCCCGTGGCCAGGCCGGTACCCGGGTCAGCACCGGCGCAGCGGGGATCCAGTACCGCTGAGCAGCAGCCGGCACCCTCCCCTGTAGGGGCGAATTCATTCGCCAAGGGCAGCGCAGCTGCCCCCGGCAGGCCCGCAGGGCAGACCTGCGGTCTGCTTGGCGAATGAATTCGCCC
>NZ_JBHSOU010000002.1:224215-550237 GCF_042656385.1 Pseudomonas sp. GCM10022186
CCATCCCCCCAATCTCCCGCCGAATGACCGACGGAGTGACTTGATAGTCATACCCCGCGTCAGGTAGACATCCCAATACATTCGAGCTGCCACCTGGCTCATGCCACCTGGCCCGTGACGCTTGACGCTGCATAAAGCCGCCACCTCCGAGCGGCGCCCCGCTGTCAAGCTCGCCCGCTGGCATGAGATGGTCCTTTTTGAGGAGTTTCCGAGAGATGTCCCGACTTCCAGTGATTGTGGGTTTTGGCGGCTATAACGCGGCTGGACGAAGCTCGTTCCACCACGGCTTCCGTCGTATCGTGATCGAGACCCTGGACGCCCAGGCCCGCCAGGAGACCCTGGCCGGCCTCGCCGTCATGATGAAGCGGGTGTCGGTGGCCGACGGCCAGTACTTCAGCGCCGAGGGCCAACCCCTGACCCTGGCCGAGATCGAAACCCGCTACGCCGCCGAGATCCTCGACTCCACCCTGGTGCGCCGCATCGGCCTGCAACACCTGGACGTGGACGCCGCCCACTGGCAGAAGAACCTCAGCGCCGCGGTCGGCGACGGCCAGGCCATCAGCTTCACCACCTCGCGCAAGCAGCTGCCCGAGCCGCTGCCGGCCAACTGGGAGGTGGAAACCCTGGACAACGGTGAAGTGCGCGTCGCCATCCACGGCAGCTGCGACTTCAAGGTGGACAGCTACCGCGAGCTGCCGGTGAAATCCGCCGGCCAGCTGCCCACCGGTTTCGAGCCGGGCGAGCTGTACAACTCGCGCTTCCACCCGCGCGGCCTGCAGATGTCGGTGATCGCCGCCACCGACGCCATCCGCTCCATCGGCCTGCCGTGGAAGGACATCGTCGACCGCGTGCAGCCCGACGAGATCGCCGTGTTCTCCGGCAGCATCATGAGCCAGCTGGACGAGTACGGTTTCGGCGGCATGATGCAGTCGCGCCTGAAAGGCAACCGCGTCACCGCCAAGCAGTGCCCGCTTGGCCTCAACACCATGCCGGCCGACTTCATCAACGCCTATGTGCTGGGCAGCGTCGGCACCACCGGCAGCGTTACCGGCGCCTGCGCCACCTTCCTCTACAACCTGCAGAAGGGCATCGAGCTCATCACCTCCGGCCGCGCCCGCGTGGCCCTGGTGGGCAACGCCGAAGCACCGATCACCCAGGAGTGCATCGACGGCTACGGCGCCATGGGCGCCCTGGCCACCGAGGAAGGCCTGCGCCAGGTGGGCGGCCGCGAGGACGTGGATTTCAGCCGCGCCAGCCGCCCCTTCGGCGAGAACTGCGGCTTCACCCTGGCCGAATCCAGCCAGTACGTGGTGCTGATGGACGACGAGCTGGCCCTGGAACTGGGCGCCGACATCCATGGGGCGGTGACCGACGTCTTCATCAACGCCGACGGCTTCAAGAAATCCATTTCCGCCCCCGGCCCGGGCAACTACCTGACCCTGGCCAAGGCGGTTGCCGCCGCGTCCCAGCTGATCGGCCCGGACGGCGTGCGCGAGCGCAGTTTCGTCCATGCCCACGGCTCCAGCACCCCGGCCAACCGCGTCACCGAATCCGAGCTGCTGGACCGCGTAGCCGGCGCCTTCGGCATCGAGGAATGGCCAGTCGCCGCGGTGAAGGCCTATGTCGGCCACTCCCTGGCCACCGCCAGCGGCGACCAGGTGATCGCCGCCCTCGGCACCTTCAAGTACGGCATCCTGCCGGGCATCAAGACCATCGACCGGGTGGCCGACGACGTGCACCGCCAGCACCTGTCCATCGAAACCCGTGACCGGGTCCTCGGTGACCGCCAGCTGGACGTCTGCTTCATCAACTCCAAGGGCTTCGGCGGCAACAACGCCACGGGCGTGGTCATTTCCCCGCGCCTGGTGGAGAAGATGCTGAAGAAGCGCCACGGCGAAGCGGCTTTCGCCGCCTACAGCGCCAAGCGCGAACAGACCCGCGCCAATGCCGAGGAATACGACCGCCGCGCCCGCCTCGGCGAGCTCGACATCATCTACAACTTCGGCAACGACCTGATCGACGAGCAGCAGATCGAGCTGAGCCCCGAAGGCATCCAGGTGCCCGGTTTCGCCCAGACGCTGCGCTACAAGAAGGACGAGCGCTTCGCCGATATGCTCGATTGAGCCTTTGGCAGGCCTCCGGCCTGCTTGGCGAATGAATTCGCCCCTACAAGGGTCCGCAACTCTGTAGGGGCGAATTCATTCGCCAAGGACCGCGCAGCGGTCCCAAAAGGTTGAATCCATGAAAAAGGGCCCCTCGGGGCCCTTTCTCGTTGCTCAGTCCAGCGCGCGCGCCAGCTGGATCAACTCCGCCCGCCATTCGGCGGCCACCGGCAGGGCCAGGAAGGACGGATTGAGGAAGTCCGCGCGGGCTTCGTAGGTCAGGGCCGTGCCGGCCAGGTTCAGCACCTCGCCGCCGGCGCCCTCGAGCACACCCTGGGCCGCCGCGGTGTCCCACTGGGAGGTGGGGGCCAGGCGCGGATAGCAGTCCGCCGAGCCCTCGGCCAGCAGGCAGAACTTCAGCGAGCTGCCGATATTGGCCAGCTGCAGGTCACCGAAACGCTCGCACAGCCAGGCCAGCAGGCGCTCCTGGGCCGGACTCGAATGACGCTTGCTGGCGACCACGGTAAAGGCTTCGTCCGGGGCGATGCGCACGCTGATCTCCTCGGGCGCACCGCCAATGTCCAGGCGCCAGGCGCCCAGGCCGGCACCGCCGTAATAGCAGCGTCCGCCCACCGGCATGCCGACCACGCCGAACACCACGCGACCGGCTTCCACCAGGGCCACGTTGACGGTGAACTCCTCGCTGCCGGCGATGAATTCCTTGGTGCCGTCCAGCGGGTCCACCAGCCACCAGCGCTGCCAGCCGGCGCGCTCGGCGAGGGGGATGTCGGCGGCCTCTTCGGAAAGCACCGGGATCTGGGCATCCAGCGCCGCCAGTCCGCTGGCCAGCACCTTGTGCGCCGCCAGGTCGGCGGCGGTGACGGGCGAGGCGTCGGCCTTCTCCATCACCGAAAGTTCGCCACGCCAGTAGGGCAGGATCAGGTCGCCGGCCTGGCGCACCAGGTCGATCACGGCGGGTAGCAGGGGATGGTTCACGGTTGGTACTCCCCGCGCTGGGTCAGGAGGTCACGGGTCAGGTAGAGCGCCGCCAGGGCACGGCCCTCGCTGAATTGCTGATGCTGGGCGAGGCTGGACAGCTCGCGCAGGTTGATGCGGTCGACCCGCAGCGGCTCGGGCTCGTCGCCCGGCAGGCTCTCGGCGAAGAGGTCGCGGGCCAGCACCACCTGGATCTTCTGGCTCATGTAGCCGGGGGACAGGGACAGCTCGGTGAGGTACTCCAGCTTGCGCGCGCCGAACCCGGCCTCTTCCTTGAGTTCGCGGTTGGCGGCGTCGAGCACATCCTCGCCCGGCTCGATCAGCCCCTTGGGCAGGGACAGCTGGTAGTCGTCGGTGCCGGCGCAGTATTCCTCCACCAGCAGCACATGTTCGGCGTCGGCCATGGCCACCACCATCACCGCGCCGTAGCCGGAGCCCTTGCCCACCAGACGTTCATAGGTGCGTTCGACACCATTGGCGAAGCGCAACTGCAGCTCTTCGACACGGAACAGGCGGCTGCTGGCGACGATTTCGCGAGCGAGCACCGTGGGCTTCTGACGCATAACGGACTCCTTGGCATGACCGGCGGGTTATCATACCCCGCCTTTGCCGAATGTCCCCGCTGGAGATTGCATGCCAGCGACGACCAGCGATGCATTGGCGACAGCCCCCTTCACCACCGCCGGCGTTACCCATGTCCCGACTGCCCTGGAGCGAAATCGACACCGTCCTGCTCGACATGGATGGCACCCTGCTCGACCTGCACTTCGACAACCACTTCTGGATGGAGTACCTGCCGCAGCGCTACGCCGAACACCACGGCATCAGCCGTGAACTGGCCGACGCCGAGCTGCTGCCGCTGTTTCGCGACAACGCCGGGCAGCTGAACTGGTACTGCACGGATTTCTGGAGCCGCGAACTGCGCCTGTCGATCCGCGACCTCAAGCGCGAGGTGGCGCACCTGATCGCCCTGCGCCCGGACGCCGACCTCTTCCTCGCTGCCCTGCGCCGCGCCGGCAAGCGCGTGGCGCTGATCACCAACGCCCACCGCGACTCGCTGTCGCTGAAGATGGAGCGGGTCCAGCTGGCGCCCTGGTTCGACCGCCTGATCAGCTCCCACGACTATGGCTACCCCAAGGAAGACCAGCAGTTCTGGCAGGCGCTGCAGCAGGACTTCGGCTTCGAACCTGCGCGCAGCCTGTTCATCGACGACAGTCTGCCGATCCTGCGCAGCGCACGGCATTATGGCGTCGCCCAGTTGCTGGCGGTACGCGAACCGGACAGCCGCAAGGGCCCGAAGGACACCGAGGAGTTCCCCGCGGTGGAGAGCTACCGCACGCTGATCCAGGGACTCTGAACTTTCCTGTGGAGGAACCGCCATGGACATCAAGCAACTGAAGTTCCTCATCGCCCTGGAGGAGACCCACCACTTCGGCCAGGCCGCCGCGCGCTGCCACGTCACCCAGCCGACGCTGTCCATGCGCCTGCGCAGCCTGGAGGAGGAACTGGGCCTGGACCTGGTGATCCGCGGCCAGCGCTTCGAAGGTTTCACCGACGCAGGCGAGCGCGTGCTGGCCTGGGCCCGTACCCTGCTGGCGGCCCACGACGGCCTGTACGCCGAGGCGGCGGCCTGCCGCGGCCAGTTGGTGGGCACCTTGCGCCTGGGGATGGTGCCGCTCGCCGGCTTCGACCCCATGCGCCTGGTGGAAGCCTTTTCCAGCCCTCACCCGAACCTGCGTTTCCAGATGTTCTCGCTGAGCTCCGAACAGATTCTCGAAGGCCTGGCGCGCAACCAGCTGGACCTCGGCCTGTCCTACCTGGATCGCCTCGACCGCGAGCATTTCGAGAGCCTGGAACTGGCGCAGACGCGCATGGGCCTGTTGCACGACCGCCGCCACTTCAGCTTCGATACCCCGGCGCTGTCCTGGGAAAGCCTGGTGGACCTGCCCCTGGGACTGCTTTCCAGCGGCATGCACTTCCGCCAGTCCATCGACCACGGTTTCCGCAGTCGTGGCCTGTCACCCCAGCCACGGCTGGAAACCGACGCCGTGCACCAGCTGCTGCGGGCGGTCAGCGCCGGCCTGTGCTGCGCCATCATGCCTCTGGACAGCGGCCTCGACGACTTCACCGAGCACCTGGCGCTCACCCCCATAGAAGAAGCCCGCACCCTCGCTCCCCTGGGCCTGATCCTGCGTCGTAGCGAGCCCCGCTCGGCGCTGGCGGATGCCTGCTTCGCCGAGGCGAAGGCACTGCTGGAGCTCGATTCGGCGTCTTGATAGGCGCGCTCGATCATTGAATCGGGAATAGCGATTAGACGCCCGTGCCATGCGGGCCTAGGATGGCTGAGTCAATCCGTCGCAGGGGCAGTTCCATGTCACGCCCAGACGCCAAGCGCCATCTCGAATCTGTGGATAACCCACCCGTGCCGTCCGGCTACACCTATGCCGAGCTGGACCGCGGCGCGCGTGTGGAAGACGCCGTGCTGGCCGAGGAATGCGCCCTGGCCATTTCCTACAACGGCATCAGCTACGCCGTGATGATGGTGTCTCCCAGCGCCCTGGAAGATTTTGTCGCCGGCTTCAGCCTGAGCAGTGCGGTGGTGCAATCCATCGACGAAATCTATGACATCCAGCTCGAAGGCGAGGGCATCGCCCTGCATGCCGAAGTGGACATCGGCAACCGCGCCTTCTGGTCCTTCAAGGAGCAGCGCCGCAACCTGGCCGGCACCACCGGCTGCGGCCTCTGTGGCGTGGAAGCGCTGGAACAGGCGCTGCCGGAACTGCGTTCCCTGGAGCCGGCCCCGCTGCCGCCCGCCGAGCATTTCGTCGACCTGCGCCAGCGCATCAATGAAGCCCAGGAACTGGCCCGGCGCAGCGGCGCCCTGCATGCCGCGCTCTTCGTCGATGCCAGCGGCGAGCTGCGCCTGTGCCGCGAAGACATCGGCCGCCACAACGCCCTCGACAAGCTGATCGGCGCCCTGCTGCGCCAGGGCCTGGACCCCCGCGAAGGTTTCGCCGTGGTCACCAGCCGCTGCAGCCTGGAACTTATCCACAAGGCGGTGCGCGCCGGCCTGTCCACCCTGGTCAGCCTGTCTGCCCCCACCACCCTGACGGTGGAATGGGCGCGTCGGCACCACCTCAACCTCATCCACCTGCCTCACCACAGCGCCCCACGGGTCTACAGCCCGGCGCCGCAACCGAAAGCCCCCACCGAATGAGCCTGCAACCCGTACAACCCCGCTACAAACCCTACAAGGGCGCCGCGGCCGGCTGGGGTGCGCTGAAAAGCGTCACCCGCTTCTGGCTGGACAGCAAACAGCCGTTCAAGAACCTCCGTGCCCTGCTCAAGACCAACCAGAATGGCGGCTTCGACTGCCCCGGTTGCGCCTGGGGCGATTCCCCCGAGGACGGCCGCATCAAGTTCTGCGAGAACGGCGCCAAGGCGGTCAACTGGGAAGCCACCAAACGCCGGGTGGATGCCGCCTTCTTCGCCCGCTACAGCGTCAGCCAGTTGCGCGAGCAGAGCGACTACTGGCTCGAATACCAGGGCCGCCTGACCCAGCCCATGCGCTACGACCGCCAGACCGACCACTACGTGCCGGTCAGCTGGGAACACGCCTTCGCCACGGTGGCCCATCACTTGCGCAACCTGGAAAGCCCGCACCAGGCCGAGTTCTACACCTCCGGCCGGGCCAGCAACGAGGCGGCCTACCTGTACCAGCTGTTCGTCCGCGCCTTCGGCACCAACAACTTCCCCGACTGCTCGAACATGTGCCACGAGGCCAGCGGCGTGGCCCTGGGCTCGAGCCTGGGGGTGGGCAAGGGCAGCGTGACCTTCCACGACTTCGAGCATGCCGACGCCATCTTCGTGCTCGGCCAGAACCCCGGCACCAACCACCCGCGCATGCTCGAACCCCTGCGCGAAGCGGTGAAGCGCGGCGCCCAGGTGGTCTGCCTCAACCCGCTTAAAGAACGCGGCCTGGAACGCTTCCAGCATCCCCAGCACGCCCTGGAGATGCTCAGCAACGGCTCGCGCCCGCTGAATACCGCGTTCTTCCGCCCGGCCCTGGGCGGCGACATGGCGGCCATCCGCGGCATCGCCAAGTTCCTCCTGCAGTGGGAGCGGGAAGCGGCCGGCAAGGGCGAGCCGCCGGTGTTCGACCATGCCTTCATCGCCGAACACACCGAAGGCGTCGACGCCTACCTGGCGGAACTGGATGCCACGCCCTGGGAGCGGATCGAGCAGCAGTCGGGCCTGGGCCTGGACGAGATCGAGATTGCCGCGCGCATCTACCGCGACGCCGGCAGCGTGATCATCTGCTGGGCCATGGGCATCACCCAGCACCGCCACTCGGTGCCGACCATCCAGGAAATCGTCAACCTGCAACTGCTGCGCGGCAACGTCGGCCGCCCAGGCGCCGGCCTCTGCCCGGTACGCGGCCACAGCAACGTGCAGGGCGACCGCACCATGGGCATCAACGACCGCCCGCCGGCGGCGCTGCTGGACGCGCTGGAGAAGCGCTTCGGCTTCAAGGTGCCGCGGGAGAACGGCCACAACACCGTGGAAGCGATCAACGCCATGCTGAAGGGCGAGGCCAGGGTCTTCATCGGCCTCGGCGGCAACTTCGCCCAGGCTACCCCGGATACCCCGCGCACCCATGCCGCGTTGCAGAACTGCGAGCTGACGGTGCAGATCAGCACCAAGCTCAACCGCAGCCACCTGACCGTCGGCCGCGACGCGCTGATCCTGCCGTGCCTCGGCCGCACCGATATCGATCGCCAGGCCGAAGGGCCGCAGGCGGTGACGGTGGAAGACTCCTTCAGCATGATCCACGCGTCCTGCGGCCAGCTGGAGCCCTCGTCCCGGGAAATGCGTTCGGAGCCGGCCGTCATCGCCGGCATCGCCAAGGCCACCCTGGGCGATCACCCGGTGGACTGGGACGCCCTGGTCGCCAACTACGACCGCATCCGCGAGCTGATCGCCGACACCATCCCCGGCTTCGAGGACTTCAACCGCCGCGTGCAACACCCGGGCGGCTTCTACCTGGGCAACACGGCCAACGCCCGGCAGTGGAGCACCGCCAGTGGCCGCGCCAACTTCACCGCCAGCCCGCTACCGGCGGACCTGCTCCACGAGAAGGTCCGCAGCACCGGTGAAACGCCGCACCTGATCCTGCAGACGCTGCGCTCCCACGACCAGTACAACACCACCATCTACGGCCTGGACGACCGCTACCGCGGCGTGCACGGCCAGCGCGAGGTGGTCTTCGCCAACGAGGCGGACATCCGCCGCCTGGGCTTCTCGCCTGGGCAGAAGGTGGACATGGTGACGCTCTGGGATGACGGCGTGGAACGCCGGGTGTCCGGCTTCAGCCTGCTGGCCTTCGATATTCCCGCCGGACAGGCCGCCGCCTACTACCCGGAAACCAACCCCCTGGTGCCCCTGGAAAGCTACGGCGACGGCAGCTACACCCCCACCTCGAAATTCGTCGCCATCCGCCTCGAAGCCTCCCGCGACAACGGCCGCATCCTCTAAAGGGTGCAGCCCGCCACCGAGTTGAACTGAACGGTAGGGTGCGCTGCGCGCACCGAGAGCCCCGCGCGGAGCATCCGGTGCGCACAGCTCTGTAGGATGGGTAGAGCGGAGCGAAACCCATGCTGTCGGATCGATGGGTTTCGCAAGCTCTACCCATCCTGCAGGCTGAACCGAACCGTAAGGTGCGCACGGCGCACCCTACATGGGCGCAATAGCGGCAATGAACTTTCAATGGAAATAAGGGAACTTTGTTTCGTGGAACTTTAATTCTGCGAAACAATTTGAAACATCGCTTTAAACGCTATATAAAGTTCCCACGCAAACGAAACTTTCACGGCACTTTGCTAGCATGCAAAAAGCCCGAAAGGCAGGGCTGTAGAGGGCTGGAACAGAGCTCAGACTGTGAAGCAAAAAAATAGTTCCGCCTTTAAAGTCGAAAGTGAAAAAAATGTGAAAAGTCGGTGTTTTTCGTCGCCCGACTCTTGCGCAAGTTAATTCCTGCGGTAAATATCGCCTCACCAAAACCACTGAGGCGATCCTCACCATGAAGTACACCTCGATCCTTCTTCTGTCTCTTGGCCTCGCCAGCGGCAGCGTCTTCGCAGGCGGCAATACCGAAGCCGGTGTTGGCGGTGCGCTGGGCGGGGTCCTGGGGTCCGTTGTCGGCAACGCTGTCGGCGGCAGCACCGGTGCAGCCATTGGCGCCGGCGTGGGTGGTGCAGCGGGCGGCGCCGTAGCCGCTCCGAAACGCAACCGCACCGAGGCAGCCATCGGCGGTGGCCTCGGCGCGGCCGGCGGCCAGGTCATCGGCCGCTCCATGGGCGGCACCACGGGCGGCCTGATCGGCGCGGCCCTGGGTGGTGGCGCCGGTGGTGCGCTGGGTAACGAATACGGCGACCGGAACCGCTACGACGATGACGACTGGGACGACGATGGTCATCGCCACTACCGCCGCGCTTACCGTGATCACCCCGGCCGTGGCCATGCCTGGGGCCATCGCAAGCACAAGCACAAGCACTGGCATGACGATGATTGATCAACGCCACTAACCGAAAAAAGCCCGCTTCCAGCGGGCTTTTTCTGCGGGCTGCGGCCTGGTCGAGCACCAGCCGCCCCCCTCCTGAAACCATAATCCGACCTGCGTCATGGATGCCCCGGAGAAGCCGCGGGACCATGGACTTCCCCTTCGAAATGGAGACTTAGCAAGATGCGCAAAGCAGTAACCGCCCTCGCCCTCAGCCTGCTGGCGACCCAGGCCGTCGTGGCCGGCGAGACCACCAACAACGCCATCGGCGGCGGCCTCGGCGGTGCCCTGGGCAACGTCGTTGGCAACGCTGTTGGCGGCAGCACTGGCGCGGCCATCGGCGCCGGCCTGGGTGGTGCGGCCGGTGGCGCCATGACCGCGCGCAAAGGCAAGAAGACCGAAGCCGCCATTGGCGGTGGCCTGGGCGCTGCCGGCGGTTCCGTCGTTGGCCGCAGCCTCGGCGGTTCCACCGGTTCGGCCATCGGCGCGGGCCTGGGCGGCGCGGCTGGCGGCGCGATCGCCACCGAGCTGAGCAAGGGCAAGCATCGCTGAGGCATGCGCCCATGAAAAAGCCCCGGCACCTGCCGGGGCTTTTTCGTTGTGGGCGGGAATCAGCCGAGCTGTTCGGCGCGCGCCTCGATCACATCGCCGCTGGCCATGCACGCGGCCGCGGTGAAGAGCACATCGGTGGAGGAGTTCAGCGCGGTCTCGGCGGCGTCCTGGAGGATGCCGATGATGAAGCCCACGGCCACCACCTGCATCGCCACCTCGCTGGGAATGCCGAACAGGCTGCAGGCCAGCGGGATCAGCAGCAGCGAACCACCGGCCACGCCGGAGGCGCCACAGGCGCAGATGGCAGCGACCACGCTGAGCAGGATGGCGGTGGGGATGTCGACGGCGATGCCGAGGGTCTTCACCGCCGCCAGGGTCAGCACGGTGATGGTGATGGCCGCACCGGCCATGTTGATGGTGGCGCCCAGCGGGATGGATACCGAGTAGGTGTCCTCGTGCAGGCCGAGCTTTTCCGACAGCTGCAGGTTGACCGGGATGTTGGCCGCCGAGCTGCGGGTGAAGAAGGCGGTGATGCCGCTCTCGCGCAGGCAGGTCAGCACCAGCGGGTAGGGGTTGCGGCGGATCTTCCAGAACACGATCAGCGGATTGACCACGAAGGCCACGAAGAGCATGCAGCCCAGCAGTACCGCCAGCAGGTGGGCATAGTCGGCCAGCACGCCGATGCCGTTCTCCGCGAGAGTGGAAGCCACCAGGCCGAAGATGCCCAGCGGAGCGAAGCTGATCACCACGCGAACGATCAGGGACACGCCATGGGACAGGTCGCTGAACACGTTGCGGGTGGTTTCGCTGCCCTGGCGAATGGCGATGCCGAGGCCCACGGCCCAGACCAGGATGCCGATGAAGTTGGCTTCCATCAGCGCGGTCACCGGGTTGGCCACGGCACTGGCCAGCAGGCTCAGCAGCACTTCGGAGATATTGCCGGGTGGCGCCAGGTCGGTGGCGCCGGTGGACAGGGCGATGGTCGAGGGGAACAGGCTGGAGGCCAGCACCGCGACCACGGCGGCGGAGAAGGTGCCGATCAGGTAGAGGAACAGGATCGGGCGGATATGGGTGCGCTCGCCCGGCTTGTGGTTGGCGATGGCGGCGATCACCAGGACGAATACCAGCACCGGCGCCACGGCCTTCAGGGCCATGACGAACAGCTTGCCGAGCAGGCCGACGGCGCTGGCGTACTCGGGGGCGGTCAGGGCGAGGGCGATGCCGGCGATCAGGCCGATGATGATGCGGGTGACCAGGCTGGTGCGTTTCAAGCGTTGCAGGATGGAGCCGTTTGCATGGGTCATTGCAGGTACCGCTGAACGTTCGGGCCGCACGACGGGCCGGCCCCAGGTGGAAATTGAATCCCGGTGGCGCCCCGCCTTCACTGCCGCAGATCAAGCGCAAAAGAAAAAACCATGCCGCGCGGTGTTTCACCTCGCAGCCGGTCGGGACGTTCGGGTTTGGCGCGCATTGTGCTGATTCGCGCCCGATATGGGTAGAGCGAGCGGACCGCTGGCCCTTGTGGATGTCGCCATTTCGGCCGTTTCGGGCCGCTGAATGTCTGTAGGGGCGAATTCATTCGCCCCTACAAGGAGGCAGTCAGCCCTCCACCACCAACTCCGCCAGCGCCCCGCGAAGGGCCTCGGGAATCGGCACCGGCCGGTTGCTCTCGCGGTCGACGAAGACGTGCACGAAACGCCCGGCGGCGCAGGCCTCGTCTTCACCCTGCTTGAAGATCGCCAGTTCGTACTGCACCGAGCTGTTGCCCAGCTTGCCCACCCGCAGGCCCACTTCGATGCGATCGGGGAAGGCGATGGAGGCGAAATAGTCGCAGGAGGAACTGACCACGAACCCCACCACGCCGCCCTCGTGGATATCCAGGCCGCCCCGTTCGATCAGGTAGGCGTTCACCGCGCTGTCGAAGTAGCCGTAATAGACCACGTTGTTCACATGGCCGTAGATGTCGTTGTCGTGCCAGCGCGTGGTGATGGGCTGGAAATGGCGGTAGTCACCGCGCAGGTGCTGGGGTTGGCTCATGGAATCTCCTGTGTTCGAGGGGCGATTGATGGAAATCCGCCCAGGGGATTTCCACCCTGCGCGAGGCAATCGTAGGGTGGATCACGCTCCACCGATCCACCAGGCGGACTCAATAGGCGGCCTGGTAGATGGCCAGGGCCTGGGCCTCGCTGATGTCGCGGGGATTATTCACCAGCAGGCGCTGTTGCAACATGGCGTCGCTGGCCAGGCGCGGCAGCATGGCTTCGGGCACGCCGGCATCGCGCAGGCGGGTGGGCAGGCCGCTGCGCAGGCTGAAGCCCGCCAGTTCGACGATCAGTTGCTCGGCCAGATGGGCCTCGCCACCGGGCTTGAGCTTGCGCCCGAGCACCAGGGGCGCCAATTCGGCATAGAGGGGCGCCGCCACCTCGGCGTTGAAACCCAGCACATGGGGCAGCACCAGCGCATTGGACAGGCCGTGGGGCATGTGGAAATGCCCGCCCAGGGGGTAGGCCAGGGCGTGCACCGCCGCCACCGGGGCGTTGGCGAAGGCCTGTCCGGCCAGGCAGGCGCCCAGCAGCATGGCCTGGCGTGCCGCGCGGTCACGGCCGTCGTGCACCACCTTGTCGAGGTTGCCCACCAGCAGGCGCAAGGCCTCGCGGGCCAGCAGGTCGGACAAGGGGTTCTTCTTCAGGCGGCTGGTGTAGGCCTCGATGGCGTGGACCATGGCGTCGATTCCGGTGGCCGCGGTGACCGCCGCCGGCAGGCCGAGGGTGAGGTCGGCGTCCAGCAGTGCCAGGTCCGGCAGCAGCAGGGGCGACACCACGCCCTGCTTGGCGGTCTCGCCGGTGGTGACGATGGCGATGGGTGTCACCTCGGAGCCGGTGCCGGCGGTGGTCGGCACCTGCAGCAGCGGCAGACGCCGGCCCCGTGCGTTGCCGACACCGTAGATATCCGAGAGCCCCTGGCGGCACTCCGGGTGCGCCAGCAGCGCCACCAGCTTGGCCACGTCCATGGAGCTGCCGCCGCCGAAACCCACCACCAGTTCGGCGCCTAGCGTCCTGGCCAGCTCCACGGCCTCCAGCACCACGCTTTCCGGCGGGTCGGCCTGGACCTGGTCATAGACGGCGACGGTCAGGCCGGCGGCGGCGAAGCCGGGAAGGATTTCATCGAGCATGCCGAGGCGGGTGATGCCGGGATCCGTGACGATCAGCACGCGGCTTGCGCCGCGTTCACGACAAAGTTCGGCCAAGCGCACGGCCGCACCCGATTCGCAGAGGATCTGCGCGGTGGTGGCAAAGCTGAAGGGTTGCATCCTGGCGTCCTCCTTTTCTTGTTGTGGGGCGCACCGCAGCCGGGCGGTGCGCCGGATCGCCTGGTCAGAACGCGAAATGCGCCTCGGGCAGCGCCATCAGGCAGTCCGCACCGCCCAGCAGGGCCTCGCGGTGGCTGCTGGCACGCGGCAGCACACGACGCAGATAGAAGCGCGCGCTGTGCAGCTTGGCCTGGTAGAAGTCCGCCTCGGCAGCACCGGCCTCCAGGGCGTCCTGGGCCCGGGCGGCGGCTTGCAGCCAGAACCCGGCCAACAACACATAGGCCGAGTACTGGAGGAAGTCCACCGAGGCGGCACCGATTTCCTCCGGGTTCTCCCGCACCCGGTCCAGCAGGGTAGCGGTCAGCGCGCGCCATTCCTGCAGGCGCGCCAGCACCGCGCCGGCCAGTTCGGCCAGTTCGGCCAGTTCGGCGCGCTCCGCCTGGGCATCGGCCAGGGCGGCGAACTCGTCCTGCAATGCAGCCAGTTCGGCGCCGCCATCGCCCATCAGCTTGCGGCGGATCAGGTCCAGCGCCTGGATACCGTTGGTGCCCTCGTAGATCTGGGTGATGCGGCTGTCGCGCATCAGCTGCTCCATGCCCCACTCGCGGATGTAGCCGTGGCCGCCGTAGACCTGCACGCCAAGACTGGCGACCTCCTGGCCCATATCGGTGAGGAAGGCCTTGACCATGGGAATCAGCAGCGCCGCGCGGCGGCCGGCGGCCTTGCGCTGGGCGGCGTCGGGGTGGCCGTGCTCCAGGTCCAGCTGACGCGCGCAGTAGGCGGCCAGCATGCGGCTGCCCTCCACCAGGGTCTTCTGGGTCAGCAGCATGCGCCGCACATCGGCGTGGTGAATGATCGGATCGGCGGGCTTTTCCGGCGCCGCCGGACCGCTCAGCGCGCGGGATTGCAGGCGCTCGCGGGCGTAGGCCAGGGCGCCCTGGAAGGCCTGCTCGCCAATGCCGAGGCCCTGCAGACCGACCTGGAAACGCGCGTCGTTCATCATGGTGAACATGCAGGCCAGGCCCTGGTTGGCTTCGCCGATGAGCCAGCCGGTGGCGCCATCGAAGTTCATCACGCAGGTGGCGGCGCCCTTGATGCCCATCTTGTGCTCGAGGGCGCCGCAGGACAGGGCATTGCGCGCACCCGGCGTGCCATCGGGGTTGGCGATGAACTTGGGTACCAGGAACAGGCTGATGCCCTTGACCCCGGCCGGGGCGTCCGGCAGGCGCGCCAGCACCAGGTGGACGATGTTCTCCGACAGGTCCTGCTCGCCGCCGCTGATGAAGATCTTGCTGCCGCTGACCTTGTAGCTGCCATCGGCCTGGGGCTCGGCGCGGGTGCGCAGCAGGGCCAGGTCGGTGCCGGCCTGGGGTTCGGTGAGGCACATGGTGCCGGCCCACTGGCCGCTCACCAGCTTGCCCAGGTAGGCCTCGCGCAGCGCCTCGCTGCCGTGCTTGTGCAGCGCCAGCACGGCGCCTTCGGTCAGGCCCGAGTAGACGCGGAAGGACAGGCTGGCGCCCATCAGCATTTCGTGGAAGTTGCAGGCGACCATCTGCGGAAAGCCCTGGCCACCGTATTCCAGCGGGCCGGTCATGCTCGCCCAGCCATTGTCGCAGTACTGCCGGTACGCCTCGCGGAAGCCCTTGGGCGTGGTCACCACGCCCTGTTCCAGGGTCACGCCTTGTTCGTCGCCGTTGCGGTTCAGTGGCGAGACCACTTCACCGGCATAGCGCGCGCCCTCTTCGAGGACGCCGTCGATCAGTTCGCGGTCCAGGCCATTGCCCAGCAGTTCGCAGTGGGCGGAAACGTCGAAAAGCTCGTGGAGCACGAAGCGCATGTCGCGCAGGGGTGCCTTGTAGGTCATGGATGGCCCTCTTGTTGTGCTGCTGGAAAGACAAAAACGCCAATCACCTTAAGGAAGCCGCTACTATTTTTGAAATTTAGTCTTGTGATAGATGGCATTCCCCCGGTGAATATCTCGAACTTCGACCTCAACCTCCTGCGGGTGCTGGACGCCCTGCTGCGCGAGCGCAACGTTTCCCGTGCGGCGGAACGCCTGGCGCTCAGCCAGCCGGCGGTGAGCAACGCGCTGAGCCGCCTGCGCGAACTGCTCGGCGACCCGCTGCTGGTGCGCGTGGGCCGCGCCATGCAGCCGACACCGCGGGCCCTGGCCCTGGAGACGCCGATTCGCGCGGCGCTCAAGCAGATCGAGCAGAGCCTGGTGATGGGCGAAGGTTTCGACCCGGCGCGCAGCCGCCAGCGCTTCACCATCGCGCTGACCGACTATGTGGAACTGCTCTGCATGCCGCGCCTGCTGCAGCAGCTGGCCGAGGAAGCGCCGGGGGTGAAGGTCGCCATCCGCCACCTCAGCCCCAGCCTGCCCGCCGCGGCGCTGGACCAGGGCGAGCTGGACCTGCTGCTGGGCCGCTTCGAGCGCATCCCCTCGCGCTTTTCCAGCCGCCGCTGGATGAGCGAAACCCTGCGCCTGGTGGCCCGCCGCGACCATCCGCTGTTGCAGGAGGCGCCCGACCTGTCCGGTTTCCTCAGGCTACGTCACCTCTGGGTGCACGGTGGCCAGACCAAGGGCATGGTCGATCAGTGGCTGGGGGAACAGGGGCTGGCGCGGGATATCGTCTACACCACGCCCAATTACCTGCAGGCGGCCCACATAGTCGCCGGCACCGACCTGACCGTGGTGCTGCCAACGCGCCTGGCCCATCACTTCGCGCGCCTGCTGCCGCTGCAGGTGCATCCCCTGCCCTTCGCCCTCGGGCCCTTCCACCTGGACCTGGTGAGCGTGGCCCAACGCGAAGGGGACGAGGCGCTGCAGTGGCTGATCGAGCGGTTGATGGGAATCGGGCGTTTGTAGGGTGGACCACGCTTCACCGGTCCACCATCGCGGTTCGGCATGACTCCGCTGGTGGATAGAAAAGCGCTATCCACCCTACCGGGCTGCCGTGACCTGTGGGAGCGAATTCATTCGCGATTGAAATCGCTCCCACAACCGCAATTCAGAACCGGTCGCGGATAACCGCTTCGTCGAAGGCCAGCTTGCCGATGCGCGGCTTGGGCTCGATGGCCTGCTTGCCTACGGCGACCATCAGGCCGATGGCGTGGTGTTCCGGCAGGCGGATCAGGTCGGCGACGGCGTCGAAATCGAAGCCGTCCATGGGGCAGCTGTCCAGGCCCTTGCCGCGGGCGGCGAGCATCAGGGTCTGGGCCACCAGGCCACAGCTGCGCATCACCTCATCGCGCTGCACCCGGGGCTTGCCGCGGTAGTAGTTGTCGATGGCACCGGCCATGAAGTCCTGCACCGGCTGCGGCGCTTCGGCCCAGACGCGGGCGGCGTCCTGTTCCCAGGCGTCGAGGCGGGCGCAGACGATCACCAGCATCGAGGCCTCGGTCACCTGGGCCTGGTCCCAGGCCACATCGCGAATGCGCTGGCGCAGGGCCGGGTCGCCCACTTCCACCAGGCGCACGTGCTGCAGGTTGAAGGCGGTAGGCGCGAACAGGGCCAGTCGCAGCAGCTCGTCCTTTTCTTCGCGGCTCAGGGCGTGGCCGGTATCGTAACCCTTGACGGCGCGGCGGCTGCGGATGGCTTCATGGATATGCATGTAAGGCTCCTGGGATCGGTGAAGTGAAACGTGGCGCCATCCTAAGCAGGCAATGCATGCACTACCAACACTGATTAATGATGGAACCGATCGAAAAAATCCGTGTGGGCGAGATTTTCCTGTAGGGGCGAATTCATTCGCCAAGGACCGCGAAGCGGTCCAGCGGTATCGAAGGGCAGGTCTTCGACCTGCTTGGCGAATGAATTCGCCCCTACAAGATGTGCTGTCGACTCACCCACTCACGCACCTCGGCGTAGGGATAGGCCTCCAGCGCGGCGAAGCCCGGCAGGCTGCGCGCCTTGAGACGGGTGAAGAGCGGCGCGCTGATGCCGCAGAGCAGGCGGGCCAGGCAATCGGCGCTGGGCGGCGCGCCCCTCAGCTCCTCGTAGCGGCGGCTGAAGGCACCGCACAGGGACTGGAAGTCCCGCCCGGCCAACGGCGCCAGTTCAGGCGGCGCGGGCAGGCGCGCCACCCGGCCCTGGCAGACCGAGCAATGGCCGCAGCGCTCCGGCACCTCGTGGTCGCCGAAGTAATGGGCCAGCCGCGCGCTGAGGCAGTGGTCGCTGGAGAAGAGCTGCAGCATCGCCTGGATGCGGGCGATTTCGCTCGCCTCGTGCTGGCGGAAATAACGATGCAGCTCCTCGCTCAGGGCCGGCGCGTCGAAGGCGGGCTGCAGCAGGGCATAGACCTCGGTCATCTGCTTGCTTTCCAGCTCGATCCAGCCGCGCTCCTGGAAGTAGTCCAGGGCCTTCACCGCGCGGCTGCGCTCGGCGCCGTACTCGCGGTAGAGCCGGTCGAAATCCACCGTGCACCAGGTGCGCGCGCGGGTGGAGGTACGCACCAGGGCTTCGACGAACTGGCGGCGCTCCCCCTCGAACTGCCGCATGAGCTCCTCGGGCGCCAGCAGATGCTTGAAGCGGTACTCGGCGAAGTAGGCGAACAGCGGCGCGATGATGCCGCGCAATTCCAGCTGCACCAGCAGGGTCTTGAGCGGCAACTGGCGGATATTGCTCTGGTCGGAGAGGGCCCCCAGCATCAGCTCCCAGCGTTCGCCGCCCTGCGCCGCCGCCTTCAGTTCCTCCAGCACCTGGCGGATGCCGGCCAGCTCCGGGGTGTCGCCATAGACGAAGTTCTCCAGCACGTTGAGGCTGTCGCGGTTGGCCAGCACCAGGCAGTCCGAGGGCTGGCCATCGCGCCCGGCACGGCCGATCTCCTGGCTGTAGTTCTCCACCGACTTGGGCAGGTCGTAGTGCACCACCTGGCGGATATCGGCCTTGTCGATGCCCATGCCGAAGGCGATGGTGGCGACCATCACGCTCACCTGCCCGGCCATGAACCGGCGCTGCAGCGCCTCGCGCTCTTCATGGGGCATGCCGGCGTGATAGGCACTGGCGGCGATGCCACGTCCGGTGAGATGCGCGGCGACCTCTTCGGCGGTCTTCTGCAGGGTCACGTAGACGATGGCCGGCTGCCCCGCGCGCGGCCCCAGCCAGTCCACCAGTCGCTCCAGCTTGCGCGCTCCGGCCACGGGCTCCACCAGCAGGTTGAGGTTGGGGCGATAGAAGCCGGTGGTGATCACGTCGGCATCGGCGATGGCGAACTTGCGCTGCATGTCGGCGATCACCGTCGGCGTCGCGGTGGCGGTGAGCAGCAGCACCTGGGGGATGCCGAACTGGCGCTGGTATTCGGGCAGCTTGAGGTAATCGGGGCGGAAGTTGTGGCCCCATTCGGAAATGCAGTGGGCCTCGTCCACCACCAGCAGGGAAATCGGCACCTGCTGGATGAAGCTGCGGAAACGCTCGTTCTTCAGGCGCTCCACCGAGATCATCAGGATCTTCAGCTCGCCGGAACGCGCCCGCGCCATGACCGCGGCAGCCTCCTCGCGGCTCTGCGCCGAATCGATGCTGGCGGCGGCGATGCCGTGGCGATGAAGGAAGGCCAGCTGGTCCTGCATCAGCGCCAGCAGCGGCGACACCACCAGGGTCAGGTGCGGCAGGTGCAGGGCCGGCAGCTGGTAGCACAGCGACTTGCCGGAGCCGGTGGGGAAGATGGCGGCGGCCGAACGTCCGGCCAGGACGGCGGAGATGGCGGCTTCCTGGCCGGGGCGGAAGGCCGGGTAACCGAAGACCTGGGCGAGGCTGGTTTGGGGCATGGGGTTCACTCCGTTGACGGGGCCTTGAGCATGGGCGAAGGCTGCATCGGACGAGGCTCCTCGAAGGGAGGAAAAGTCCTGGAATCCGTGAGCGAATTCCAGCACATGCAGGGCCCCGTAGGGTGGACCACGCTTCACCGGTCCACCATTCGGGGTTCGGCCGGGCCCTGTTGGTGGATGTAAAAAGCGACATCCACCCTACGCACTACGCAGCGCCAATGAAAAAGCCGCCCGGGGGCGGCTTCTTCGATCAGGACGCGGTGCGGCTTAGAGCTGCGGGCCGGCGTTCTTGATAGCGTCGGAGACGTCGAACTTCTTGAAGTTCTCGATGAACTGCTTGGCCAGGGCCTGTGCAGCTTCGTCGTAGGCAGCCTTGTCAGCCCAGGTGTTGCGCGGGTTGAGCAGGTTGGTGTCGACGCCCGGAACGGCCTTCGGCACGTCCAGGTTGATGATGTCCAGGTGCTCGGTCTCGGCGCCGATCAGCGCGCCGCTCTGGATGGCGGCGATCACGCCACGGGTGGTCGGGATGTTGAAGCGCTTGCCGACGCCGTAGCCACCACCGGTCCAGCCGGTGTTGACCAGGTACACCTTGGAGCCGAAGCCCTGGATGCGCTTGATCAGCAGTTCGGCGTACTCGCCGGCCGGACGCGGGAAGAAGGGCGCGCCGAAGCAGGTGGAGAAGGTGGACTTGATGCCACCGCCGGAACCCATTTCGGTGGAGCCGACCAGCGCGGTGTAGCCGGACAGGAAGTGGTAGGCGGCCTGCTCGTTGTTCAGGATGGAAACGGGCGGCAGCACGCCGGTCAGGTCGCAGGTCAGGAAGATCACTGCGTTCGGCTCGCCGGCACGGTTGGCCTCGACGCGCTTCTCCACCAGGTGCAGCGGATAGGCGGCACGGGTGTTCTGGGTCAGGCTGTCATCGCTGTAGTCGGGCACGCGGGTTTCCGGGTTCAGCACGACGTTTTCCAGCACGGCGCCGAACTGGATGGCTTTCCAGATCACCGGCTCGTTCTTCTCGGACAGGTCGATGCACTTGGCATAGCAACCGCCTTCGATGTTGAACACGGTGCCCACGCCCCAGCCGTGCTCGTCGTCACCGATCAGGTAGCGGCTCGGGTCGGCGGACAGGGTGGTCTTGCCGGTGCCGGACAGGCCGAAGAACAGGGTGGTATCGCCCTCTTCGCCGACGTTGGCGGCGCAGTGCATCGGCAGCACGTCCTTTTCCGGCAGCAGGAAGTTCTGCACGGAGAACATGGCCTTCTTCATTTCACCGGCGTAGCGCATGCCGGCGATCAGGACTTTCCTGGCGGCGAAGTTGAGGATCACGCAACCATCGGAGTTGGTGCCGTCGCGCTCGGGTTCGCAAACGAAGTTCGGCGCGTTGATGATCTGCCATTCCTGGCGGGACTGCGGGTTGTACTGTTCCGGGTTGATGAACAGGCAACGGCCGAACAGGTTGTGCCAGGCGGTCTCGGTGGTCATCCTGACGGCCAGGTAGTGCTCGGGATCGGCGCCGACGTGCACGTGGGAGACGAAACTCTCGCGCTCGGTCACATAAGCGTCAACGCGGGCCCACAGCGCATCGAACTTGTCCGCCGGGAAGGGACGGTTGATGTTGCCCCAGGCGATCTTGGCGTCGGTGCTCGGCTCTTGAACGATGAATCGATCTGCCGGAGAACGACCGGTGCGGTGGCCGGTTTTCACTACCAACGAACCGTTGGCGGCCAGTTCACCCTCACCACGGCGGATGGCCTCTTCGACCAGTTGCGCGGCGCTGATATCGGTGTACACGGCGTTTTTGGCTTGCGTCATGTGGTTCCCCGTCGGCGAAAAGCCGAGTCCTCCAAACGATTTGTAGTGGGTACTGCGACCCCCTACAGCGAAAAAAGTGCGCGCGATTATGCCAGAAAAGGCTGCATTGGGTAGAAACCTCCTGTCAGCCGGGCATATTCCTGACCGATAATCGCACCTCGGTCACGCAGCGACCCCATGGGCACACTACATCTTTTCAGTGGCGCGTTTCCGAGGGCGCGGCACTGCCGCCACCGGCGAACAGCTGGGCGATATCCGCCGCATCGAAGCTGTAGCGCTGGTTGCAGAACTGGCAATCGATCTCGACCGTGCCGCCATTTTCCCGCAGCAGCGCCTCGGCGTCTTCCTTGCCCAGGCTGACCAGGGCATTGGCCGAGCGCTGGCGCGAGCAGCTGCAGCGGAAGTGGATGGCCTGCGGGTCGAACAGGCGCACCGCTTCCTCGTGGTAGAGGCGGTGCAGGATGGTTTCGTTGTCCAGGCCGAGCAGTTCCTCGGCGGTCAGGGTGTCGGCCAGGGTGGTCAGGTGCTGCCAGCTGGCCTCGCGGGCCTCGGGGTCCTTCAGGCGGTCGGCGGGCAGGGCCTGGAGCAGCATGCCACGGGCGTTGCGGCCGTCGGCATTGAGCCAGAACCGGGTGGGCAACTGCTGGGAGTTGTCGAAGTAGCTGGAGAGGCAATCGGCCAGGGTGGCGCCATCGAGGGCGACTATGCCCTGGTAGCGCTGGCCCTGCTTCGGGTCCACGGTCAGGGTCAGCGAACCTTCGGGCATCAGCTCGTGCAGGCCGGCGCCGGGGCTGACCTGGCTGGCGTGGTAACGGGCGATGCCGCGCACCTCGCGGTCGCTGGAGCACTCCACCATCAGCAGCGGAACCGCGCCCGAGGAGCGGGCCTGGAGTACCAGCAGCCCGTCGAACTTGAGGGTTCCCACCAGCAGGGACGCGGCGGCGAGCATCTCGCCGAGCAGCTGGGCGACAGGCTCCGGGTAGGGGTGCTTGGCCAGCACATGGGCGTAGCTATCGCCCAGGGAAGCCATTTCACCGCGCACGTCGGTGTCGTCGAAGAGAAAGCGTTGCGTGAAGTCGTGTTCGTACATATCGGCGGGCCGTAGCGGGGTACAGCGCGGACGGACGCCGGGCTGTCGGGAAGGAGGGAAGAGTCGGAAATACGACTCCGGCATGGCGGAATTTTAAGGAGAAAGACCAAGTCCTCCAAGAGGGCGCCAATTATTCGACAGATTTGACCGAGCGTCCGCAGGCGCCGACAGTTTATTGTCGAACAAGCAGATGAGGAAAGCGCCCTAACCGGCAGAAATCCAAGGGCTTTGCTTTCCGGGAAATACTGGCACTTTCACATTTCGCGACGCGCCAACAGTCTCTTCCCCCGCTGTCCCCCTTCGTACGTCACCTATATCTAAGCCGTGCAGCCCACATTTTCCTGAGGTTTGCTCCATGGATGTCAGCGTATTCGGGATCGGTCATGTCGGCCTCGTCCAGGCCGCCTCCCTGGCCGACGTCGGCCATCGGGTCCTGTGCGTCGATATCGACGAAAGGAAGATCCAGCAACTGCGAAAGGCGGTGCCACCCATCCAGGAGCCGGGACTGTCGGCCCTGATCGACGACAACCTGCGCGAAGGACGACTGTCGTTCAGCACCCGGTCCGGCGACGCGGTGACCCATGGGCAGCTGATCTTCATCGCGCTGGGCACGGCGCCGGATGAGGACGGTTCCGCCGATCTGCGCCACGTGCTCGGCGTGGCCCGGGAGATCGTGCGCCACATGGAGGCCGACCGTACCCTGGTGATCAAGTCCACCGTGCCGGTCGGCACCGCCGCCAGGGTGCTGGACACGGCGCGCGAGACCCTGGCCGAACTGGGCAAGGGGCACCTGAAGGTGCGCGTGGTCTCCAACCCCGAGTTCCTCAAGGAAGGCAGCGCCGTCAACGACTGCGCCTGCCCCGAGCGCATCATCGTCGGCAGCGACGACGAAGTGGCCCGCAGCCAGCTCGCCGAGCTCTACGCGCCTTTCTGCAGTAACCAGGACAAGCTGATCTTCATGGACAACCGCAGCGCGGAGCTGACCAAATACGCGGCCAACGCCATGCTCGCGACCCGCATCAGCCTGATGAACGAGCTGGCCAACCTGGCCGAACAGGTGGGCGCCGACATCGAGTCGGTGCGCAAGGGCATCGGTTCCGACCCGCGCATCGGCTTCCACTTCATCACCCCCGGTTGCGGCTGGGGCGGTGCCTGCTCGCCCAGGGACCTGCGCGCCCTGCTGCACACCGGCCACATGATCGGCTTCCAGATGCGCCTGCTGAGGACAGTGCACGAGGTCAACGAGGAGCAGCGCCAGGTGCTGTTCCACAAGCTGCAGAAGCACTATCCCCATGGGCTCAAGGGCAAGTCGATCGCCGTGTGGGGCCTGGACTTCAAACCCGACACCGACGACATGCGCGAGGCGCCGATCCGCTACCTGATGGAAGCGTTGTGGCACGAGGGCGCCACGGTGCGCGCCTTCGACCCGGAAACCATGTCCGAGTGCCGGCGCCTTTACGGCTACCGCGACGACCTGATGCTCTGCGCCACCCGCGACGACACCGTGCAGGACGCCGACGCCCTGGTGATCTGCACCGAGTGGAAGGCCTTCCGCGTGGTGGACTTCGAGTTCCTGGCCAGCAAGCTGCGCGACCGCCTCGTCATCGATGGGCGCAACCTCTACAACCCCGACCAGGTGACCGCAGCCGGCCTGCACTACCAGGGCATCGGCCTGCCCAGGATCGTTCCGTTGGCCAGCGCCTCATGATGCCCGCTCGGCGCGCTGCCGGAGCAACGGTCACCGGGCGCGCATTCCCGGCCTACTGATCCAGCAGGCGGAAGAGCTGCCGCCGCTGCTTCTTGCTCGGCCGGCCATCGGTCTGGATGCCCAGGGCGCCCGCCTTGCGCTGGGCGGCGGCTTCCTCACGCTTGGCCACGCTCTCGGCGGTTTCTTCATAGAGCAGTTGCGCCTCGGGGGCGCCGCGGCGCACCGCGGAGAGGGCGCGAACGATCACGGTGCGCTCGTCGAAGCCGGCGCGGATCACATACTCGTCGCCGACTCTCGGCTCCTTGGACGGTTTGCAGCGCTCGCCGTGGTGATGGACCTTGCCGCCTTCGATGGCTTCCTTGGCCAGGGCACGGGTCTTGTAGAAACGCGCAGCCCAGAGCCATTTGTCGAGGCGCACCTTGTCATCGTCTTTACGGTCTTTTTCACTCATGACTCATTCCCATCGTGCCCGGCCTGTGCCATTCGCCAGCCCGGTCTAAGCTCAGCCAGGGTCCAGGTGCAGTTGTCACACGGGCCCACTAGAATGCTCCAACTTTACCGGAAAGCCTGCAGTGAAGACTTTCGACCATCTCTCCGTGATCGGACTCCGCGAGTGGATCGCCCTGCCGGAACTCGGCATGGTCGGCCTGCGCGCGAAGATCGATACCGGGGCCAGCACCTCTACCCTGCACGCCAGCGACATCGTGCCCTTCGAAAAGCACGGCGAGCGCTGGGTGAGGTTCACCGCGCACCTCGGCACCCTGGTGCAGCGGCGTCACCGTTGCGAGGCGCAGGTGGTTTCGGTGAAGACCATAAGAAGCTCCAATGGCCAGGCACAGACCCGCTACGTGATCCGCACCCTGCTCGCGCTGGGTGACCGGGTCTGGCCCATCGAGTTCACCCTGGCCTGCCGCAAGACCATGCGCTACCGCGTACTGCTGGGCTCCAAGGCCCTGGTACAGGCACAGCTGGTGGTCAATCCGGCCCTAACCTACGTTCAGGAAAAACCGACTCTTTCCCTTCCGGGTGCCTAATGAAAATCGCCGTGTTATCGCGCAATCCGCGCCTGTATTCGACTCGCCGCCTCGTCGAGGCCGGCCATCAGCGCGGCCATGAGATAGTGGTGATAGACACCCTGCGCGCCTATATGAACATCGCCAGCCACAAGCCGCAGATCCACTACCGCGGCCAGCCGCTGGAGGGCTTCGACGCGGTGATCCCGCGCATCGGCGCCTCGGTCACCTTCTATGGCTGCGCCGTATTGCGCCAGTTCGAGATGATGGGGGTGTTCCCGCTCAACGAGTCGGTGGCCATCACCCGCTCGCGGGACAAGCTGCGTTCACTGCAGCTGCTGTCGCGCAAGGGCATCGGCCTGCCGGTGACCGGCTTCGCCCACTCGCCGGACGACATCCCCGACCTGATCCGCATGGTCAACGGCGCCCCGCTGGTGATCAAGGTGCTGGAAGGCACCCAGGGCATAGGCGTGGTGCTCTGCGAAACGGAGAAGGCGGCCGAATCGGTGATCGAGGCCTTCATGGGCCTGAAGCAGAACATCATGGTCCAGGAATACATCCGCGAGGCCGGCGGCGCCGATATCCGCTGCTTCGTGGTGGGCGACAAGGTGATCGCGGCGATGAAGCGCCAGGCCAAGCCCGGCGAATTCCGCTCCAACCTGCACCGTGGCGGCAGCGCCAGCCTGATCAAGATCACCCCGGAGGAGCGCATGACCGCCATCCGCGCCGCCAAGGTGATGGGCCTGTCGGTGGCGGGGGTGGATATCCTGCGTTCCCACCACGGGCCGCTGGTGATGGAGGTGAATTCCTCCCCCGGCCTGGAAGGCATCGAGGTCACCACCGGCAAGGATGTGGCCGGGATCATCATCGAGCACCTGGAAAAGTACGCCTGCCCCAACTCGACCAGGACCAAGGGTAAGGGGTGAGCCGGATGAGGCAACGCATGCGTTGCCCCGGCGAACGACCGGCCATGGATGGCCGGGAACCTGTAGGGGCGAATTCATTCGCCAAGCAGGCCGAAGGGCTGCCCCAGGCGAGCAAATGGGGCTGCTGCGCAGCCCTTGGCGAATAAATTCGCCCCTACAGGCTTCGTTCCATCAGTTGCCGGCATTCCCGCTCGCGAACCCAGTCCAGGAAGCCCGTCTCGCACAACGGCCGGCTGAAGTGGTAGCCCTGGCCCAGCTCGCAGCCGCGCTGGCGCAGCATCGTCAGTTGTTCCTCGCTCTCGATGCCTTCGGCGATGCACTCCAGGCCCAGGTTGCGGCCGATGGCCAGGATGGTTTCCACCAGGGCGAGGTCGCTGGCATCGCTGTTCAGGCCGTCGACGAAACTGCGGTCGATCTTCAGGCGGTCGAGGGGCAGGCGCTTGAGGTAGGCCAGGGATGAATAGCCGGTGCCGAAGTCGTCGATGGCAAAGCGCACGCCCAGCACCTTGAGCGCCTGCATGGCCGAGATGCACTGCTCCACTTCCTCCAGCAGGCTGCCTTCGGTGATTTCCAGCTCCAGGCGGCCGGCCGGGACGCCATGGCGTTCCAGGGCATTGCGGATGCGCTCGACGAAGCCCGGCTTGCGCAGCTCGCGCGGGCTGACGTTGATCGCCAGCACCAGCCAGGGCCAGTGGAGCTGCCAGCTGGCCAGGCAGCGGCAGGCGCTTTCCAGCATCCAGTCCGACAGTTCGATGATCAGCCCTGTCTCTTCGGCCAGCGGAATGAATTGCGCCGGCGGCACCTCGCCGCGGCTGGGGTGGTTCCAGCGCATCAGGGCCTCGGCACCCAGCAGCCGGCCATCGGCCAGGGCCAGTTGCGGCTGGAACACCAGGCTCAGTTGGCCGCGATCGATGGCCTGGCGCAGCTCGCTCTGCAGCTGCAGGCGCTGGTCGATGGCGGCCTGCATCTCCGGGGCGAAGAAGTGCAGGGCGTTGCGTCCGGACTGCTTGGCCCGGTACATGGCGGTATCCGCCTGTTTGAGCACGTCGGCGGCGACCTGTTCGGTGAAGGGATGCAGGGCGATGCCGATGCTGGCGCTGACCACCAGTTCGTGCTCGCCGATGCTGTAGCTGCCATGCAGGCTCTGCAGCAGCTTGTCGCCCACCTCCGCGGCCAGCTTGCCGGCCTGCTCCGGGGCATCGGCCAGGGCCTCCAGCAATACCACGAACTCGTCGCCGCCCAGGCGCGCCAGGGTGTCCTCGTTGCGCAGGCAGCCGGCCAGGCGGGCGGTGACGTCCCGCAGCAGGGCATCGCCCACCGGGTGGCCGAGGCTGTCGTTGACCGTCTTGAAGTGGTCAAGGTCGATGAACAGGAGCGCGCCGTAGCGGCCTTCGCGCTTCTCGCGGGCCATGGCGTGCTGCAGGCGGTCGAGCAGCAGGCGGCGATTCGGCAGGCCGGTGAGTTCGTCGCTGTAGGCCAGGCGTTCGATCTCGCGCTGGTAGCGCTGGCGCTCGGAGATGTCGGTGATGCTCAGGCGGACCAGCGGCCGCCCCTCGCCAGGCAGGCGCACCAGGCGGACTTCGCAGGGGCGCACGCGGCCATTCACATCACGCATCAGCCAATCGAAAGTGGGCGTGTCGCCCTTGAGCGCTGCACGGGTATGGGCGTTGCCCACCTCCCGCGACGACTGGCCATCGGCCTGCAGCGGCGGGCTGAAAGTGGTGGGCATCTGGCCCTGCAGCCGCTCGCGGGACAGGCCGAACAGGCGCGCGGCGTTTTCGTTGGCCTCGACTATGCCGTGCTGCGGGTCGAACACCAGGATGGCCTCCGGGGCGTGCTCCACCAGGGTCCGGTAGCGCGCCTCCGCCTCACGGCGGGCACTGATGTCCTCCACCAGCGCCAGCAGGGCGTAGAGCTGGCCGTCCAGGTCGCGCACGCCACGCACGTTGACCCGCGTGTGCACGGTGCCACCCGAGCCCTTCATGAAGCGCTTGTCCAGCTCGTAGCCATCGCGCTGGCCCTTGCGCACCTCCTCCAGCAGCGCTTCTTCGGCAACGCGGTCCTCGGCGAAGGTCATGCTCATCCAGTCGACGCCGCGCAGTTGCTCGCGGGAGCGGCCGAGGATGCTGCAGAGCTTGTAGTTGACCTCTTCCCAGCGCTGGTCCGGGGTGCACAGGGCCATGCCGATCAGCGGCGCCTCGAAGAACAGGTGCAGGTGCTTGTCGCGCTCATGCTGCAGGCGTTCGGCACGCTTCTGGCTGGTCAGGTCGAGCATCGCGCCATAGATGCGGATCACCTGGTCGCCGTCGTGCTCGGCCAGGCCCTTGATGCGCACCCAGCGCGGGGTCCCCCGGGCGGCCTGCATGCGCAGTTCCACGTCGAAGGGCTCGGCACTGCGCAGGCATTGCTCCAGGGTGTCCTCCAGCTGGGCGCGGCTGGCCGGATCGAAGAAGCTCAGCATCTGCCCGAGACTGGGGGCACCGGCGCCCGGGTCCAGCTCGTAGATACGGAAGCAGCCCTCGCTCCAGGCCATTTTCAGGGTGGTGATGTCCAGCACCCAGCTGCCGATGTCGGCAATGGCCTCGGTCTGGTTCAGCAGATGGGTCTGGCGCAGCAGTTCGTCGCGCCGGGTGTCCAGCTCCTCGGAGAGCATCTCGCGGCTGCTGACATCGTGCTGCAAGGCGACGAAGTGGCTGATGCCCAAGCCGTCGCGCATGGGCGCCACGGTGATTTCGTTCCAGAACAGGCTGCCGTCCTTGCGGTAGTTGCGCAGCACCAGGTGGCACTGCTCGCCACGCTGCAGGGCGTCCTGCAGGCGCGGCAGCTCGGACTGGTTGCGGTCGTGGTGCAGGAGGAAGCGCCAGTTGTTGCCCAGGACTTCTTCCCGCGGGTAACCACTCATCTGCTCGAAGGCCGGGTTGCAGTAGATCAGCGGCTGGTCGGGCTGACGAGCGTCGGCGATGGTCACCCCCAGGGGACTGGCCTGCAGCGCCAGGTTGGAAAGGGCCAGCTCCTTCTGCATCTCGTCGCGACGGCCCAGCGCCAGGCGCAGGTCGCTCAGGCTACGGCCCACCAGCAGGGCCGACATCATCAGCAGCAGCACGCTGAAGTACAGCTCCATGCCCCACTGCGATTCCGCCATGGGGGAACTCGCACCCAGCTGGCGCAGCATCGGCAGAGCCAGCACGGTCACGGCGGTGAGGCCCGCGCCACAGAGGGCGCCGGGAAAGCCCCAGACCAGGGCGAGGCCGAGCATCATCAGGCCGATGGGCGGCAAGGTGAGGATCGGTGGCACCAGGGTCAGCAACCAGGGAATCAGCAGCGCCAGGGCCAGCAGCAGCGGCCAGGGCGGCAGGCGGTGCAGGACTTCCGAGTGCCCCTGCGCCGGCTCCGGCACCCAGCCACGGCGGCTCAGCGGTGGCGTCAGGTAGGTGAGCAGCGGCAGGCTCACGGCCAGGGTGGTCAGGCTCGCGCCGGGCCAGACCAGCAGGGCTGCGCTGCCCCAGCTGTCCGGCGAGGTGTGGCCGGTGAGCACCAGCGCCGCCTGTTCGCCATAGATCAGCAGGGTGACCGGCAGCAGCACGCCATAGATCATGAAGCGCAGCAGCTCGGCGAAGTCCCGCAGGTCGGCATGGCAGCCGGCGCGCTTGAGCGACCACCAGCCCACCACGACAGCGAGGGTTTCCGGCACGGCATAGAGCGGCGCCCAGTACCAGTCCATGTTCCAGAGCGGAACACTGAGCAGGGCATTGAAGTAGATGGCGGGCAGCACCCGTGCGCCCCACCAGAGGCAGAACACCAGGCCGAGGGCGAAGGGCAGGTACCAGACGACCAGGCCACTGGTGGCTTGAGTGGCAAGGGACATCCAGGTAGCCAGGTGCAACAGCGGCAGCGGCAACCACCAGGTCCATTGGGGAAGTCGGAAGGAAGCAGCTGGCATACTGACCTCATGTCGGTGCGCAAGCTGAGAATAGCCCACAGCCGGTCCAGCGTATCCCGAAAGAATCGCACCGTGGCATTGGCACCGATGGCAGGTCCGAATCAGGGCCTGAAGGGAGTTGCGGCGAAAGTTCGAATGGGGCGGGCGGCGTTCCGCGAGCTTGCGATACCCATCAGCCCCGTCCGCATGGGTATCGCTCCGCTCCACCCATCCTACGCATTGGCCAGTGGCGCACGCACGGTATCCCGTTCCGCACGAAAACGCGCCGAGCAAAGGCCAGGCCAGGAAGAAATCGGCGAAGATGCGGAGTTAACGACTGTTAATGAGCAATACTCACTTCGTTCGCCCTTCGGGCCGCGCTGAAGCGCGTTAGCCGCAAGCGGCTTTCTGAGCCGATTTCTGACAACGCCTGGCCGAAGCGCAGGCCCTTTTCGTAGGAACCTACACCGCGTCGCGGGGGAGCATCAGCCCCAGGGGCAGGCATACCCGCGCCTCCAGGCCGCCGCCGGAGCGGTTGCGCAGCTCGACGCTGCCGCCATGCTGGGCGGCGATGCGCTTGACGATGGCCAGGCCCAGGCCGGTGCCCTTGCCGCCACGGGCGCGGTCGCCGCGGATGAAGGGATTGAAGATGTCCTGCAGTTCCCCGGGGTCGATGCCGGCACCACGGTCGAGCACGCTCAGCACCACGTAGGGTGCGGCGTTATCGCCCGCCAGGAAGGCCGCCACTTCGACGCCATTGCCGCCATATCGCAGCGCGTTCTCGATCAGGTTCACCAGCAGGCGCTTGATCGAAACCCGCCGCAACGGGAAGGGCGGCAGGGGTTCCAGGCACAGGCGCACCTGTTCCTGCTGGTGGTTGTAGGGCGCCACCACCTCGCGCACCAGTTCGCCCAGGTCGAGCTCTTCGACGCGTTCGTCGCGGCCGTCGCGGATGAAGGCGAGGAACTGGTCGAGGATGGTGTCCATGTCCTCGATGTCGCGGACCATGTCCTCGGTCAGCTCGGAGTCGTTGCTCATCAGTTCCAGGGACAGGCGCAGGCGCGTCAACGGCGTGCGCAGGTCATGGGAAACGCCGGCCAGCATCAGTTCGCGCTCGCGGGCGCCGCGCTCGACGTCCTCGGCCATCTGGTTGAAGGCGCGATACACCTCGGCCATCTCGCTGGGCGTGTCGCTCACCGGCAGGCGCACGCTGCGCCCCTGGCCGATCTGGCGGGCGGCGAAGACCAGGCGCTTGAGCGGGGCGTTGAGCTGGCGCACGAAGATCCAGGCGGCGGCGGTGGAGAGCAGGCCGATACCGAGGAACCAGCCGAGCACGCTCCAGATGCGCTGCCCGCGCAGGGGATGCGGATAGAGCGGGACGCGCACCCAGTCCGGGCCCAGCTCCGGGGCGTGGACCCAGAGCGCCGGCGGGCTCTGGGCGCGCAGGCGTACCTCGGTGCCCGGGCCGAGTTCGGCCTGCATCTGGCGCTGGAAGATTTCGCTGTAGGGCCAGTGTTGTTCGCTGGCCGGCACCGCGTCGCGAGTGACCCGCTTGAGCCCGGCGGCCTTGGCCAGTTCATGGCGCTCTTCTTCGCTCGCGGCCCAGTAGGCGCGCAGGGTCAGCGCCGCGCCGTGGCTGTACTGGCGATCCACCAGCACGTCCTCGTTCATCATCAGGTAGACCAGGGTCAGCGCCTTGGAAAACAGCACGACGATGAGCACCAGCCAGAGGGTGCGGGAGAAGAAGCTCTGCGGGAACCAGTAGGGGGTACGCATCACCACCCTGGGTTGCCCGGCGGCGGGAACCCCCGCCGCGCGTTCACTTGTTGCCATCGGGTACGAACACGTAGCCGACGCCCCAGACGGTCTGGATATAGCGCGGCTTGGAAGGGTCCGGTTCGATCAGCCGGCGCAGACGGGAAATCTGCACGTCGATGGAGCGCTCCAGGGCGTCCCATTCGCGGCCACGGGCCAGGTTCATGAGTTTGTCGCGGGTCAGCGGCTCGCGGGCATGCTGGACCAGCGCCTTGAGGACGGCGAACTCACCGGTGGTGAGCATCTGCACGTCGTCGCCTTTCTTCAGTTCGCGGGTGGCGAGGGACAGCTCGTACTCGCCGAAGCTGACGCTCTCGTCCTCGCTGGCCGGTGCGCCCGGCACCTGCGGCGCCTGGCGGCGCAGTACGGCCTTGATCCGCGCCAGCAGCTCGCGGGGGTTGAAGGGCTTGGCCAGGTAGTCGTCGGCGCCCAGTTCCAGGCCCTGGATACGGCTGGACTCATCGCCCTTGGCGGTGAGCATGATGATCGGCACCTGGTTGTTCGAAGCGCGCAGCCGGCGGCAGGCCGAGAGGCCGTCCTCGCCAGGCAGCATCAGGTCGAGCACCACCAGGTTGAAGAGTTCGCGAGCCAGCAGGCGATCCATCTGCTCGACGTTCTCCACGGCGCGCACGCGAAAGCCCTGCTCGTCGAGGAAGCGCTCGAGAAGGCGCCGCAGGCGGGCGTCATCGTCGACTATGAGGATCTTTTCGCCTTCAGCGGTCGGGTTGCTGCTCATGTTTTCTCCTGTCTGCAAGCCGCGCATTATCGCTTGCCGCACGTCGCGCGGCGGCTTGCCCATTGTTAGCAGATTTTTCCCCGAACGGTTCCCTACCCTTCGAAACTCGGTGTTTATAATGCGGCGCCTTTCATCACCGGCGAGCCCTGGCTCGCCGGTCTGTTTTTCCGCGGTAGCCGCCGTGGCCCGGCCCGGGTTGCCGCCCATGCAGGTGTTTTCAATGGATAGCATCAACAACCGCATCGCCGAAGAACTGGGCGTGCGCCCGCAACAGGTCGCCGCCGCCGTGGAACTGCTGGACGAAGGCGCCACCGTGCCCTTCATCGCCCGTTACCGGAAGGAAGTCACCGGCAGCCTCGACGATACCCAGCTGCGTACCCTGGAAGAACGCCTGCGCTACCTGCGGGAAATGGAAGACCGTCGCGGCGCGATCCTCGCCAGCATCACCGAACAGGGCAAGCTGACCCCGGAACTGGAGCGCGAGATCAGGCTGGCCGACACCAAGACCCGCCTGGAAGACCTCTACCTGCCCTACAAGCAGAAACGCCGCACCAAGGGCCAGATCGCCCTGGAAGCCGGCCTCGGCGAACTGGCCGACGCGCTGTTCAGCGACCCGGCCCTGGCCCCCGAGGCCGAAGCCGAGCGCTTCATCGACGCCGAGAAGGGCTTCGCCGACATCAAGGCCGTGCTCGAAGGCGCCAAGTACATCCTCATGGAGCGCTTCGCCGAGGACGCCACCCTGCTGGCCAGCCTGCGCGGCTTCCTCAAGGACAACGCCACCCTCGCCGCCCGCCTGGTGGCCGGCAAGGAGCAGGAAGGCGCCAAGTTCAGCGACTACTTCGAGCATGACGAGAACCTCAAGGGCGTACCCTCGCACCGTGCCCTGGCGATCTTCCGCGGGCGCAACGAAGGCGTGCTGAGCATCGCCCTGAAAGTGGGCGAGGAGCTGCCGGGCACCATGCACCCCTGCGAGCTGATGATCGGCGAGCGCTTCGGCATCGCCAACCAGGGCCGCGCCGCCGACAAGTGGCTGGCCGAGGTGGTGCGCTGGACCTGGAAGGTAAAGCTCTACACCCACCTGGAAACCGACCTGCTCGGCGAGCTGCGCGAAGCCGCCGAGACCGAGGCGATCAACGTCTTCGCCCGCAACCTGCACGACCTGCTGCTGGCCGCCCCGGCCGGCCCGCGCGCCACCCTGGGGCTGGACCCGGGCCTGCGCACCGGCTGCAAGGTGGCCGTGGTCGACGCCACCGGCAAGCTGCTGGACACCGCCACCGTCTACCCCCACGTGCCGCACAACAAGTGGGACGAGACCCTGGCGATCCTCGGCAAGCTCTGCGCCAGGCACAGCGTCGACCTGATCGCCATCGGCAACGGCACCGCCAGCCGCGAGACCGACAAGCTGGCCATCGAACTGATCAAGAAATACCCCGCGCTGAAGATGACCAAGATCATGGTCAGCGAGGCCGGCGCCTCGGTGTATTCCGCCTCCGAGCTGGCGGCCAAGGAATTCCCCGAGCTGGACGTGTCCCTGCGTGGCGCGGTGTCCATCGCCCGCCGCCTGCAGGACCCGCTGGCCGAACTGGTGAAGATCGATCCGAAATCCATCGGCGTCGGCCAGTACCAGCACGACGTCTCCCAGCTGCAGCTGGCACGCAGCCTGGACGCCGTGGTGGAGGACTGCGTGAACGCCGTGGGTGTGGACGTGAACACCGCTTCCGCCGCCCTGCTGGCGCGCATTTCCGGCCTCAACGCGACCCTGGCGCAGAACATCGTCGCCTACCGTGACGCCAACGGCGCCTTCAAGACCCGCGCCGAGCTGAAGAAGGTCAGCCGCCTGGGCGAGAAGACCTTCGAGCAGGCCGCCGGCTTCCTCCGCGTGATGAACGGCGACAACCCGCTGGACGCCTCCGCCGTGCACCCGGAAACCTACCCGCTGGTGCAGCGCATCGCCGAAGGTACCGGCCGCGACATCCGCTCGCTGATCGGCGACTCGGGCTTCCTCAAGCGCCTGGACCCGGCCAGGTTCACCGACGAGACCTTCGGCCTGCCCACCGTCACCGACATCCTCAAGGAGCTGGACAAGCCCGGCCGCGACCCGCGTCCCGAGTTCAAGACCGCCGAGTTCCAGGAAGGCGTGGAAAGCCTCAAGGACCTCAAGCCCGGCATGGTGCTGGAAGGCGTGGTGACCAACGTCACCAACTTCGGCGCCTTCGTCGACATCGGCGTCCACCAGGACGGCCTGGTGCACATCTCCGCGCTGTCGGAGAAGTTCGTCAAGGACCCGTACGAAGTGGTCAAGGCCGGCGACATCGTCCGCGTCAAGGTCATGGAAGTGGACATTCCGCGTAACCGTGTCGGCCTGTCCATGCGCATGGGCGACACCCCGGGCGAGAAGGTGGAAGGCTCGCGCGGCGGTGGTCGCCAGGGCGGCCGGCCGCGCCAGCAGCAAGGCGCCCCGCGCCACAGCGCGCCGCCTGCCAGCGGCGGCATGGCCTCGCTCTTCGCCAACGCCAAGCAGATCAAGAAGAAATGACCATGGACCTTGCCGAACTGCAGACCGGCAGCAACTACAGCCAGTTGCTGGGCATCGAGGCGCTCAGCCTGGGCGATGGAATCGCCGAGGCGCGCCTGCCCATGGCCGAACACCTGCGCAACCGCGCCCAGGTGATGCACGGCGGGGCGATCTTCTCCCTGCTGGACATCGCCATGGGCCTGGCCTGCTCCAGCAGCCACGGCTTCGACCGGCGCAGCGCCACCCTGGAATGCAAGATCAACTACATCCGCCCGGTGGCGGAGGGCGAAGTGATCTGCCGGGCGCGGGTGCTGCACGCCGGCACGCGCACCCTGGTGGTGGAGGCCGACGTGCTGCAGGGCGACAAGCTGGTCGCTCGGGGACAAGGCACCTTCGCCCAGCTGTAACCGCAGGTCAGCGACAAGGCTCTATTCTGGACGAAGCGACAACGCGAGCCGCCGGTTGGAAAAGTATTTCGGCCGGCGGCGAAGTCCGCCTCTTGTAGACAGCTTGGTCCACCCCCATATTGGGGCGACCGACGCGTGAAGGATTCCAAATTGAGCGATCTTCTTTCCCGCCGCCTGGCCCTGCTCGGCGAGCGCGCCAACCTGCCCCTGCTCACCCGCTGCCTGCATGGCATCGAGCGTGAATGCCTGCGGGTCGATGGCAACGGCCAACTGGCGCTGACGCCGCACCCCTCTGCCCTGGGCTCGGCCCTGACCCATGGGCAGATCACCACGGACTATTCCGAATCCCTGCTGGAGTTCATCACCCCGGCCGAGCGCGATCCGGCGCAGACCCTGGCGGACCTGGAGAAGATCCACCGCTTCACCCTGGACAAGCTCGGCGACGAGCTGCTCTGGAGTCCGTCCATGCCCTGCCGCCTGCCGGCGGAGGAGGACATCCCCATCGCCCACTACGGCAATTCGCCCATCGGTCGCCTGAAGTACGTCTACCGCAAGGGTCTGGCCGTGCGCTACGGCAAGACCATGCAGTGCATCGCCGGCATCCACTACAACTATTCCCTGCCCGAGGCGCTCTGGCCGCTGCTCAAGCAGGCCGAAGGCGACCCGCAGAGCGAGCGCGACTACCAGTCGGCGCGCTATATCGCGATGATTCGCAACTTCCGCCGCTACAGCTGGCTGCTGATGTACCTGTTCGGCGCCGCCCCGGCCCTGGACAAGAGCTTCCTGCGCGGCCGTCCCCACGACCTCGACAGCCTGGACGCCGATACCCTCTACCTGCCCTGGGCCACCAGCCTGCGGATGAGCGACCTGGGCTACCAGAACAATGCCCAGGCCGGCCTCACGCCCTGCTACAACAGCCTCGACAGCTACCTGTCGAGCCTGCGCCAGGCGGTGTCCACGCCCTACCCGCCGTACGCCGAGATCGGCACCAAGCAGAACGGCGAGTGGGTGCAGCTGAACACCAACGTGATCCAGATCGAGAACGAGTACTACTCGAGCATCCGGCCCAAGCGCATCACCTACACCGGCGAACGCCCGATCCAGGCGCTGATGGCCCGTGGGGTGCAGTACGTCGAGGTGCGCTGCCTGGATATCAACCCCTTCCTGCCAGTGGGCCTCGACCTGACCGAGGCACGTTTCCTCGACGCCTTCCTGCTGTTCTGCGCCCTGCAGGACAGCCCGCCGATGGCCGGCGAGGAATGCCGGGGCTGCACCGACAACTTCCAGCGGGTGGTCAAGGAAGGCCGCCGGCCGGGCCTCACGCTGCAGCGCCATGGCCAGGCCATCGGCCTGACCGAATGGGCCAACGACCTGCTCGACCGCATCGCTCGCGCCACCGAACTGCTGGACGCCGCCCACGGCGGACAGGAGCATGCCGAGGCCCTGGCCGCGCAGCGCGCCAAGGTCGCCGACCCGGAGCTGACGCCGTCGGCCCGAGTACTGGCCGAACTGCGCGAACGCGGCGAAAGCTTCAGCCAGTTCGCCCTGCGCTACAGCCGCCAGCACGCCGACTACTTCCGCAGCCAGGCCCTCAGCGTGGAAGACCAGGCCCGCTTCGAAATCATGGCCCGCGAATCCCTGGAAGAGCAGGCCCGCCTGGAAGCCGAGCCGGAAGTGGATTTCGACACCTTCATTGCCGCCTACCAGGCGAGCATCCTGGGGTTGATCAGTAACTGATCGCCGCCCTGGCTGCGATGCGCCTGCAGGGGCGAATTCATTCGCCAAGCGGACCTCAGGTCTGCCCTTCAGCCTTGCAGGGGGCAGCTGCGCTGCCCTTGGCGAATGAATTCGCCCCTACAGGAAATCAGAGCGTTTTTTCGAAGATCTGCGAATTGCGCTGGTAGTTGTACAGCGACGCCCGCGCCGCTGGCAGGCGCTCGACGCCGCTGGGCTGGAAGCCGCGTTCGCGGAACCAGTGGGCGGTACGGGTGGTGAGGACGAACAGGGTCTTCAGGCCCATGGCCCGGGCGCGCTCCTCGATGCGTTCCAGCAACTCGTCGCCGCGACCGCCATGGCGATACTCCGGGTTCACCGCCAGGCAGGCCAGCTCGCCGGCCTCGGAATCGGCGATGGGGTAGAGGGCCGCGCAGGCGATGATCAGGCCGTCGCGCTCGACTATGGTGAACTGCTCGATCTCCCGCTCCAGCACCTCCCGCGAACGGCGCACCAGGATGCCCTGGTCCTCCAGCGGGGTGATCAGGTCGATCAGGCCGCCGACGTCGTCGATGGTGGCCTCGCGCAGGGACTCGAACTGCTCCTGGTCCACCAGGGTGCCGCCGCCGTCGCGGGTGAACAGCTCGGTGAGCAGGGAACCGTCCTCGGCATAGCTGACCATGTGGCTGCGCTTGACCCCGGCGCGGCAGGCCTGGGCCGAGGCGTCCAGCAATTCCGCCTGGTAGTTGTTGCCCAGGCGCGCCAGATGCGGCGGGACCTGCTGCGGGCGCAGTTCACGCACCAGCTTGCCGGACTCGTCGATCAGGCCACGCTCGGCGCCGAACAGGATCAGCTTGTCCGCGCCCAGGTCGATGGCGACGCGGGTGGCCACGTCCTCGCAGGCGAGGTTGAAGATTTCCCCGGTGGGCGAGTAGCCCAGCGGCGAGAGCAGCACTATGGTGCGCTCGTCCAGCAGCCGGCCGATGCCCTTGCGGTCCACCCGGCGCACTTCGCCGGTGTGGTGGTAGTCGATGCCGTCGACCACGCCGATGGGGCGCGCGGTGACGAAGTTGCCGGTGCTCACCCGCAGGCGCGAGCCCTGCATGGGCGAGGCGGCGATATCCATGGACAGGCGCGCCTCGATGGCGATGCGCAGCTGGCCGACGGCGTCGATCACGCATTCCAGGGTGGGACCGTCGGTGATCCGCAGGTCGTGGTGGAAGTGCGGCGTGAGGCCGCGGGCGGCCAGGCGCGCCTCGATCTGCGGACGCGAACCGTGCACCAGCACCAGGCGCACGCCCAGGCTGTGCAGCAGCACCAGGTCGTGGACGATGTTGCCGAAGTTCGTGTGGGCGACGCCCTCGCCGGGCAGCATCACCACGAAGGTGCAGTCCCGGTGGGCGTTGATGTAGGGAGAAGCGTGACGCAGCCAATTGACGTAATCGGGCATGGTTCCGTGAGCCTGAAAATGTGGCGAATAGACGAATGCGATTCCCGGCGAATACGGGAAAGAAAGTGAGGCGGCGCGTTATCGTCGTCGCATGAGCATCAACGGAAACCCTCCCGGTCAGGACTTGGTGGCGGATTGCAGGCAGTAATGCTGGATGAGCTGGCGCAATAGCGCAACGGTAGGCTCGATCCGTGACAGTTCGAGATGCTCGTCCGGCTGGTGGGCGCAGGCGATATCGCCAGGGCCGAGGACCAGGGTCTCGCAACCGAGCTGCTGAAGATACGGCGCTTCGGTGCCAAAGGCCACCGCCTGCGCGGTATGGCCGGTAAGACGTTCGGCCAGGCGCACCAGATCACTTTCCGCGGACTGCTCGAAGGGCGGCACCGCCGGGAACAGCGGCCTGAAGTCGATTTGCACCTGGTAATGCTCGGCCACCGGGCGCAGGCGCTGGCGGATCACCGCGCGCAGGGTGTCCGGATTCATGCCGGGCAACGGCCGCAGATCGAATTCCAGGCTGCACTGGCCGCAGATGCGGTTGGGGTTGTCGCCGCCATGGATGCAGCCGAGGTTGAGTGTGGGCTGCGGCACGCTGAACTGCGGGTTGCGGAATTCCTGCTGCCACTCGCCGCGCAGTTCGAGCAGGTCGCTCATCACCGCATGCATGGCTTCCAGGGCGCTGTGGCCGAGGCTGGGGTCGGAGGAATGGCCACTCTGCCCGAGGATGTCGATGCGCTCCATCATCACCCCCTTGTGCAGGCGGATGGGCTTCAGGCCCGTGGGCTCGCCGATCACCGCCGCGCGGCCGAGGGGACGCCCGGCCTGGGCCAGGGCACGGGCGCCGGCCATGGAGCTCTCCTCGTCGCAGGTGGCGAGGATGATCAGCGGCTGGCGGAAGGGTTGGTCCAGCAGGCCACGCGCGGCCTCGATGGCGAGCGGGAAGAAGCCCTTCATGTCGCAACTGCCCAGGCCATACCAGCGGTCACCCACCTCGTTGAGTTTCAGCGGGTCGGTTTTCCACAGGGCGGCGTCGAAGGGCACGGTGTCGCTGTGGCCGGCCAGCACCAGGCCACCGGGGCCGCTGCCGTAGGTGGCCAGCAGGTTGGCCTTGCCCGGTGACACCTGCTGGATCTCGCAGCGAAAGCCCAGGTCACCGAGCCAGCCGGCCAGCAATTCGATCACCGCCTGGTTCGACTGGTCCCAGCTGGGCTGGGTGCAGCTCACCGAGGGCGTGGCGATCAGGGCGGCGAACTGCGATTTCAGGTCTGGAACGGACATCGGGGCCTCCACGATTGGAGGACCATCATAGGCCCAAGCCAGCGCCCGACGAAACCGCTGCGGCAAGGTACGGACCTGTCCTGTAGACTTCACCGCCTTGGCAGCCACCCCCTGGCTGCGCCTGAAAGATCCCGGCGATGAACAAAGAGACCGAAATCAAGCTTCGCGCCAGCCGCGAGACCCTGGAAGCCCTGCGCGACCACCCGCTGCTGAAGAAGCGCAACAAGTCCGGCTGGGAACGCCGCGAACTCTTCAACCAGTACTTCGACACCCCCGAGCGCGATCTCGCCCAGGCCCGCGTGGCCCTGCGCCTGCGCCGCGACGGCGAGCAGTTCATCCAGACGCTGAAGACCCGCGGCCAGAGCGTGGCCGGGCTGTCCGAGCGCAACGAATGGGACTGGTACCTGGCGAAAGCGAAACTGGACCCGAAGAAGCTCACCGACGACTGCTGGCCGGCGAGCCTGGCCGAACTGGACAAGAAGCAGCTGGGCCCGATCTTCACCACCGACTTCAACCGCGACCGCGCCGAGATCGCCTGGGGGCGCGGCAAGGCCAAGGTGGTGATCGAAGCCGCCCTGGACCTGGGCAAGGTGATCGCCGGCAAGCAGGAAGAAGATATCTGCGAACTGGAACTGGAACTGCGCCAGGGCGAGCCCGAGGCCCTGCTGGAACTGGCCGCCGAGCTGGCCGCCGACCTGCCGCTGATGCCCTGCGACATCAGCAAGGCCGAGCGCGGCTATCGCCTCTACGACGCCAACAGCTACCACCTCAGCCTGCCGGCCCCGGCACTGTCCGCCGAGCTGTCGCTGGACGACGCCTTCGCCGCCCTCGCCTGGCACCTGCTGGGCGCCAGCCAGCGCCTGGCCGAGCAGTACCGCTTCAACGGCCACTGGAAGCTGCTGGCGGACTGGCTGCAGCAACTGGTGGACCTGCGCGCCCTGCTCGGCAGCCTCGGCCAGGCCGCGCCGCGCGCCAGCAGCCATGACCTGCGCGAAGCCCTGGACGCCCTGCTCCAGGACTGGCGCCCGCGCATCCAGGCCGGCGAGCTGGACGAGGCCGCGCGCCACGCCGCCCCGCAACAGTTCGCCGAGGAACTCGCCGGGACCCGCTGGGGGCTGTTCTCGCTCAACGCCTCCCGCTGGCTGCTGACCCGCGCCTGGACCGTGGAACGCAACGCCCGCGGCACCCGCCAGGGTCAGGCGGCGCTGGGCAACTGGCTGCCGCGCTTCCTCGGCGAGGAAGGCCAGGCGCTGAAACCCGAGCTCTACAAGCGCCAGCCCGAGGATCTGGCCGAGCAGCTGCCGCGCCTGGAGCGCCTGCTGGTCTGGCTGCGCCTGGCACGCCAGGTGCTGGACGTGGTGGAGATCGACCGCTGCTACGGCGAGCTGGCGAAGCTCGCCGAACTGGCCGGCCAGCCACTGGACGCCGAAGTGCTGGCAACCCGCAGCGAACAGGCGCAGACCCTGATCAGCCTTCGCAGCTGGAAGGCGCTGACCCGCTGAGACGAGGGCCCCGGCATGTTCAGGCAAAGCTTCCGCTCCGTGGTCACCACCTGGCTCACCGGCCTGCTGGCCCTGTTGCCGCTGGTGCTGACCCTGGCCCTGCTGGCCTGGCTGGTCAGCCTGCTGAACAGGCTGGTGGGGCCATCCACCCTGATCGGCCAACTCCTCGGCGCCCTGGGCCAACACTTCGCCAGCAATCCGGTCCTGGCCTACCTGGTCGGGACCCTGGTGCTGCTGGGCAGCCTCTACCCCCTGGGCCTGGCGGTGCAGCTCGGCCTGCGCCGGCCGCTGGCCTGGCTGCTGGACATGACCCTGCGCCGCGCGCCGCTGATCGGCAGCCTGTACAACCTGGCCGACCGCTTCGTCAGCCTGCTGGACCGCAGCAAGAACGCCGACATCGCCGCCATGAGCCCGGTCTGGTGCTTCTTCGGTGGCGACGGCGCCGCGGTGCTGGCGCTGCAACCCAGCCCGGAAAGCTTCGAACTCGACGGCCGCCAGTACTGCGCCGTGCTGGTGCCCAGCGCGCCCATCCCGGTGGGTGGCGGGCTGATCTACGTCCCCGTGGAATGGGTGCGCCCGGCGGATATGGGTGTCGATCAGCTGACCGGCATCTACCTGTCCATGGGGCTGACGCTACCCCATCAGGTGGGCAGGCTGGCGCAGGAGCCGGTGGTGGTGGTTGCTCCTGATGACAAGGCCTCCTAGCGCGACCTCCGCCACCCTCTCCCCCCGCCCCTCTCCCTGAAGGGCGAGGGGAGTTAGGCCGTGCCGGGATCGAATACCGAGCCCAGTCCCGCTCCGCGTTGCCGGGTGCTCCGAGCCACCAGGCGCGAGTCACCCCTCTCCTCTTCAGGGGTGAAGAGGCACGTTTTCGGAAGCACCGCTTCCGGTGCCGATGAACGCCTGAGCGCGAAGCGATCGGGCCGGGGGAGAGGGCAACGCCCAGCACAAAAGCCCTACCCCTGTCCCACCGGCAAGCTGGTGGTGGACTTGATCTCCGACAGCGCGACTATGGAGTTCACCTCCTGGATGCCCGGCACCAGCGACAGCTTCTCGAAGAAGAAGCGCTCGTAGGCCTCGATGTCGCGGGTGACGATGCGCAGCATGAAATCCACCGCGCCCATCAGCACGTGGCACTCCAGCACTTCCGGGAAGCGTTGCATGGCTTCGGCGAACTCCGTCAGGTTGGAGCGGCCGTGGGCGTTGAGCTTCACCTGGGCGAAGATCTGCGCGTTGAGGCCGACCTTGCGCCGGTCCAGCAAGGTCACCTGGCGGCGGATCACCCCCTCGTCCTTGAGGCGCTGGATGCGCCGCCAGCAGGGCGACTGGGACAGCCCCACCCGTTCGGCGATCTCGGCAGTGGACAGGCTGGCGTCCTCCTGCAGCAGTTCGAGGATACGTTTGTCGTAGTTATCCAGGGTGACGGACATAAAAATTCCCTGCTTTGACGATATACAGGAAAGTCTATCCATAAACCTCCTGTTTTCCCCGTAATCAGGCAGAAAAATCCTACGGCAGACTGGAAAACTATCGGCATCCCTACCGAGGAACCCCCGATGCTCAGCCTGCAGACCGCTCCCGTTGCCCGCGACGACCACTGGCACCCGCGCACCACCCAACTCCAGGCCTGCGAGATGCAGTTCGCGATCCTCGCCGAGGCGGAAGCGGACATCCTCGGCCGCCTGCTCGCCTTCTTCGCCCAGTTGCAGCTGGTGCCGCGCTGGCTGCAGGTCAACCGGCTGGGCGACGACCTGCTGGTGCAACTGCGCCAGCCCGGGCTGACGCCGCACCGCGCCGAGGTCATCGCGCAGAAGATGCGTTCGCTGGTCAGCGTGTCCTCGGTAGAGCTGGAACAGACCCCCTTTCCTTGATCCAGCGCTTAGCGGCGCCGCGGCGATTCGGGCATGCTTGCCGTCTTACCGGAAGAGCGTTTGACTACTCTTCCAGACAGAGCAGCGTGACCGAGGAGCTTGCATGTCCGCCTTTGCCTCACCCGCCCAGGACCGCTGGCTGGACCTCAACGACCTGATGCGTGAACTGGTGGCCCAGGGCCGTCTGAGCCAGGACCAGGCCGAACATTGCCTGGCCATTCGCCGCAGCGCGGTGAACAACCAGCAGCACCCGCTGGAATTTCTCGCCAGCCAGCAGGTGGACGACCTCGGGCGCCCCGGCAAGAAGCTCGACCTGGAGACCCTCAGCCACTGGCTGGCCGAGCACGCCGGGCAGCCCTACCTGCGCATCGACCCGCTGAAGATCGACGTGGCCGCCATCACCCCGCTGATGTCCTATGCGTTCGCCCAGCGCCACAAGATCCTCGCGGTGGCGGTGGACAGCGAAGGGGTGACCATCGCCAGCGCACAGCCCTTCGTGCAGAGCTGGGAGGGCAACCTGACCCATGTGCTCAAGCGGCCGATCAGGCGCGTGGTGGCCAATCCGTCGGATATCCAGAGGTTCACCCTGGAGTTCTACCGCCTGGCCAAGTCGGTCAGCGGCGCCAGCGCGGTGGACCAGAAGATCAGCGGCGTGGGCAACTTCGAGCAGTTGCTCAAGCTCGGCTCCAGCGAACAGGAGCCGGACGCCAACGACGCGCACATCGTCAACATCGTCGACTGGCTGTTCCAGTACGCCTACCAGCAGCGCGCCAGCGACATCCACATCGAGCCGCGCCGCGAACAGGGCACGGTGCGCTTCCGCATCGACGGCGTGCTGCACAACGTCTACCAGTTCCCGCCCCAGGTCACCATGGCCGTGGTCAGCCGCCTGAAGAGCCTCGGGCGGATGAACGTGGCGGAGAAGCGCAAGCCCCAGGACGGCCGGGTCAAGACCAAGACCCCGGACGGCGGCGAGGTGGAGCTGCGCCTGTCCACCCTGCCCACCGCCTTCGGCGAGAAGATGGTGATGCGCATCTTCGACCCGGAAGTGCTGCTGAAAAGCTTCGACCAGCTGGGCTTCTCCCAGGACGACCTGCGCCGCTGGCAGAGCATGACCAACCAGCCCAACGGCATCATCCTGGTCACCGGCCCCACCGGCTCGGGCAAGACCACCACCCTCTACACCACCCTCAAGCAGCTGGCCACCAGCGAGGTGAACGTCTGCACCATCGAGGACCCCATCGAGATGATCGAGGGCGCCTTCAACCAGATGCAGGTGCAGCACAACATCGACCTGACCTTCGCCAGCGGCGTGCGCGCGCTGATGCGACAGGACCCGGACATCATCATGATCGGCGAGATCCGCGACCTGGAAACCGCCGAGATGGCCATCCAGGCCGCCCTCACCGGCCACCTGGTGCTCTCCACCCTGCACACCAACGACGCCCCCAGCGCCATCACCCGCCTGCTGGAGCTGGGCGTGCCCTACTACCTGCTGCGCGCCACCCTGCTCGGGGTAATGGCCCAGCGCCTGGTGCGCACTCTCTGCCCGCACTGCAAGGCGCCGATGGAGCTGCGCGAGGACGACTGGAACGGCCTCACCAAGCCCTGGAGCGCGCCGTTGCCAACCGGCGCCCACCGCGCCGTGGGTTGCCTGGAATGCCGCGACACCGGCTACCGTGGCCGCGCCGGGGTGTACGAGATCATGCTGCTGTCCGACGGCATCAAGCCGCTGATCACCGCCGACACCGATCTCATCGCCCTGCGCCGCGCCGCCTTCAAGGAGGGCATGCGCAGCCTGCGCCTGTCCGGCGCGCAAAAGGTCGCCGCCGGCCTGACGACCATCGAAGAAGTGCTGCGGGTCACGCCACAAAGCGAGCAGAAATGAAATCCTAGGCGGCTGGGGCGAGGGGCCCTCGCCAACCCTGGGCTATAACTGCCTACACATAAGAACCACAGCCAGCAAACGGAGCAATCCCCATGGAAATCGGCAGTGTCGTCATCCTCTTCGTCGCCCTGGCGATCGCCATCGTCTTCATGGGCTTCAAGGTAGTGCCCCAGGGGTTCGAGTGGACGGTGGAGCGCTTCGGCCGCTACACCAATACCCTGAAGCCCGGCCTGAACATCATAGTGCCGGTGATGGACCGCATCGGCCGCAAGCTCAGCGTCATGGAAAGCGTGCTGGACATCCCGCCGCAGGAAGCCATCAGCGCCGACAACGCCATCGTCACCATCGACGCCGTGTGCTTCTTCCAGGTGGTCAATGCCGCCCAGGCGGCCTACGAGGTCAACGACCTGGAGCACGCCATCCGCAACCTGGTGATGACCAATATCCGCACCGTGCTCGGTTCCATGGAGCTGGACGCCATGCTCAGCCAGCGCGACGCCATCAACGAACGCCTGTTGCGCACCGTGGACGAAGCCACCGCGCCCTGGGGCATCAAGGTCACCCGCATCGAGATCAAGGACATCACCCCACCGGCCGACCTGGTGGAAGCCATGGCCAGCCAGATGAAGGCCGAACGCCTGAAACGCGCGCAGATCCTCGAAGCCGAAGGCCGCCGCCAGGCGGAAATCCTCACCGCCGAGGGCGAGAAGCAGGCGCAGATCCTCAAGGCCGAGGGCCAGCGCCAGGCCGCCTTCCTCGAAGCGGAAGCCCGCGAACGCGCGGCCCAGGCCGAAGCCGAGGCGACCCGCATGGTTTCCGAGGCCATCGCCCGCGGCAATGTGCAGGCGGTGAACTACTTCGTCGCGCAGAAGTACGTCGAGGCCCTGGGCAACCTGGCCAGCGCCAACAACAGCAAGGTGGTGCTGATGCCCCTGGAGGCCAGCCAGGTGATCGGCGCCGTGGGCGGTATCGGCGAGATCGTTCGCGCCACCTTCGACGCCAAGAAGGGTTGAGGCCATGTGGAACTACCTGCAGCACCTGACCTACTGGGATTGGCTGGCCCTCGGCACCCTGCTGCTGATCCTCGAAGTCTTCGGCGCCGGCGGCTACCTGCTGTGGATAGGCGTGGCCGCGGCCTGCGTCGGCGTCATCACCTTCATCGCCCCGGAACTGCACTGGGCCATCCAGTTCCTGCTCTTCGGCGTGCTCTCGGTCCTCACCGCGGTGTACTGGTGGCGCCGCCAGCGCAGCGCCGCCCGCCCCTCCGAGCAGCCCGGCCTGAACCAGCGCGGCCAGGAGTTCATCGGCCGCCAGTTCCCCCTGCACGAAGCCATCAGCGGCGGGCGCGGCAAGATCCGCGCCGGCGACTCGGTCTGGCTGGTTTGCGGCCCCGACCTGCCCGCCGGCAGCCAGGTCCGCGTGATCGGCCGGGACGGCGTGCTGCTCAGGGTGGAGCCGGTGTAGCGCCGGTTCCCTGCCCTTCCCTGCCGGTGAAGGGGAACGTCATGCAGCCTTGACGGGCTCCGGGGCATTCACGGAACCTGCACGCCACTGTGAAGCACCCTCGCCAGAACAGCGGATGTCTGCATGTCGAAACACCGGAAGATCGCCCCGGGAACGCCCCCCGCCAAGCCGCCACGACACCCCGTATACCCGGTGCTGGCCGGCCTCCTGCTGCTGGTCGGCCTGGGCCTCTGGCTGTACTTCGAGCGCGGCGGCGACGGCCTGCCGGGCAAGGCGCCGCAGCCCGACGCCAGCACCCTTCCTGCCAGCCTGGTGGAGGAAGCCCAGTGCGCGGGCTGCCACGTCCCGCAAGCCAAGGCCTGGGAAGGCAGCCACCACCAGCTCGCCATGCAGGAAGCGAACGAGTCCAGCGTGCTGGGGGATTTCAATGACACCCTCTTCAGCGACGAGAAGGAAACCACCCGCTTCTTCCGCAAGGACGGCGGTTTCTGGGTCAACACCCCGGGAGCCGACGGCAGGCCGGCGGACTTCCGCGTAGCCTACGCCTTCGGCATCGCGCCCCTGCAGCAGTACCTGATCGAGGTCCCCGGCGGTCGCCTGCAGGCCCTGGGCATCGCCTGGGACGTGGACAGGCGCGCCTGGTTCCACCTCTATCCGGGCCAGGGCGTCGACTTCAAGGACCCGCTGCACTGGAGCCAGCCGCAGCAGAACGCCAATTTCATGTGCGTGGAGTGCCACACCACCGGCTTCAAACGCAATTTCGACCCGGCCAGCAACGCCTTCGCCAGCCACTGGAACAGCCTGGGAGTGGGCTGCCAGGCCTGCCACGGCCCGGCTTCGCGGCACCTGGAGTGGGTGGAAAAACGCAATGACGCGGCCAATGCCGGCTTCGCCGTCGATCTCGGCCGCGCGGACCGGATCACCGCCGTGGAGACCTGCGCCCGCTGCCACTCCCGTCGCGCGCCCCTGGGCGACGGTTACCACAATGAGCGGCGGCTGATGGACGACTACCTGCCCAGCGCCCTGACCCGCGAACTCTACGAGCTGGATGGCAAGATCAAGGAAGAGGTGTTCGAGTACGGCGCCTTCACCCAGAGCCGGATGTTCGCCAAGGGCGTGCGCTGCAGCAACTGTCACGACCCTCACAGCACGGCGCTCAAGGCCCCGGGCAATGGCGTCTGCCTGCAGTGCCACAATCCCTCCGGCAAGACGGCCGTCGCCGGCGTCGACGGCAAGGGGCTGAAGGCCAAGGACTACGAGTCCCCCGCGCACCACCACCACAACCCCGGGCAGGCCGGCTCGCAGTGCGTGGACTGCCACATGCCGGGCAAGTTGTTCATGGTCAACGACTACCGCCACGACCACGGCTTCACCCTGCCCAACCCGGCCCGGGCCCTGCGCCTGGGCACCTCGGACGCCTGTCTCGGCTGCCACGGCGACCGCCCGGGGGACAGGATCGCCGAGCAGTTCCGCCACTGGTACGGCGAAGCCAAGCCCGCCACACCGCGCTATGACGAGAGCCTGTGGCTGATCCGCAATGGCCGGCCGGGCGCCTCGCGGGCGCTGTTCCAGCAGCTGGAATCCCAGGGCCTGCCGGCGATCCGCCGCGCCACCCTGCTGGCCGAGCTGCCGCGCTACCCCAGCGAACGCGCCCTCAAGGCCGCGGCGCGCGACCTGGCCCATCCCGCGCCGCAGGTGCGCGAAGCCGCGATCAAGGCGGTGGCCGCCCTGGTACCGCCAGAGCAGCGCCGCAACCTGCTGGCGCCGCTGCTGGAGGATCCGTTGCGCGCCGTGCGCATCGCCGCCGCCTACGAACTGCTGGGCATGCGCGCCACGGGCCTCGGCAACTATGAGAAGAGCTGGGTCGAGGCCATCACCGAATACGAAGCCGTGCAGCTCAGCCTGCAGGAGCGCGCCGAAGCCAACCTCAACCTGGCCGCGCTGTACCAGGCCAACGGCCGCGCCGAGGCGGTGGAGCCGCACCTGCGTGCCGCGCTGCAGCGCGACCCGGACTTCCTGCCGGCGCTGGTCGCCCTGGTGCAATGGCTGGATGGCAATTTCCGCTGGGAGGAAGGACGCGCCCTGCTGGAGCAGGGGCTGAAGGACCACCCGCAGTCGGCCCTGCTGCAGCATGCCAACGGCCTGATGCTGGTGCGCAAGGGCGACCTGTCGGCGGCGCTCAAGGCCTTCGCCGAGGCGGTCCGGCTGGAGCCGAAGAACAGCCAGTACGACTATGTCTACGCCGTGGCGCTGCATGACAGCGGCCAGCTGGAAACAGCATGCCATCGCCTGGAGGAATTGCTGGAACGCGACGCCGCGAACCGCGACGCACGCCTGGCGCTGATCAGCTACTGGCGCGAGGCAGGACAGATCCAGAAGGTCCAGGCACTGCTGGCGGAGCTGGAACAGCAGAACCCGGACGACCCGGTGCTGCGCCGGGAGTGATGGGATGGCGAGCGACCATGACCGGCAGGCGGTAAGGTTGAACTCGGGATTGGGCGGCCGAATCTGATATGTCAGGCCCACCCGAGAACGGAGTACCAGCCTATGCGCACTCGTCTGTATGCAGCCGCCTTCGCCCTGATCGCCCTGCCGTTCGGCTCGGCCATGGCAGACAGCGATTTCTGGCGCGATATCATCTCGTCCGGCGCCACTACCGCGTCCACCTACCTCACCTTCAAGGACGACAAACTGATAGTTGCGGCCCGCGACGACGCCAGCAGCTTCGTCGCCAGTGGCGGCGAAATCCGCGGCCCCTACCTTGAGGCGGCGTTGCAACGCATCCGCAGCGAGCATCCGGACCTCAAGGCCAGCGACAGCGAACTGGCCAACGCGATCCTGGCCACGGAAGAGTGAGCCCCCCAAGCACCCCGCACGGCAGGACCTCGCCGTGCGGGGCATCGTTTTTTCGCTATCCGCCTTTCCCTCGCGCGCGGAGCGCCCTCTTCTGTAGGGGCGAATTCATTCGCCAAGCAGACCGCAGGTTTGCCCACACCCCGTCGGGGCAACTTCGTTGCCCTTGGCGAGTAAACATCCACGTTCGTAGAACGTGGACTTGCGCTGGCCCCTTGGAAGCGGGCGAATCCTCCCCGTGCACAAGACCGCCCCCTTTCGCCTGGCCTGGACCCTAGGGTGCGCTGCGCGCACCGATTCCGGGATTGAAACCGCCGGTGCGCACGGCGCACCCTACCGCATCGGCTTCATCCTGCTAGTCCGGACATTCGAATCGTCACAGGCAAAGCCGCTGACTCATGGCCACGCCCCAAGGACGTGGTTTCCCAAGTTCAAATGAATTCGCCCCTACAGATCGCGCTTACCTACTCCCGATAATCCTCCACCGGCACGCAGGCGCAGAACAGATTGCGGTCGCCGTAGACGTTGTCCACCCGGTTCACCGTCGGCCAGTACTTGTGGGCGCGGGTATGGGGCGAGGGAGTAACGGCCTCCTCGATACTGTAGGGCCGCTCCCAGTGGCCGATCACGTCGGCGAGCGTGTGCGGCGCGCGTTTCAGCGGGTTGTCCTCCGCCGGCCAGTCGCCCGCCTGGACCTTGGCGATCTCCGCGCGAATGCTCAGCATCGCTTCGATGAAGCGGTCCAGCTCGTGCTTGTTCTCGCTCTCGGTGGGCTCGACCATCAGGGTGCCCGGCACCGGGAAGCTCATGGTCGGCGCATGGAAGCCGTAGTCCATCAGACGCTTGGCCACGTCTTCCTCGGTGATACCGGTTTCCGCCTTGAGCGGGCGCAGGTCGAAGATGCACTCGTGGGCCACGTGGCCGTTGCGCCCGCTGTAGAGCACCGGGTAGGCATCGCCCAGCTGCCGGGCCAGGTAGTTGGCATTGAGGATGGCGACTTCGGTGGCGTCGGCCAGCTCCGGCCCCATCATGGCGATGTACATCCAGCTGATCGGCAGGATGCTGGCACTGCCCCAGGGCGCCGCGCTGACCGCGCCGTTCTCCGGGTTGGGCCCCTTGAGCTCGATCACCGGGTGATTGGCGACGAAGGGTGCCAGGTGCGCGCGCACACCGATCGGCCCCATGCCCGGCCCACCGCCACCATGGGGGATGCAGAAGGTCTTGTGCAGGTTCATGTGGGAGACGTCGGCGCCGATGTCCGCCGGTCGCGCCAGGCCGACCTGGGCATTGAGGTTGGCGCCGTCCATGTAGACCTGGCCGCCATTGCTGTGGATAACCTCGCAGATCTCACGGATGCCCTCCTCGTAGACCCCGTGGGTGGAGGGGTAGGTGGCCATCAGGCAGGCCAGCTGGCCGCCGGCCTCGGCGGCCTTGCGCTTGAGGTCCTCGAGGTCGACGTTACCGTCCTGGTCGCACTCGACTATCACCACGCGCAAGCTCGCCATCTGCGCCGAGGCCGGGTTGGTGCCGTGGGCCGAGGCCGGGATCAGGCAGATATTGCGGTGCCCCTCCCCGCGACTCTCGTGATAGCGGCGGATGGCCAGCAGTCCGGCGTACTCGCCCTGGGCGCCGGAGTTGGGCTGCATGCAGATGGCATCGAAGCCGGTGATGGCGCAGAGCCAGGCCTCCAGCTCGTCGATCATCAGCTTGTAGCCCAGGGCCTGCGTCCGCGGCACGAAGGGGTGCAGGTTGGCGAATTCCGGCCAGGTGATGGGGATCATCTCGCTGGTGGCGTTGAGCTTCATGGTGCAGGAGCCCAGCGGGATCATCGCCTGGTTCAGCGCCAGGTCCTTGTTCTCCAGCTGCTTGAGGTAGCGCAGCATCTCGGTCTCACTGTGGTGGGCATTGAACACCGGGTGGTCGAGGTAGCCGCTGCTGCGCGCGAGATCGGCCGGGATGCCGCCGATGATCACGCTTTCGTCCAGCTCGGCGACGGACAGGCCATGGTCGGCACCGAGGAAAATGCCGAACAGTTGCTCCACGGTGTCCGCCGTGCAGGTCTCGTCGAGACTGACCCCCAGCTTGCCGCGGCCGAGAATGCGCAGGTTGATGCGCGCGGCGTTGGCCGACTCGATCACGGCGGTCTGGCTGCCGCCCACATCCAGGGTCAGGGTGTCGAAGAAATACTGGTTGTCACGCTGGATGCCGCGGCGCGCCAGGCCTTCGGCCAGGATGGCGGTGAGCCGGTGGACGCGCTGGGCGATGCGCTTGAGGCCCTCGGGGCCGTGGTAGACGGCGTAGCAGCTGGCGATATTGGCCAGCAGCACCTGGGCCGTGCAGATGTTGGAGTTGGCCTTCTCGCGGCGAATGTGCTGCTCGCGGGTCTGCAGGGCCATGCGCAGGGCGACGTTGCCGCGGGCGTCCTTGGACACGCCGATGATCCGCCCGGGCATGGCGCGCTTGAATTCGTCGCGGGTGGCGAAGAAGGCCGCGTGGGGCCCGCCGTAGCCCATGGGCACGCCGAAGCGCTGGGCCGAACCGAAGGCCACGTCCGCCCCCAGCTCGCCGGGCGGAGTGAGCAGCAGCAGGCTGAGCAGGTCGGCGCCGACGCAGGCCAGGGCCTGCTGACCATGCAGGTGCTCGATCAGGGGTCGCAGGTCGCGGATCTCGCCGTGGGTATCGGGGTACTGCAACAGGGCGCCGAACACTTCGTGCTGCGTCAGGTTATCCACAGGGGCCACCACCAGGTCGAAGCCGAAGGCCTGGGCGCGGGTCTGCACCACCGAGATGGTCTGCGGGTGGCAGTCTTCGTCGACGAAGAACAGGTTGCTCTTCGACTTGGCCACCCGCTTGGCCAGGGCCATGGCCTCGGCGGCGGCGGTAGCCTCGTCCAGCAGGGATGCGCTGGCGAGATCGAGGCCGGTGAGGTCGATGGTCAGTTGCTGGAAGTTCAGCAGGGCCTCCAGCCGGCCCTGGGCGATCTCCGGCTGATAGGGCGTGTAGGCGGTGTACCAGCCCGGGCTTTCCAGCACGTTGCGCAATATCACGGTGGGCGTGATGGTGCCGTAGTAGCCCATGCCGATCAGGCTGGTCCATAGCTGGTTCTGCTCGGCGTAGCCACGCAGCTTGGCCAGGGCCTGCTGCTCGTCCAGCGCCGGCGGCAGCTCCAGGGGCTGATTGAGGCGGATCGCCGGCGGCACCGTCTGTACGATCAGCTCATCGAGGCTGGTGAGGCCCAGGGCCTCGAGCATGGCCCGCTGTTCGGCCTCATCCGGCCCCAGGTGGCGGCGGAGGAAGGCGTCGGGCAGTTGGAGCTGGGACAGCGAGGGCATCTGGGACATGGGCAGGACCTCGTTTCGCCTCTTGTGAAAAGCAAAAAGCCTCGACTAGCGAGGCTTTTTGCAAGGATAGCGGGAGAATCAGCTATCGGCGTCGGCGGCTGCCTTGTAGGCGGCGGCATCGAGCAGCTTGTCCAGCTCGCCGGCGTCGTTCGGCTTGAGCTTGAAGAACCAGGAGCCGTAGGGGTCGCTGTTGACGCTCTCGGGGGCATCGCTGAGGGCATCGTTCACGGCGATCACTTCGCCGCCGATCGGCGCGTAGATGTCGGAAGCGGCCTTCACCGACTCCACCACGCCGGCTTCCTGACCGGCGGCCAGGGTCTTGCCGACTTCCGGCAGTTCGACGAAGACCACGTCGCCCAGGGCTTCCTGGGCATGGTCGGTGATGCCCACGGTGACGGTGCCATCGGCTTCCAGACGGGCCCACTCGTGGCTGGGGGCGTAACGCAGTTCAGCGGGGATGTTGCTCATGTCGAGTTCCTCAGAGACTGTGGCGGATGGCCCGCCTGCAAATTTAGATCAAGGCTTTGCCATTGCGCACGAAGTTCGGCCGCACGACGCGCACCGGGAACCACTTGCCGCGGATTTCCACTTCCGCGCGCTCACCGGTGGCCATCGGCAGCCGCGCCATGGCGATGGATTTGTTCAGGGTCGGGGAGAAGCTGCCGCTGGTGATCTCGCCCTCGCCCACGCCCTCTACCCGCACCACCTGGTGGGCGCGCAGCACGCCGCGCTCTTCCAGGACCAGGCCGACCAGCTTGCTGGCGGGGCCCGCGGCGCGTTCGGCTTCCAGGGCCTGGCGGCCGATGAAGTCGCGGGACTCGGGTTCCCAGGCGATGGTCCAGGCCATGTTGGAGACCAGCGGGGAAACCTCCTCGGTCATGTCCTGGCCGTAGAGGTTCATCCCGGCTTCCAGGCGCAGGGTGTCGCGGGCGCCGAGGCCGATGGGGGCGATGCCGGCGCCCACCAGTTCGCTGAAGAAACCGGCCACCTGTTCGGCAGGTAGCATGATCTCCAGGCCGTCCTCACCGGTGTAGCCGGTGCGAGCGATGAACCAGTCGTCATCGGGCAGGCCCTGGAAGGGCTTGAGTTCGTGGATCAGCGCGGCGCGCTCGGTGCTCAGCAGCTCGGCCACCCGGGTACGGGCGCTGGGGCCCTGGATGGCGAGGATCGCCAGGTCGGCACGCTGGCTCAGCTGGACGTCGTAACCCTGGCTGCGCGCTTGCATCCAGGCCAGGTCCTTCTCGCGGGTGGCGGCGTTGACCACCAGGCGATAACCGCCGGCGGTGAGGTAGACGATCAGGTCGTCGATCACCCCGCCCCGCTCATTGAGCATGGCGCTGTAGAGGGCCTTGCCGGGGGTCTGCAGGCGCTCGACGTCGTTGGCCAGCAGATGCTGGAGCCAGGCCTTGGCCTGATTGCCCGCGACGTCCACCACTGTCATGTGGGAGACATCGAAGACACCGCAGTCGCGGCGCACCTGGTGGTGCTCCTCGACCTGGGAGCCGTAGTGCAGCGGCATGTCCCAACCGCCGAAATCGACCATCTTGGCTCCCAGGGCCACATGCTGGTCATGCAATGGAGTGCGCTGTCCCATGGGTTTCTCCTTCCGGGATTGGCGAAGTGCGGCGGGCCTTGGGCGCGGGATCATCCGCTGCCGCGGCGGGGTGGGCCGCAACGAATGGCGCGCATTGTAGCCGCTAGGTCGACCCCTGGACACTCCAGCAGGCGGACGGCCGAAAGGGCGCCTCAAGGGGGGTGAGATGGCCTTGTGCCTTATGCCGCCACGCTCGCGGGCATTCCCGGGGGCGCCCTCAGTGGCCGATCCGTCTTGCCGAACGGCGTATCAGGCCGATCACCGGCAACAGGCCGACCAGCACCAGGGTCAGGGCGGGCAGCGAAGCGCGGGCCCATTCGCCCTCGCTGGTCATTTCGAAGATGCGCACGGCCAGGGTGTCCCAGCCGAAGGGACGCATCAGCAGGGTGGCGGGCATTTCCTTGAGCACGTCGACGAACACCAGCAGCGCGGCACTCAGGGTGCCGGGCACCAGCAACGGCAGGTAGACCCGGAAGAACAGCGCCGGCCCGCCCACTCCGAGGCTGCGGGAAGCCTCCGGCAACGACGGACGGATACGCGCCAGGCCGTTCTCCAGGGGCCCGTAGGCCACCGCCATGAAACGCACCAGGTAAGCCAGCAGCAGTGCGCCGAGGCTGCCCAGCAGCAGCGGCTTGCCGGCGCCGCCGAGCCAGTTGGACAGCGGGATCACCATCTGGCTGTCGAGATAGCTGAAGGCGAGCATGATGGACACCGCCAGCACCGAGCCCGGCAGCGCGTAGCCGAGGTTGGCCATTCCGACGGCCGCGCGCACCGGGCGGGTCGGCGCCAGGCGCCGGGCGAAGGCCAGCAGCAGCGCCACGCAGACGGTGAGCAGCGCGGCCATGCCGCCGAGGTAGAGGGTATGCAGGATCAGCCCGGCATAACGCTCGTCGAGGTCGAAGCGCCCGCGCAGCCAGAACCACGCCAGGAGCTGCAGCATGGGAATGACGAAGGCGCAGGCGAACACCAGGGAGCACCAGCAGGTGGCCGCCAGGGCCTTGATGCCGTTCAGGTGATAGAGCGCCTTGCCCCGTGGCCGCTCGCTGGCCGGGCGGCCTGCGCCACGGGCGCGGCGCTCGCCATAGAGCACCAGGCAGACACCGAGCAGCAGCAGGCTGGCCAGCTGGGCGGCGCTGGAGAGGCTGAAGAAGCCGTACCAGGTCTTGTAGATGGCGGTGGTGAAGGTATCGAAGTTGAACACCGCCACGGCGCCGAAGTCGGCCAGGGTTTCCATGACCGCCAGGGCCAGGCCGGCGCCGATGGCTGGCCGCGCCATGGGCAGGGCGACGTGCCAGAACGCCTGCCAGGGTGACTGGCCGAGTACCCGGGCGGCCTCCATCAGCCCCTTGCCCTGGGCCAGGAAGGCGGCGCGGGCCAGCAGGTAGACGTAGGGGTAGAAGACCAGCACCAGCACCAGGATCACCCCGCCGGTGGAGCGCACCCGCGGCAGCCGCAGGCCGCTGCCGAACCACTCGCGCAGCAGGGTCTGCACCGGCCCGGAAAAGTCGAACAGGCCGATGAAGACGAAGGCCAACACATAGGCCGGCACGGCGAAGGGCAGCATCAGCGCCCAGTCCAGCCAGCGCCGGCCGGGGAACTCGCAGAGGCTGGTGAGCCAGGCCAGGCTGACGCCGATCAGGGTCACCCCCACCGACACGCCGGCCACCAGCACCAGGGTATTGCCCAGCAGGCGCGGCATCTGGGTTTCCCAGAGGTGGGACCAGATCTCGCCATCCACCTCGCCCCAGGACAGCAGCAGGACACTCAGGGGCAACAGGACCAGGACGGCGACGGCAAAGCTGATGGGGTACCAGCGACGCTGGGCGGGATGGGACACGCGAAACCTCGAGGGGAGCTGGAAGCGGGGAAGCTTAAAGCCTGAAGCGGAAAGCTTGAAGCCGCGTTTCGCTTCCGGCTTCCCGCTTCAGGCTTCAGCTTCGGTCAGTTCCAGCCGACCCGGTCCATCATCCTGATGGCTTCGGCCTGGCGCTTGCCCGCCACTTCAACCGGGATAGTGTCGGCCTTGAAGCTGCCCCAGGCGGCCACCTCGGCGGACGGCTTGACCTTGGGATTGGCCGGGAACTCCTGGTTGATGTCGGCGAACAGGCTCTGGGCTTCGTCGGTGGTCATCCACTCCACCAGGGCCTTGGCGGCCTCGGGGTGCGGCGCGTGCCTGGTCAGGCCGATACCCGAGAGGTTCACGTGCACGCCGCGGTCAGCCTGGTTCGGCCAGAAGATCTTCACCCGCAGGTTCGGATTTTCCTTGTGCAGGCGCCCGAAGTAGTAGGTGTTGACGATACCGACGTCGCACTGGCCAGCATCCACCGCCTGGATCACCGCGTTGTCGTCGGCGAACACGTCGGTGGCCAGGTTGTTCACCCAGCCCTTGAGGACTTCCTCGGTCTTGGCCGCGCCATGGGTCTCGATCAGGGTAGCGGTCAGCGACTGGTTGTAGACCTTCTTCGCGGTACGCAGGCACAGGCGGCCTTCCCAGTTCTTGTCGGCCAGGGCCTCGTAGGTGGAAAGCTCTTCCGGCTTCACCCGCTCGGTGGAGTAGACGATGGTGCGCGCGCGCAGCGACAGGCCGGTCCAGGCATGGCTGCTGGCGCGGTACTGGGGCAGGATGTTGGCGTCGATCACAGGCGAGGTGAAGGGCTGCAGGATGCCCATCTGCTCGGCCTGCCAGAGGTTGCCGGCATCCACGGTGAGCAGCAGGTCGGCCACGCCGTTCTCGCCCTCCGCCTTGATCCGCTGCATCAGCGGGGCTTCCTTGTCGGTGATGAACTTGATCTGCACGCCTGTCTTGGCGGTGTAGGCGTCGAACACCGGCTTGATCAGCTCGTCGATCCGTGAGGAGTAGACCACCACTTCATCGGCGGCCTGCACCGAAGTAGCAGCGGCGGACAGCGCAAGGAGCGCGAAAAGGGACTGACGTACCCGCATTGCTGGAGCCTCTTGATGAAGACGAAGGCTGAATGATAGTCAACATCAGTTGCGAGCTGTAGCGGTTTTTATGTCGGGGTGTGTATTCCGCACTCCCCTCCCCGGATGGAGAGGGAAGCGTTCGCGCACAAGGCGCGATCAGGCCTGGGCGAGATTCGGCAGGTCTCCCGATAGCCCCAGGGCCCTGCGCACGAACAGCGCCTTGGCCTCGGGCATGCCGTCGACCCATTTCAGGCCAGTGTTGCGCAACCAGCGCAGGGGCAGCGGATTGGCCTGGAACAGCCGCTCGAAGCCTTCCATCGCCGCCATCATCGCCAGGTTGTGGGGCATGCGCCGGCGCTCGAAACGGCTCAGCACGCGCTCGTCGGCCAGGCGCTCGCCGCGGCCGACGGCATGCAACAGCACTTCGGCGAGCACCGCCGCATCGAGGAATCCGAGATTGACCCCCTGCCCCGCCAGCGGGTGGATGCTGTGGGCCGCATCGCCGATCAGCGCCAGCCCCTCTTCCACATAGCGCTTGGCGTGGCGTTGGCGCAGCGGGATGCACAGGCGCGGGTCGGCGCCGAGCACCTCGCCCAGGCGCCACTCGAAGGCGCGCCCGAGCTCGCTGCAGAAGACGGTGTCGTCCAGGGCCATCAGGCGCCCGGCCTCGGCCGGGGTCACCGACCAGACGATGGAGCACCAGTGCTCGCCGTCCCGCGAAAGCGGCAGGAAGGCCAGCGGGCCGTCATCGGTGAAGCGCTGCCAGGCGGTGCGCTGGTGCGGCTCGGCGCAACGCACGCTGGTGACGATGGCGTGGTGCAGGTAATCCCATTCGCGGGTGGCGCAGCCGGCCAGGCGACGCACCGCGGAGTTGGCGCCGTCGGCGGCCACCACCAGGGGGGTGCGCAGCTCGCGGCCGTCCACCAGGGTCAGCAGCCAGTCGTCGCCGGAACGGCGCAGGCGCTCCAGGCGCGCTCCCGGCAGCAGGCCGATATCGCTGTCGTGCAGGGGTTCCAGCAGGGCGTCCTGGACCACGCGATTCTCGACGATATGGCCGAGCGCCTCGGCGTGCACGCTGGCCGCGGAGAAGTGGATCTGCCCGGTGCCGGAACCGTCCCAGACATGCATGTCGCCATAGGGGCTGCTGCGCCGCGCGGCGATGCCGGGCCAGGCGCCGAGGCGTTCGAGGATGCGTTGGCTGGCAACGGACAGGGCACTGACCCGCGGCTCGAAGGCCGATGCCGGGTCGAAGGGTTTGACGCTGAGCGGGCTGCCGTCGATCAGCAGGATATCCAGACCGCTATCCTTGAGCGCCAGGGCCAGGGCACTGCCGACCATGCCGGCGCCCACGATGATCAGATCCGCGCGCAGTTCCATATCAGGCCTTGAGGCTCCCTGTGTGTCCGCGTTGGGCACGTCCGCTCAGTCCGGACGGGTGCCCAGGCCCATGGCCTGGCGGGCGAACCAGCGCTTGGCCGGCGGCAGCAGGTCGAGGCCGAGCAGGCCCAGGTTGCGTCCGGCGGCCAGCAGCGGCTCGGCGTTGGAGAAAAGGCGGGTCACCTGGTCGGAGAATCCCACCGTGAGGTTCTGGTCCTGGCGCTGGCGCTGCAGGTAGCCCTGCAGGGTAGCGAAGTCGCCCGGGGTCTTGTCGCTGGCCAGCAGCGCCTCCGCCAGGGCCTGGGCATCGCGCAGGGACAGGTTGTAGCCCTGGCCGGCGATGGGGTGCAGGCTGTGGGCGGCGTTGCCCAGCACCACCAGGTTGGAACGCACCTGTTCCTCGGCCTCCACCAGTTCCAGCGGGTAGAGGTGCCGTGCGCCCACCTGCTGGAAGGCGCCAAGGCGATAACCGAAGGCGGTCTGCAACTCGTCGAGGAAGCTGCGCTCGTCGAGCCGGGCGAGGCGCTCGGCATCGTTGCCGGGGCGGCTCCAGACCAGCGCGCAGCGGTTTTCCGGCAGCGGCAGCAGGGCCATGGGGCCATCATCGGTGAAGCGTTCGAAGGCCTGGCCGCGATGGGCTTCCAGCGGGCTGACGTTGGCGATCAGCGCGGTCTGCCGGTAGGCGGTGCGGTGCACGCCGATACCCAGCTGTTCGCGCAGGCCGGAGCGGCCGCCGTCGGCCAGCACCGCGAGGTCGCAGTCGAGCTGGGTCTCGTCATTGAGCGTCAGGCGATAGCCGCCTTCCAGCGCCTGCATGCCGACCACTTCGGCCGGGCAGTGCCAGGTCACCACCTCTTCGTCCAGGGCCTGCCAGAGGCACTGGCCGAGCCAGGCGTTCTCCACCACGTAGCCCAGCGCCGGAACACCCTCTTCCAGGGCGGCGAGGCGGGTGGCGCCGAAGCGCCCGCGGTCGGAGACGTGGATCTGCAGGATGGGCTCGGCGCGCTGGGCGATGGCCTGCCAGAGGCCGAGGCGTTCGTAGATCCTCCGGCTGCCGAAGGACAGCGCGGAAGAGCGGGCATCGTAGCTTGGCTGGAAGCTGTCGCCGGGGGCGAAGGGTTCGATCAGGACGATCTTCCAGCCCCGCGCCCGGGCACCCTCCTGCAGCGCCAGGGCGAGGCTGGCGCCCACCAGGCCCCCGCCGATGATCGCGACTTGGCTGTGGTGCATGTCAGGCGGCCCGGGTACGCGCGGCGGCCATCAGCGCCTCGATCTCGTCCACCGACTTGGGCACGCCGCCGGTGAGGATTTCGCAGCCGGCCTTTGTCACTACCACGTCGTCCTCGATGCGCACGCCGATGCCGCGCCACTTCTTCGGCACGTCCTGGTTGTCGGCGCCGATGTAGATACCCGGCTCGACGGTCATGGCCATCCCCGGCTCCAGCACGCGCCACTCGCCGCCGACCTTGTATTCGCCGACGTCGTGCACGTCCATGCCCAGCCAGTGGCCGGCACGGTGCATGTAGAATGCCTTGTAGGCCTCGGAGGCGATCAGCTCGTCGACCTCGCCCTTGAGCAGGCCGAGGTCCACCAGACCGGCGGTGATGACCTGCACGGTGGCTTCGTGGGCTTCGTTCCAGTGCTTGCCGGGGGCGATCTGCAGGAAGGCGGCTTCCTGGGATTTCAGCACCAGTTCGTAGATGGCCTTCTGCTCGGGGCTGAAGCGGCCGCTGACCGGGAAGGTGCGGGTGATGTCGCTGGCGTAGCAGTCCAGCTCGCAGGCGGCGTCGATCAGCACCAGGTCGCCGTCCTTCAGCAGGGCGTCGTTCTCCCGGTAGTGCAGGATGCAGGCGTTCTTGCCGGCGGCGACGATGGAGCCGTAGGCCGGCATCTTCGCCCCGCCCTTGCGGAATTCGTATTCCAGCTCGGCTTCCAGGTGGTACTCGTACAGACCGGCGCGTGAGGCCTGCATGGCGCGCACGTGGGCGCGAGCGGAGACCTCGGCGGCCTCGCGCATGACCTTCACTTCCGCCGCCGACTTGTACAGGCGCATGTCGTGCAGCAGGTGGTCGAGGGCGACGAACTCCTTGGGCGGCTGGGCGCCCTGGCGCGCCTTGGAACGGATCACGTTGATCCATTCCATCAGGTGCTGGTCGAACTCGGTGTTGGTGCCGATGGAGTAATAGACGCGGCTGCGCCCTTCGATCAGGCCGGGCAGGATGTCGTCGATATCGCCGATGGGGAAGGCGTCGTCGGCGCCGTATTCGCTGATGGCGCCGTCCTGGCCGGCGCGCAGGCCGTCCCAGAGTTCACGCTCCGGATCGCGCTCGCGGCAGAACAGCACGTACTCGCCGTGCTCGCGGCCGGGGATCAGCACCAGCACCGCTTCCGGCTCGGGGAAGCCGCTGAGGTACTGGAAATCGCTGTCCTGGCGGTAGACGTGCTCGACGTCGCGATTGCGGATATGCACCGGCGCGGCGGGCAGGATGGCGATGCTGTTGGCTTCCATCTGCGCCATCAGCGCCTTGCGCCGGCGGGCGTACTCGGCCTTGGGGATACGGGTCATGCGCGCTCCTTCAGGGCGGGTACGGGGCCCGCCACTCGGGTTCAATGCAACGAGGGTTTGGCGGCCGGCGCGGCGGGCTTGGCGCACTCGGCGAACAGCAACAGGGGGGCGACGCGCAGGTACTCCATGACTTCCATGTAGTCGCTCTCGCCGTCGTCGGAATCCTCCAGGGCGCTCTGCACCTGGGCGATGGAGGCGAGGTCCTGCAGCACCTCAACCGCTTCGCCGGACAGCGCGCCCTCGCGGGCGGTCAGGCCGAAGCCGCCGAGGAAGCCCTGGCACCACTGGCCGAGGGCAGCGGCGCGTTCGGCCAGCGGAGCCTCGTCACCGGGCAGCAGCAGGACCACGGCCATGTCGCTGCCGGTCAGCTCGCCCTTGACCATTTCCTGCAGGCCGACCAGGGCCTGGCGCAGGCTGTCCTGCGGGGCGGCGCCGAGCAGTTCGGCGGCATCCTCCAGCCAGGGTTCGGGCTCGAAGCCGGCACCGGCGCAGCTGCGGCCGAGAAGCATGCCGTGCAATTCGGCAGGGGATACCGGCTGGCCGGTGGAGGCGAGGAGTGCGGCGAAGGCGTTATAGGGAGAATTCGAACTGGACATAAGGGTGGCTAGGCGCCAGAGGGCGCAATCACTAGAATGACGGCCTCGTATCCTAGCAGTCTGGCGCGTTGAAGGCAGCATCCGCAGCCCGGCCGCCAGCCCCCACCCACGGGCGCGCAGAGAATCGCGCCGACGCCTGCGGGTTTGACCCTTTCCCGCGTCGGTCCTATATAGTCCCGGTCACTCCCCATCAAGTAGATAGCCCATGGAAGATGCCGAACTGCATGCACTGACAGCCAAGCTGGAGCTTCTGATCCAGCGTGTCGAGCAGCTCAAGGCCCAGAACCGGCTCCTGCTTGCCAGCGAGAAGGCCTGGCGCGAAGAACGCGCTCATCTGATCGAAAAGAACGAAATGGCCCGGCTCAAGGTCGAAGCGATGATTTCGCGCCTGAAAGCCCTGGAGCAGGATTCATGACCCAGTCCAACACCGTTACCGTCCAAATCCTCGATAAGGAATACTGCATCGCCTGCCCTGCCGACGAACGCGCCAACCTGGAAAGCGCCGCCCGCTACCTGGACGGCAAGATGCGGGAGATCCGTTCCAGCGGGAAAGTCATAGGCGCCGACCGCATCGCCGTGATGGCCGCCTTGAACATCACCCACGATCTGCTGCACAAGCAGCAGCGCCTGGATCAGGAAGCCACGTCCACCCGCGAGCGGGTGCGTGACCTGCTGGAGCGCGTCGACCACGCCCTGGCCACCGACCCGGATAGCCAACGGGCCTGACACGCGCAGCGACAAAATGATGCACAACGGCCGACTCGATTCATCCGGACCGACGCGCAGCAGTTTCCAAAGCGGTTCTTGGGGTATACTCGCGACCAGCTCCCTGGTGTGTTGGCCAGTCGGTGACGTCCCTGAGCCGATAAATGCAACCACGGGGGTTGCAAGTTGGGGCCGGTGTGCATGTCCGCCTGACGGAAAGCCTTAACGCCTCCTGCAACCTCCACCTTGAACTTTAGGGTTCAAGGGCTTACCCGACAGCGGCACAACCGGGGAGTCTACTTTCTTCATGATCTGCGCCGGATCCCACTCCCGCCAGAGTCTGCGCCGCCTGCTCCGCCAGGCCCGCCGCGCACTCACCCCTCTCCAGCAGAAGCACGCCGCCAAGGCCCTCTACCGCCAGCTGGCGCAGGACCCCATGTTCCGCCGCGCCAGGCACGTCGCGCTCTACCTGCCCACCAATGGCGAGATCGACCCGCGCCCGCTGCTGCGCGAAGCGCAACGCCGGGGCAAGCAGGCCTACCTGCCGGTGCTCAATGCCTGGCCGCGGGAAAAGATGGTGTTCCAGCGCCTGCTCCCGGGGGAAAGGCTCAGGAAGAATCGTTTCCGTATCCTCGAGCCACGCGCCAATCCTGCGCAGCAGCGCAAGGTCTGGGCACTGGACCTGGTCATGCTGCCGCTGGTGGGCTTCGATGAATACGGTGGACGCCTGGGAATGGGCGCGGGCTTCTACGACCGGAGCCTGGCCTATCTGTCTCGCCGCCGGCAATGGCGCAAGCCGACCCTGCTGGGCCTGGCGCACGAATGCCAGAAAGTGGACAGGCTGGAACTGGCGAGCTGGGATGTGTCCCTGCAGGCGACAGTGACGGACAGGGGCTGGTACGAAGGACAGTGACAGCGGCACCGCGATCCTTGCGGTGCCAGCCGGATGGGGTCAGGGCTGTTGGGTCAGGTTGATGGGCGCGCCGCCCTGGCGCTCCCACAGGCTCTGCGTGTAACCGGTAGTAACCACACCCAGGCCGAAGATAATGACCAATACCCAGAGAATGTCTGGCTTGCGTTTCATCGATTGCCTCCCCCTTGCAGGCAAACTTCGCGCGATGACCGAATGGTGGATTGTTGTTCTGGTTGGACCGTACGGCGGCATGCAGCTTAAAGCGCGGCATTCTCCGGCAACGTGAGCGAACACGCAATTTGTGACGCCAACCGGCCGTCGGCCAGCCCCAGCTTCGATGCCCCATCGAGGACGAACGTAGAGGAGCAAAGTTCATGCCTTTCTGGCTGATGAAATCCGAACCCGACGAGCTTTCCATCCACGACCTGCAGCGCCTGGGCACGGCGCGCTGGGATGGCGTGCGCAACTACCAGGCACGCAACTTCATGCGGGCCATGCGCCCCGGCGAGCTGTTCTTCTTCTACCACTCCAGCTGCCCCGAGCCCGGCATCGCCGGGATCGCGCGGATCGCCGGGGAGCCCTACCCGGATCCCACGGCGCTGGACCCGCAGAGCCATTACCACGACCCCAAGGCGAGTCCCGAGAAGAATCCCTGGAGCGCCCTGGACGTGGAGTTCGTCGAGGCCTTTGCTGGTGTTATCTCCCTCGCCCGGCTGCGTGAACAGGCGGTGCTGGCCGGCATGCCCCTGGTGCAGAAGGGCAGCCGCCTGTCGGTGATGCCGGTAACCGAAGAGGAATGGGCCGGGGTGCTCGCCCTGCGTTGAGCCGGGCATGGCCCTGTGCTATGACGGAGGAGAATCTCCCGGGGCACTTCCATGCCGCACTCTCATCCCGCCTGGCTGGTCCGAACGACACTCGCCGTGCTCTTCCTGGCGCTGTGCGGTACCAGCCTGCTGCTCTGGAAGCAGATGGACAACGCCCAGCAGGAACGCATCCGCGAACGGGTCGCCTATCAGGCGCGGGCCCTGGCCAGCGAGCTGGAAAACACGCTGTTCGATGAGGTCGAGGCCCTGCGCCGCATGGCCCTGCTGTGGAACCATCGCGGCCGGATTCCCCAGGACGAGTGGGCCCTGGAAGCCAAGCTCGCCCTGGAACACTTTCCCGGCTACCAGTCCATCCAGTGGATGGGCGCCGACCTGCGCATGCGCTGGGTCCAGCCCGAGAAAGGCAACGAGGCCGCCCTGGGCTTCCGCCTGACCCGCAACCACCCCAACTTCAACCTCGCCATGCAGGCCAAGGCCAGCGGCCAGGTACAGCTGTCCAACAGCTTCGCCCTGGTGCAGGGCGGCCGCGGCCTCATCCTCTACACACCGCTCTACATCGGCGGCGAACGGAGCGAGCAGACCTTCGATGGCTTCCTCCAGGGCGTTTTCCGCGTCGAGCCGCTGATGGACGAACTCCTCGCGGACATCGAAAACCGCGACTTCAGCGTCCGGCTGCTGGAGGCCGGACGCACCATCTACCACCAGAAGCAGCCGAGCAGCATCGAGCCCCTGAGCCAGCGCGTACCCCTGCAGCTGCTCAACAACGGCAACTTCGCCCTGCAGCTGAGCCCGACCCGCAAGCTGGTGGAACAGCTCAGCTCGCCATTGCCGCAGGTGGTCCTCGGTGCGAGCCTGGTCACCAGCCTGCTGCTGGTGGCTGCCCTGGCCCTGGCCCTGGAAAACGCCCGCCGCGCCAATGCCCTGCAGACCGGCTACCGGCGGTTGAACGAGGAGGTCAGCCAGCGCGAGCATGTCGAACAGGACCTGCGCGAAAGCCGCGAGCGCCTGCAACTGGCGCTCGACCTGACCGACTCCAGCCAGGACGGCCTGTTCATCTTCGAACTCGCCAGCCGCGAGATCCTGCACATGAACCGGGCCACCCATGCCAGCCTGGGCTACAGCGCCGAAGCCTTTCGCCAATTGCTGAAGGAAGATCCGGAGCAGCTGCTGCCCGGCTACCACGGCTGGCTGGAGCTGGTGCGCCAAGCCCGTCGCGACGGCGACTCGGGCATCTTCCAGCGCGAGATGCGCCGTGCCGATGGCAGCCTGCAGGCGGCGGAAATCAGCGCCCAGCTGGTGAAGCTGAACGACCGCGAATACCTGATCGGAGTCTCCCGCGACAATAGCGAGCGGTTGGAGCTGGAGGCGCGACTGCAGCGCCTGTCGCAGCAGGACGGCCTGACCGGCCTCTACAACCGCCGCTATTTCGACCGCCAGCTCAGTGGTGAATGGCGCCGCCTGCGCCGCCTCGGTGCGCCCCTGTCCCTGCTGATGCTGGATGTGGACTACTTCAAGGCCTTCAATGACAGCCTCGGCCACCAGGCCGGCGACGAGGTCCTGCGCCGAGCGGCCCAGGCGCTGCAGCAGAGCCTGCGGCGCGAAGGCGACGTGGCCTGCCGCTACGGTGGCGAGGAGTTCGCCATCATCCTCGCCAATACCGGCGAACCGGGTGCGCTGCACGTCGCCGAGCGGGTCATGGCACGGATCGCCGACCTGGCCATCGAACACCCGGCCAGTCCGGACGGGCGGCTGACCGTCAGCATCGGCATCGCCATCTCCGACCCCGCCCGCGAGGACCAGCCCGACAGCCTGGTGTCACGCAGCGACGCCGCGCTCTACCGGGCCAAGCACGAAGGGCGCAATCGCATCTGCCTGTGGGAGAAGGGTCAGGGCTGAACGATCAGGTTGTTGAACAGCAGATCGTCCACCAGGGGCTGGCCCTCCTCGCTGTTCAGCACCTGCTGCACCTGCTTGAGGGCTTCCTGGCGCAGCTTTTCCTTGGCCTCGGAAGAGCCCAGGGTTTCGTCGGTCTGCTGGGAAAAGAGCATCACCAGCTGGTTGCGGATCAGCGGTTCGTGGCGGGTGACCTTCACCTCGGCGTCGGTGCTGGAGACCCGCAGGGAGATATCGGCCTTGTAGTACTTCAACCGCGGACCGGGACCATAGTTGCCGACCAGTGCCGGTACCAGGTCGATATAGGCGACCTTGGACGCCTCGCCTTCCTTGGGCTCCGCCTCCTCCTTGGCCATCGCCAGCAGGGGAAGGGTCAGGGCCAGCAGCAATGCAGTGAGTCTTTTCACCTGGGTCTCCTCGACACGAATGGCGCCTAGCATAGCCAGTGCCGCCACCGGCCCCAAGACCTGCGCTTATGCATGCCCATCAGGCCGGGCCATGCTGATTGACCCCTTCACCCCCCCGCCTACACTGCAAGGCCACATGCCCGGGGCCAGCGCCCCACGCCAAGGAGCCCCGCGATGAAAGCCGTCCTGTGCAAAGCCTTCGGTCCCGCCGACACCCTGGTGCTGGAGGAAGTCGCCAGCCCCGAACCCAAGAAGAACGAAATCCTGATCGACGTGCATGCCGCGGCGGTGAATTTCCCCGACACCCTGATCATCGAAGGCAAGTACCAGTTCAAGCCGCCCTTCCCCTTCTCTCCGGGCGGCGAGGCGGCCGGCGTGGTCGCCGCCGTGGGCGAGAAGGTCAGCCACCTCAAGCCCGGCGATAGGGTGATGGCGCTGACCGGCTGGGGCAGCTTCGCCGAGCAGGTGGCGGTGCCGGCCTACAACGTGATGCCGATTCCCAAGGGCGTCGACTTCAACTCCGCCGCCGCCTTCGGCATGACCTACGGCACCTCGATGCATGCCCTGAAGCAGCGCGCCAACCTGCGCCCAGGCGAAACCCTGCTGGTGCTCGGCGCCTCGGGCGGCGTCGGCCTGGCGGCGGTGGAAATCGGCAAGGCCATGGGCGCGCGGGTGATCGCCGCCGCCAGCAGCGCACAGAAGCTGGAAGTGGCCAAGGCCGCCGGTGCCGATGCGCTGATCAATTACAGCGAGGAAGACCTGAAGGAGCGCGTCAAGGAACTCACCAATGGCCAGGGCGCCGACGTGATCTACGACCCGGTGGGCGGCGACCTGTTCGACGCTGCCATTCGCGCGATCAACTGGAACGGCCGCCTGCTGGTGGTGGGCTTCGCCAGCGGCCGCATCCCCGAGCTGCCGGTGAACCTAGCCCTGCTCAAGGGCGCCTCGGTGATCGGCGTGTTCTGGGGCTCCTTCGCCCAGCGCCAGCCCCAGGACAACCTGGCCAACTTCCAGCAGCTGTTCGCCTGGTACGCCGAAGGCAAGCTCAAGCCGCTGGTGTCCCGGACCTTCCCGCTGGAGCGCGCCGCCGAGGCCATCAAGACCCTGGCCAGCCGCCAGGCCGTGGGCAAGGTGGTGGTGGAGGTGCGCTGAAGGCTGAAGGACGTCGGGCCTCGCTTCGCGAGGCGCCAACCTACGGCCACGCGACATTCCTTCGTCCAGCCTCCAGCCTTCAGCGCTTTTTATCGGCCCTTGGCTTTTCTAACGCGGCGCGTAGGCGAACACGTCCGCGCGCATCTGGTGGGCATCCATCCCCGCTGCCACCAGGGCGTCCAGGGTGGCGTAGACCATGGCCGGCGAACCGCTGGCGTAGACGCGCAGCGACTTGAGGTCGGGGAAGTCCTCGCACACCGCCTCGTGCAGCAGGCCGCAACGGCCCTGCCAGCCACACTGGTCGCTGACCACCTGGTGCAGGAAGAGGTTGTCCAGACGCCGCCACTGGTCCCAGTGGGCCAGCTGGTAGAAGTCGCCGGGCTGGCGTACCCCCCAGTACAGGTGCACCGGGTGTTTGAAACCGCTGGCGCGGCAATGCTCGATCAGGCTGTGCATCTGGCCCATGCCGGTACCGGCGGCGATCAGCACCAGCGGGCCATCGGGCAGCTCCGCCAGGTGGGTGTCGCCGAAGGGCATCTTCACCCTGGCCAGGCGGGTGCGCTGCAACTGTTCGAGCAGGGCGATGGCGCTGTTCTCGCGTGCCAGGATGTGCAGCTCGATGTCCCGCCCGGAACTGGGCGCCGAGGCCATGGAGAAGGCCGAGGATTCGCCGTCGTCGCGCTCGATCAGCAGGTACTGTCCGGCGTGGTAGCGCGGCGGCTTGCCCGCCGGGGCGCGCAGGCGCACGCGCCAGACATCGCCGCCCACCGGCGTGCACTCGCTGACCTGGCAGCTCAGGCTGCGCACCGGCAGCTCGCCCGGCGCCAGCACCCCGTCCCAGTGCAGCACGCAGTCTTCCAGGGGCTCGGCGAGGCAGGTGAACAGCTCGCCCTGGCTCAGGTCCGCGCCGTTCTGGCGAACCCGGCCCTCCACCAGCAGCGCCGCGCAGACGTGACAATTGCCGTTGCGGCAGCTTTGCGGGCACTCGTAGCCGAGGCGGCGCGCCGCATCCAGGATGCGCTCGTTGGGAGCCGTCTGGAGGACCGCGCCGGAGGGTTGCAGGGTGACACGCATCAATCGATTCCCAGAGAAGACCAGAGCTCATCGACGCGGCGCTTGACCGCTTCGTCCTGGACGATCACCCGGCCCCATTCGCGACTGGTCTCGCCGGGCCACTTGTGGGTGGCGTCCAGGCCCATCTTGGAACCGAGACCGGACACCGGGGAGGCGAAGTCCAGGTAGTCGATCGGCGTGTTGTCGATCATCACGGTGTCGCGCTTGGGGTCCATGCGCGTGGTGATGGCCCAGATCACGTCGTTCCAGTCCCGCGCATTGACGTCGTCGTCGGTGACTATGACGAACTTGGTGTACATGAACTGTCGCAGGAACGACCAGACGCCCAGCATTACGCGCTTGGCATGGCCCGGGTACTGCTTCTTCATGGTCACCACCGCCATGCGGTAGGAGCAGCCTTCCGGCGGCAGGTAGAAGTCGACGATCTCGGGGAACTGCTTCTGCAGTATGGGCACGAAGACTTCGTTCAGCGCCACGCCGAGGATAGCCGGCTCATCCGGCGGCCGGCCGGTATAGGTACTGTGGTAGATGGGCTTTTGCCGGCGGGTGATGCGCTCGACGGTGAACACCGGGAAACGATCAACTTCGTTGTAGTAGCCGGTGTGGTCGCCGTAGGGACCTTCGTCGGCCATCTCGCCCGGATGGATCACCCCTTCGAGGACGATCTCGGCGCTGGCCGGCACCTGCAGGTCCGAGCCGATGGCCTTGACCAGTTCGGTGCGGTTGCCACGCAAAAGGCCGGCGAAGGCGTACTCGGAGAGGGTATCCGGCACCGGGGTGACGGCGCCGAGGATGGTCGCCGGATCGGCGCCCAGGGCCACGCACACCGGGTAGGGCTTGTCCGGATGCTTCTGGCACCACTCGCGGTAGTCCAGCGCACCGCCACGATGGCTGAGCCAGCGCATGATGACCTTGTTGCGGCCGATCACCTGCTGGCGGTAGATGCCGAGGTTCTGCCGCTCCTTGTTCGGGCCACGGGTGATGGTCAGGCCCCAGGTGATCAGCGGCGCCACGTCGCCCGGCCAGCAGTGCTGGATCGGCAGCTTGCCGAGGTCGACGTCGTCGCCCTCCTCCACCACTTCGTGGCAGGGCGCGTCCTTCAGCACCTTGGGCGCCATGGCGATGACCTTCTTGTAGATCGGCAGCTTGGACCAGGCATCCTTCAGCCCCTTGGGCGGCTCGGGCTCCTTGAGGAAGGCCAGCAGCTTGCCGATCTCGCGCAGCTCGCCGACGTCCTCGGCGCCCATCCCGAGGGCTACGCGCCCCGGGGTGCCGAAGAGATTGCCGAGCACCGGGATGTCGAAACCCGCGGGTTTTTCGAAGAGCAGCGCCGGGCCCTGCTTGCGCAGGGTGCGGTCGCAGATTTCGGTCATTTCCAGCACCGGGGACACCGGGGTGGCGATGCGCTTGAGCTCGCCACGCCGTTCCAGGCCACTGATGAATTCGCGCAGATCGCGATACTGCATGCTTGAGCCTCTCGAGGCGTGCAGGTCGGGGCGCAAAGTTTAGCGCCGAACTGGGTTATTCAGAAGGACGAATGGCCACTACAGAAACGCAAAGGCCGGGTTTCCCCGGCCCTTGTGGCACATCCAAGACTTACTTGCGCTTCATCGACAGGAAGAATTCGTCGTTGGTCTTGGTGTCTTTCAGCTTGTCGAGCAGGAACTCGATGGCGGCGATCTCATCCATCGGGTGCAGCAGCTTGCGCAGGATCCACATGCGCTGCAGCTCGTCCTCGGCGGTCAGCAACTCTTCGCGGCGGGTACCGGACTTGTTGATGTTGATGGCCGGGAACACGCGCTTCTCGGCGATGCGGCGGTCCAGCGGCAGCTCCATGTTGCCGGTGCCCTTGAACTCTTCGTAGATGACTTCATCCATCTTCGAGCCGGTCTCGACCAGCGCGGTGGCGAGGATGGTCAGCGAGCCGCCTTCCTCGATGTTGCGCGCGGCGCCGAAGAAACGCTTGGGCTTCTCCAGGGCATGGGCGTCGACACCACCGGTGAGCACCTTGCCGGAGCTGGGGATCACGGTGTTGTAGGCACGGGCCAGACGGGTGATGGAGTCCAGCAGGATGACCACGTCCTTCTTGTGCTCGACCAGGCGCTTGGCCTTCTCGATCACCATCTCGGCGACCTGCACGTGGCGGGTCGGCGGTTCGTCGAAGGTGGAGGCGACCACTTCGCCGCGCACGGTGCGCTGCATCTCGGTCACTTCTTCCGGGCGCTCGTCGATCAAGAGGACGATCAGGTGGCACTCGGGATTGTTGCGGGTGATGTTGGCCGCAATGTTCTGCAGCATGATGGTCTTGCCCGCTTTCGGCGGGGCGACGATCAGGCCGCGCTGGCCCTTGCCGATCGGTGCGCAGAGGTCGATCACGCGGCCGGTGAGGTCCTCGGTGGAGCCGTTGCCGGCTTCCATCTTCAGGCGCTCATTGGGGAACAGGGGCGTGAGGTTCTCGAACAGGATCTTGTTCTTGGCGTTCTCGGGGCGGTCGTAGTTGATGGAGTCGACCTTGAGCAACGCGAAGTAACGCTCGCCTTCCTTCGGCGGCCGAATCTTGCCGACTATGGTGTCGCCGGTACGCAGGTTGAAGCGGCGGATCTGGCTGGGCGAGACGTAGATGTCGTCCGGGCCGGCCAGGTAGGAAGAGTCGGCGGAGCGCAGGAAACCGAAACCGTCCTGGAGAATCTCCAGCACGCCGTCACCGGAGATCTCCTCGCCGCTCTTCGCGTGCTTCTTCAGCAGGGCGAAGATGATGTCCTGCTTGCGCGAACGGGCCATGTTCTCCAGGCCCATGGCATCGGACATTTCCAGAAGTTCGCCAATCGGCTTTTGCTTGAGTTCGGTCAGATTCATAGGAATGACGTAGATAGAAATGGAGAAGGGAAAGCGTTGAGCTTTTTAGGCCGCGCCGCAGAGAAGGCGACAGGATCGCTGTGCTTATTCGAATAGGAGTGCGTCGGCGACGGCGTGGAGGGCTGCGTGAAAAAAAGCAGCGGTCCGAATGTAACACCGGCGCAACGGGGAGTCTAGTGCAGTTCCATGAAAAAACCCCGCACATGCGGGGCTTCTCGGGGACACTGCTGTCGTCTGCCGGGCGGCGCCGAAGGCCGCGCGGAATCAGATGTTGGCGTCGAGGAAGGCGGCCAGCTGGGACTTGGACAGGGCGCCGACCTTGGTGGCTTCGACGTTGCCGTTCTTGAACAGCATCAGGGTCGGGATGCCACGCACGCCGTACTTCGGCGGGGTGTCCTGGTTCTCGTCGATGTTCAGCTTGCAGACCTTCAGCTTGCCCTGGTAGTCCTTGGCGATTTCGTCGAGGACCGGGGCAATCATCTTGCACGGACCGCACCACTCGGCCCAGTAGTCGACCAGCACCGCGCCGTCGGCCTTGAGCACGTCCTGCTCGAAGCTGGCATCGGTGACGTTGGTGATGAATTCGCTCATGGAAGGATCTCCGTGGTTCGGAAGCAAAAAAGTGGAGCCATCATAGCCCGGCTTTTCCGGGACCGAAAGCAGGGGGCGATTGAGCTTCGCTATCGCACTACGGGGCAAAACTGATGGATGGCCGCGACTACGTCAATCCGCCAACCGATGCACGTGCCGCCGGAGCGGACCGACGCCCCCGTGACGCGCGACTGTCATATCCCGCCTATAGTGTGCACAGCCAGCTATTCGCCAGCAAAACCGCTCCTGCACCAGCACTCCGGCCGCACCAGGTTGGTACTCCCGTACCGCTATTCGCATTGGCTCGACCGGGCAACCGTGGCAGGATTGCGCGGTTCAGCCTCGAGACCCGAAACCATGCCGCAAAAGCCTGCCGAAATCCCGTCCCTGATCGCCGCCATCGACCTCGGTTCGAACAGTTTCCACATGGTGGTGGCCAAGGCCGACCACGGAGAGATCCGCATACTGGAGCGGCTCGGCGACAAGGTGCAGCTGGCGGCGGGCCTGGATGAAGAGCGCAACCTGAGCGAGGAAGCCATGCAGCGCGGGCTGGAATGCCTGCGCCGCTTCGCGCAGATGATCGCCGGCCTGCCGGAGGGTGCGGTACGTATCGTCGGCACCAACGCCCTGCGCGAAGCCCACAACCGCGCCGAATTCATCCGCCGCGCCGAGGATGTCCTCGGGCATCCGGTGGAGGTCATCTCCGGCCGCGAGGAAGCGCGCCTGATCTACCTCGGCGTCTCCCACACCCTGCCGGACACCCCCGGCCGCCGCCTGGTGGCGGATATCGGTGGCGGCAGCACCGAATTCATCATCGGCCAGCGCTTCGAGTCGCAGCTGCGGGAAAGCCTGCAGATGGGCTGCGTGAGCTACACCCAGCGTTACTTCCGCGACGGCAAGATCACCCCGGCCCGCTATGCCCAGGCCTACACCGCCGCGCGCCTGGAGCTGATGGGGATCGAATACAGCCTGCGCCGCCTCGGCTGGCAGGAGGCGGTGGGTGCCTCCGGGACCATCCGCGCGGTGGGCCTGGCGATCCAGGCCGCGGGCCTCGGCAGTGGCGAAATCAATCCGGAAGGCCTGGCCTGGCTCAAGCGCAAGCTGTTCAAGCTGGGCGATGTGGAGAAGCTCGACCTCGACGGCATCAAGCCCGACCGCCGCCCCATCTTCCCGGCCGGCCTGGCGATTACCGAGGCCATCTTCGAGGCCCTCGAACTCAAGCGCATGACCCACTCCGAAGGCGCCCTGCGCGAAGGCGTGCTCTATGACCTGCTGGGCCGCCACCACCACGAGGACGTACGCGAACGCACCCTGAGCGCACTGATGGAGCGCTGCCACGTGGACCTCGAACAGTCCGCGCGGGTCGAGGCCAAGGCGCTGTCGGCCCTGGAGCAGGTCGCCGACAGCTGGGGCCTGGACGATGACTGGCACCGCGACCTGCTGCTCTGGGGCGCGCGGATCCACGAGATCGGCATGGACATCGCCCACTACCACTACCACAAGCACGGCGCCTACCTGATCGAGCACTCGGACCTCGCCGGCTTTTCCCGCCAGGACCAGCTGATGCTGGCGCTGCTGGTGCGCGGCCATCGCCGCAACATCCCCAAGGACAGGTTCGCCGAGTTCGGCGAGGAAGGCGTGAAGCTGCTGCGCCTGTGCGTGCTGCTGCGCTTCGCCATCCTCTTCCATCACATCCGCGGCACCTCGGCCATGCCCAAGGTGAAGCTGAACGCCTCGAACAACACCTTCGAGGTGCGCTTCCCGGAGGGCTGGCTGGAGGCCAACCCGCTGACCCAGGCGGACTTCGAACAGGAAGCCCAGTGGCTGAAGCGCATCGACTTCGAGCTGAAGGTGAGCTGATCACGGACCTGGCGGTGGAAAGAAAAGCGTTTTCCACCCTACTTGCGTGATCCGTAGGGTGGAAATCCACGAAGCTGGATTTCCACCAATGCAGAATAGAAACGGGGCCTGCAGGCCCCGTTTTTCATGCTCCTGATCAGCGCACGCTGGTCGGCGGGTTGGTGAGCTTTTCCAGCAGCGTCGCCTGGGCGTTGCGCGAGTTCTGGTTGCCGCTCGGACTGTTGCGCAGGTAGCGGCCGTCAGGCTGCAGCACCCAGCTCTGGGTGTTGTCGCTGATGTAGGCTTCCAGTTCCTTCTTCACCCGTGTCAGCAGCTTCTTGCCCTCCACCGGGAAGCAGGTCTCGACACGCATGTCCAGGTTGCGCTCCATCCAGTCGGCGCTGGAGAGGTACATTTTCTCGTCACCGCCGTTGAGGAAGTAGTAGATGCGGCTGTGTTCGAGGAAGCGGCCGATGATCGAGCGCACCTGGATGTTGTGCGACACCCCGGGGATGCCCGGGCGCAGGCAGCACATGCCACGCACCACCAGGTCGATACGCACGCCGTTCTGGCTGGCCTTGTACAGCGCGCGGATGACCTTGGGATCGGTCAGGGCGTTGACCTTGACCATGATGTGCGCAGGCTTGCCTTCGCTGGCGTGCTGGGTCTCGCGGGCGATCATGTCGAGCAGCGTCTTCTTCAGGGTGAAGGGCGCGTGCAGGAGCTTCTTCATGCGCAGGGTCTTGCCCATGCCGATCAACTGGTTGAACAGCTTGTGCAGGTCCTCGCAGAGCGCGTCGTCGGCGGTCAGCATGCTGTAGTCGGTGTACAGGCGCGCGTTGCCGGCGTGGTAGTTGCCGGTGCCGAGGTGGGCATAGCGGCGCAGCTCGCCGTTCTCGCGACGCAGGATCAGCATCATCTTGGCGTGGGTCTTGAAGCCCACCACACCGTAGATCACCACGGCACCGGCCTGCTGCAGGCGGCTCGCCAGCTGCAGGTTGGATTCCTCGTCGAAGCGCGCCCGCAGCTCGATGACCGCGGTGACCTCCTTGCCGTTGCGCGCCGCCTCCACCAGGGAGTCGACGATCTCGGAGTTGGCGCCTGCGCGGTAGAGGGTCTGCTTGATGGCCAGGACGTTGGGGTCCTTGGCCGCCTGGCGCAGGAAGTCCACCACCGGGGTGAAGGATTCGAAGGGGTGCAGCATCAGGATGTCCTGCTTGCCGACCACGTTGAAGAGGTTCTCGGCCTTCTGCAGGATCTTGGGGATCAGCGGGGTGAAGGACGGGTGCTGCAGCTCCGGGTGGCTTTCCAGGCCGGTGATGCTGAACAGGCGGGTCAGGTTCACCGGACCATTGACCTGGTAGAGCTCGCTCTCGGCCAGGCCGAACTGCTTGAGCAGGTAGTCCGAGAGGTGCTTCGGACAGGTGTCGGCCACTTCCAGGCGCACGGCATCGCCGTAGCGGCGCGAGAACAGCTCGCCACGCAGGGCGCGGGCCAGGTCGTCGACATCCTCGGTGTCCACCGAGAGGTCGGCGTTGCGGGTCAGGCGGAACTGGTAGCAGCCCTTGACCTTCATGCCGGGGAAGAGGTCGTCGGCATGGGCGTGGATCATCGAGGAGAGGAAGACGAAGTTGTCCCCCGGCCCGCCTATGTCCTCGGGTACGCGGATCACCCGCGGCAGCAGGCGCGGCGCCGGGATGATCGCCAGACCGGAATCGCGGCCGAAGGCGTCCACGCCTTCCAGCTCGACGATGAAGTTCAGGCTCTTGTTCACCAGCAGCGGGAAGGGGTGTGTCGGGTCCAGGCCGATGGGGGTGATGATCGGCGCGATCTCGTCGCGGAAGTAGCGGCGCACCCAGCTCTTGAGCTTGGTGGTCCAGTAACGGCGACGGATGAAGTTGACCTGGTGCTTGGCCAGTTCCGGCAACAGGATGTCGTTGAGGATGTTGTACTGGCGGCTGACCTGCTCGTGCACCAGCTCGCTGATGCGCGCCATGGCCTGGTGCGGCAGCAGGCCGTCGGCGCCGGCCTGTTCGCGGGCGAAAGTGATCTGCTTCTTCAGGCCGGCGACGCGGATCTCGAAGAACTCGTCCAGGTTGCTGGAGAAGATCAGCAGGAACTTCAGACGTTCGAGCAAGGGATAGGACTCATCCAGCGCCTGTTCCAGCACGCGGATGTTGAACTGCAGCTGGGACAGCTCACGGTGGATGTACAGGCTGCTGTCATCCAGGCTCGGCACCACCAGCGGTGCCGGGGCGGGCACTGGGGGCGGGACGGGCGCCACGCTGGCGGCAGGCGCCTCGGGCGCCTCGAGGGCCGGCGGGACCACCGGGATCTCGGTGGCCTCCTTCAGGGGTTCGAGCAATGCGCTGGGGTTGAGTCCTTCGGTGTTCATCTGCAGTTCCTGGGGGGAGATCAGACTCCCGTCTTGAGCATTTCTGCGGCGCGTACGGCGAAATAGGTGAGGATGCCATCGGCGCCGGCGCGTTTGAAGGCCACCAGGGATTCGAGGATGACCGCCTCGCTGAGCCAGCCGTTCTGGATCGCCGCCATGTGCATGGCGTACTCGCCACTGACCTGATAGACAAAGGTCGGCACGCGGAATTCATCTTTCACCCGATAAAGGATGTCGAGGTAGGGCATGCCCGGCTTGACCATCACCATGTCGGCGCCTTCGGCGAGGTCCGCCGCCACTTCGTGCAGGGCTTCGTCGGTGTTGGCCGGGTCCATCTGGTAGCTGGCCTTGTTGCCCTTGCCGAGGTTGGCGGCGGAACCGACGGCGTCACGGAAGGGGCCGTAGTAGGCGCTGGCGTACTTGGCCGAGTAGGCCATGATGCGCACGTTGGGGAAGTCGGCCAGTTCCAGGGCTTCACGGATGGCCTGGATGCGGCCGTCCATCATGTCCGAGGGGGCCACCACCTGGGCGCCGGCTTGCGCGTGGGACAGGGCCTGCTTGACCAGCGCATCGACGGTCACGTCGTTCTGCACGTAGCCGTTCTCGTCGAGGATGCCGTCCTGGCCGTGGGTGGTGAAGGGGTCCAGGGCCACGTCGCTGATCACGCCGAGTTCCGGGAAGCGGTCGCGCAGGGCGCGGATGGCGCGCTGGGCGATGCCGTCCGGGTTCCACGCCTCGGAGCCATCGAGGGACTTCTTCTCCAGCGGCGTCACCGGGAACAGCGCCAGCGCCGGAATGCCCAGCTCGACCCAGGCTTCGGCTTCCTCGAGCAGCAGGTCGATGGACAGGCGCTCGACGCCGGGCATCGACGGCACCGCTTCGCGGCGGTTCTCGCCGTCCAGGACGAATACCGGGAGGATCAGGTCGTCGACGGTCAGGACGTTCTCGCGCACCAGGCGGCGGGAGAAGTCGTCACGACGGTTGCGGCGCAGGCGAGTGGCGGGGAACAGGCGATTGGCGGGGGTAAAGCTCACAGCAGACTCCAGGGCCCGGAATGGACGCAGTGTGACAAATATAAGGGTCGATTATGACCGAATGGTAACAATGGGCGACAGCGACCCGTGGTCGCGTCGACCGGCGCACCGCTCTTCCTTCGGCGCCCCGGACGTTGTCCGAGATCAATCTGATGGCCATCGGCGCGGGCCGGTGCTTTCCCCGGGGCGTCATCCCGGTTAGGCTTCGCGTTCATTTCGCTGCGCAAGCCAACCATGCTGCAACAATTTCTCCAGGATTTCGGCTACTTCGCCCTCTTCCTCGGCACCTTCTTCGAGGGCGAGACGATCCTGGTCCTGGCCGGTTTTCTCGCCTTCCGGGGCTACATGGACATCAACGCCGTGGTGGCCACCGCCTTCTTCGGCAGCTACGCCGGCGATCAGCTCTGGTACTACCTGGGCCGCCACAAGGGTCGCCAGATCCTCTCCCGCAAACCCCGCTGGCAGGCCATGGGCGACCGCGCCCTGGCGCACATCCGCCGCCATCCGGATATCTGGGTACTGACCTTCCGCTTCGTCTACGGCCTGCGCACCGTGATGCCGGTGGCCATCGGGCTTTCCGGCTACCCGCCGCTGCGCTATCTCATCCTCAACGGCATCGGCGCCATCATCTGGGCGCTGGCCCTGGGGTTCGCCGCCTACCATTTCGGCGCCGTGCTCGAAGGCATGCTGGGCAACCTCAAACGCTACGAGTTGATGGTCCTCGGCGGCCTGCTGGTCATCGGTGGCATCCTCTGGCTGCGCCGTCGCCTGCGCAGCAACGGCAAGCGCTGATCAGGACGAAGGCGCCTCGAGTCGGGCCATGCTCGCGGCGCTGATCCGCGGCCTGCTAGGATTGCTCGAGAAGATGCTACCCGCAGCCGGCCCGGTCCCGCGGCATGGCGCGCCAACCCAAGCGGCCTATGACGACAGCATGCGCAGATTCCTCAAACCCGCCCTGATCGCCCTGCTCCTCCTGGCCTGCGCCGCCCTGCTCGGCCTGTTTCCCTATCGCGCCGCCCTCCTGCCGCAGACAGTCGACCTGGCCGCGGCGGAGCAGCGCCTGGCGCCTCACCTCAGCCTCTTCACCCCGGAAGGCACCGGGCTTTTCCCCACCGTGCTGGTGTTCCACGGCTGCAATGGCCAGAACCCCGGCTTCGTGCGCAACGTCAAGGCCTGGCTGCTGCCCGCCGGCTATGCGGCACTCTTCGTCGACAGCAACAAGGCCCGCGGCATCGAGGACTGGCACCCGGTGTGCGACGGCAAGCAGCTGTGGGGCAACGAGCGCGCCATCGACGTCTACGCGGCCCTGGCGCTGGCCCGCAGGAATCCCGCCATCGACAGTGGCAGGCTGGCCCTGCTGGGCTACTCCCATGGTGGCTGGACCATACTCGACGCACTCTCCTACGACGGCAGCGCCGGCCACGGCTTCCCCGCCACCGGCAAGGGGGCGCTGGCCGGCGTGCGCGGCGTGATCACCTACTACCCCTACTGCGGTTTCCCCGCCCACCTGCGCGCAGGTCTGGAGCACCCCACACCGGTGCTGATGTTCCTCGGCGGCAAGGACCATATCACCGACCACCAGCAATGCCTCTCGGCCCTCGACAGCCTGGACGGCCAGCGCCTTGAGCTGGTGCAGTACGGCGAGGCCGACCACGTCTTCGACCAGCGCAGCGATCTGAATACCTACCAACCCGGCCTGGCCGAGGATGCCCAGCGACGCGCCCTGGCGTTCCTGCGCGAGAACCTCGGAGCGGCCCAATGACCTGGAGATGTCCATGACCAAGAAAGTTGCCGTGATCCTGTCCGGCTGTGGCGTATACGACGGCGCGGAGATTCACGAGAGCGTGATCGCCCTGCTGCGCCTGGATCAGCGCGGCGCCAAGGTCCAGTGCTTCGCGCCGAACATCGCGCAGCACCACGTGATCAACCACACCACCGGCGAAGAGATGCCGGAAAGCCGCAATGTGCTGGTGGAGTCGGCGCGCATCGCCCGCGGCGAGATCAAGGATGTGCGTGAGCTGGACGCCGCCGATTTCGACGCGCTGATCGTGCCCGGCGGCTTCGGCGCGGCGAAGAACCTCTCAGACTTCGCCATCAGCGGCGCCAACTGCACCGTGCAGCCCGAGGTGCTGGCCGCCGCCCGCGGCTTCGCCGAGGCCGGCAAACCGGTGGGCCTGATCTGCATCGCTCCCGCGCTGGCCGCGAAGATCTATGGCGAGGGCGTGAGCTGCACCATCGGCAACGACGCCGGCACCGCCGCCGCCCTTGCGGAAATGGGTGCCCAGCACGTGGAATGCGTGGTCAGCGAAATCGTCGAAGACGAGAAGCGCAAGCTGGTGACCACCCCGGCCTACATGCTGGCGCAATCCATCAGCGAAGCCGCCGCCGGCATCTACAAGCTGGTGGACCGGGTGCTGGAACTGGCCCACTGAGGTCTTCGAGCGGGCGGTGCAGTCCGCCCGCTCCGTGCCGATCCGGCCAATCCACCCGACACTCCCGCCGTGCCCCTTGGCAGCATGCCGCCCGTACGGCAGCGTCGGCTCATCGACGCTCGCAGGAGGCAGCATGAGCCAGACCGATTTCATCCTTACACCTGAACTCGAAGACGCCGTGCGCGCCTTCTTCGAACGTATCCCCTTCAACCAGGTGCTCGGCATCCGGCTCGGCGAGATGAGCACCGAAAAGGTGCTGATGCACCTGCCGATGAAGGACGAACTGATCGGCAACTTCGTCCACGGCATCCTCCATGGCGGGGTGATTTCCAGCCTGCTGGACGTGGTGGGCGGCGCCATGGCGCTGATCGGCGCCTTCGAGCGGCACCGGCACCTGTCCACGGCGGAACGCATGTCGCGGCTGTCCAAGCTCGGCACCATCGACCTGCGCATCGACTACCTGCGCCCGGGCCGTGGCCGGCATTTCACCGCCACCGCCGTGCTGCTGCGCTCGGGCAACAAGGTGGCCGTAGTGCGCTCGGAACTGCACGCCGACGACGGCACCCTGGTGGCAGTGGGCACCGGCACCTATCTCTGCGGTTGATCCCGTAGGGGAATAGCGCTCTTCTATCCACCCTGTCGGTGGAAATCCGCCACGCGGATTTTCACCCTACGCGATGCGTCTTGATCAGTTTGTAGGATGGGTAGAGCGGAGCGAAACCCATGCTGCCGGATCGATGGGTTTCGCAAGCTCGCGGCGCCGCCCGACCCATCCTACAGCGCTGACTCCGTAGGGGAATAGCGCTCTTCTATCCACCCTGTCGGTGGAAATCCACCACGCGGATTTTCACCCTACGCGATGCGTCTTGATCAGGCTCGGCTCAGCTTCGTCAGCAGCCGATCCAGGGCATTGGCGAAGGCCTGCCGGTCCTTTTCGCCGTAGGCGGCTTGGCCGCCACCCATCTGGCCCTGGTCACGCAGGTCGGTGAGCAGGTTGCGCACCGCCAGGCGCTCGCCCATGTTGCGCTCGTCGAATTCGCGGCCACGCGGGTCGAGGGCCACCACCCCCTTCTTCACCAACCGGTCGGCGAGCGGCACGTCGCTGCAGATCACCAGTTCTCCCGGCACCGCGTTGTCCACCAGGTAATCGTCGGCGGCATCGGGACCGCTGGGCACCACCACCAGGCGCACGCAGGCGAAGGTCGGCTTGACCTGGCTCTGCCCGGCCACCAGCACGACTTCGAACTTGCGCTTCAGGGCGAACTTGATCACCTGGTCCTTGGCCGCCCGGGGGCAGGCGTCGGCATCGATCCAGACGCGCATCGCATTTCCATCCAGATAAGAAGAAAGGGCGAGGAGTTTACACCCCTCGCCCGCCATTCAGGCCTGCGCCGTGCTGCGCTCGCGCAGCCAGCTGCGGCCGTAGAGCGCCGCAATGGCCAGCAGCGCCAGTCCCTGGGCCGACAGGGTATAGGCGTCCGGGTGGATGCCCAGCCAGTCGAACTCGAAGAAGGCCACCGGCCGGGTGCCCAGCACGCCGGCTTCCTGCAGCGCCGCCACACCGTGGCCGGCGAACACCACCGAAAGGGCGCAGAGCAGGATGGCGTTGGCAGTGAAGAAGGTGCCCAGGGGCAGCTTCGCCGAGCCGCGCAGGATGACCCAGGCCAGGCCCACCAGCAGCACCAGGGCGGTCGCCGCGCCGGCGATGACCATGCCGTGGCCGGCCGGGCCGGCCTGCAGCCAGAGGGTCTCGTAGAACAGGATCACTTCGAACAGCTCGCGGTACACCGAGAAGAACGCCAGGGTGGCGAAGCCGAAACGGCCGCTGCTGCCGAGCAGGTGCGCCTTGATGTAGTCCTGCCAGGCGGCGGCATGGCGGCGGTCGTGCATCCACACGCCGAGCCAGAGCACCATGACGCAGGCGAACAGCGCGGTGAAGCCCTCCATCAGCTCACGCTGGGCGCCGCCGACGTCGATCAGGAAGGCCGCCACCGCCCAGGTGGCGAAGCCGGCCACTACGGCCAGGCCCCAGCCGACGTGCACGCTGCGCACCGAGTGCTCCTGGCCGGTCTTGCGCAGGAAGGCGAGGATCGCCGCCAGCACCAGGATGGCTTCCAGCCCCTCGCGCAGGAGGATCAGCAGGCTGGAGACGAAGCTCAGGGAACCGCTCAGGCCGTCGCCGCCCAGCAACTCGGCGGCCTTGTCCAGCTCGGCCTTGGCCTGCTCCAGCAGTTGCGCCGCCTGGCCCACCGACTGGCGGTCCTGCAGGGCCTGCCGATAGGCCATCAGCGCGCGCTCGGTGGTCTTGCGCTGCACGGCGTCGAGGTTGTCGAGGGAGCTTTCCACCAGCTCGAAACCTTCCAGGTAAGCCGCCACCGACAGGTCGTAGGCCTGTTCCGCGTCGCCCTCGCGGTAGGCCTTGAGGCTCTGTTCCAGGGTGGCGCGGGTATGCCCGATCAGCTCCCCGGGCCCGCGCTGCTGCATCGGCGGCCGGGCACGTTGGGCGCGGAACAGCGCCTGGGCGGCGGCACCCTGGCTGGCGCCCACCTCCTCCGGCGTGCGCCCGGCCAGTTCACCCAGGGGGATGGCCTCGCCCTTCGCCGCCGGGTCGGCACTGAAACCGGCGACGTAGCTGGCCAGGTCCCAGCGCTGGCGGTCGTCCAGCTGGTCGGCGAAGGCCGGCATATCGGTGCCTTCGACACCCAGGCCAAGGGTGTTGTAGAGATCGTAGAGGCTCATCCGGTCGATCCGCGCCTGGTCGCGCAGATTGGCCGGCGGCGGCTCAAGCCCCATGCCCGCCGGCCCGTCCCCGGCGCCGCTGTCGCCGTGGCAGACACTGCAGTGCTGGGCGTACAGCGGCGCGCCGCGAGCCGGGTCGGGAGTGATCAGCGGCGCCTGGCTGACCTCGTAGGCCGCCGCCAGCCGGGTGGCCAGCTGGCGCGCCTGGCGGGCCACGGCGGCACCGTCCTGCTTGCTTTCGATGGCCTGGTGCAGGTCGGCGACGCCCCGCTCCAGCTCCTTCTGGCCGTCACGGGCCGGCAGAGCGACGATCAATCCCTGCAGCACGCCGAGGAATTCGATCTGTTCGCGGTATTCGCTGCTGTCGATGACCTTGCCATCGACCACGGTGGCCGGGTAATCGGCACCAATGTAGCTGAGCAGGTGCAGTGCCTGGGCGGCACCGTCGGCCTGGTCGGCCATCAGGCTGAAGCTGCAGACGGCCAGCAGGGGCATCAGCAGCCAGCCGAGGAATCTCGGAATGGTGAACATGATTCAATCTCAAATGAGAATGGGGAGTGGAATTGTTACCCTCCTAACGATCGAGCTCAACCCCCGAACGCGATTCCGCATCGCGCCACTTTGCCGAGAGAGGCTGCGGAAGGGTCCGACGGACCTCTGGCATCGGGCAGGTTCGGCGGGCGCAGGAAAGCGTCCGGCGGGCGGGAAGGACGTCGGCGGGCGGGCGCCCGCCGACAGGCACGGGTCTCAGACCGGCGCGCGGCGAACCGTGGCCAGCAGCGCCGCGGCGCCGACGAACAGGGCGGCGAAACCGCGGTTCATCACCCGCTGCTGGCGCGGGGTGCGCAGCAGGCGCAGGACGCGGGCGGCCAGCCCGGTGTAGCCGGCCATGACGATGAGATCGACGGTGATCATGGTGGCGCCCATCACCAGGTACTGCTCCACCAGCGGTGCGTGGGGGTCGATGAACTGGGGCAGCACGGCGAGCATGAAGACGATCGCCTTGGGGTTGCTGAAGTTCACCAGGAAGCCGCGCAGCACCAGGGTGAGCGGGCGACCTATGGGGCGTTCGGCGGAATCGTCGGCCATGTCGCTGGGCAGCGCCTTCCATTGCCTGACCGCCAGATAGACGAGGTAAACCACGCCGAACCACTTGATCAGGCTGAAGGCCAGGGCCGAGGTAGCGAGGATGGCGCCGACGCCGGCGGCGACGATGGCGATCTGCAGGGCCAGGCCGAGCTGCAGGCCGAGGGCGTTCCAGTAGCCGCGCCAGAAGCCGTATTGCAGGCCGGAGGACATGGAAGCGATGGCACCGGCACCCGGTGACAGGCTGATCACCCAGCAGGCGATCAGGAAAGCGAGCCAGGTCTCGAGCGCCATGGCGGATACCTCGGAAAGGAAAAAGGGGCAGGCCGCAGAGCCTACCCCTTCGCACCGGCGCTGCACAGTACCATCAGCGCCAGCGGCGTACCGCCTTCTGGAAGAACAGGCTGTTGGGCACCTGCACCAGGGCGCCGTGATTCTCTTCGCTGAGGTCTTCGAGGGTGGTGTAGAACAGGTTGATGGCGATCACCCTGCCCTTCACGCCTTGCTTGTCGGCGCTTTCCACCACCTCCACGCGGTCGCCCATGCGGAAGGGGCCGAGGGAGAAGATCAGCACCGCGCAGAACATGTTGGAGAGCACGCTCCAGATGGCGAAGAAGGCCACCGCCGCGACGGCGGCAAAGCCGGTCAGGGCGGTCCAGAGGACCTCCGCCGACACGCCGAAGCGCTCCAGCACCAGCATGAAGGCGCTGCCGAGGATCATCCAGCGCAACAGGCCGCGCAGGGGCATCATCAGTTCCGGCGGCAGCTGTGGATAACGCTGGCCGAGGCGGGTGATGCCGCGGGTGACGATGCGTTGCACCAGCCACGCCAGCAGGATGATCAGCAGCACCTGGGCGGCGCGGATCAGCGGCTCGCTCCAGGCGGTCAGGAGTTGCAGGTCATCCATCAGTCCGCGGCCTCCAGTTGCCGCTGCAGTTCCTCCAGGGTTTCCAGGGCCAGGAGCCAGGCTTCTTCCAGTTCGGCCTCGCGGCCCTTCAGGCGTGCCTGCTCGGCCAGCAGGTCACGCAGTTCATCCTTGCGCGCCGCCTCGTAGAGGGCGGAATCGCCCAGGCGTTCCTCGATGACGGCCAACTGCTCATGCACCTTGCCCAGGTCCTTCTCCAGCTTGTCGGCTTCCTTCTTGTGCGGGGCCAGCTGCTGGCGCAGGGCGGCGGCGGCCTGGCGCTGGGCGCGCTTGTCGGTCTTGTCCGGGTTCACCGGCGCACTGGCCACGGGCGCCTGGCGCGCGCGGTAGTCCACCAGCCAGCGCGCATAGTCGTCGAGGTCGCCGTCGAAGCCCTGCACGCGGCCGTCGGCCACCAGGAGGAATTCGTCGGTGGTGCTCTTGAGCAGGTGGCGGTCGTGGGACACCACCAGCACGGCGCCGGCGAAATCCTGCAGGGCCATGGTCAGGGCCAGGCGCATTTCCAGGTCGAGGTGGTTGGTGGGCTCGTCCAGCAGCAGCAGGTTGGGCTTCTGCCAGGCGATCAACGCCAGGGCCAGGCGCGCCTTCTCGCCACCGGAGAAGTTGGCCACCGCCTCATCGCAGCGGTCGCCACGGAAGTCGAATCCACCGAGGAAGTCGCGCAGGGTCTGCTCGCGCTCGGCGGGAGCGAGGCGCTGCAGGTGCAGCAGCGGGCTGGCCTTGGCGTCGAGGGCGTCCAGCTGGTGCTGGGCGAAATAGCCGATGGCCAGGTTCTCGCCGCGGGCGAGGCGTCCGCCGAGGGGTTCGAGATCGCCGGAGAGGGTCTTGATCAGGGTCGACTTGCCCGCGCCATTGGGGCCGAGCAGGCCGATGCGCGCCCCCGGCGCCAGCTGCAACTTGACCTGCTGCAGCACGGTCTTGTCGCCATAGCCGAGTCGGCCTTCGGACAGGTCCAGCAGCGGGCTGGAAATCTTGTCGGCCTCGCGGAAGCTGAAGTCGAAGGGCGAATCCACATGGGCCGGCGCCAGTTCTTCCAGGCGCTCGAGGGCCTTGATCCGGCTCTGCGCCTGACGGGCCTTGGTCGCCTGCGCCTTGAAGCGGGCGATGTACTTTTCCATGTGCGCACGCTGCGCCTGCTGCTTCTCGTAGGCCTGCTGCTGCTGCGCCAGACGTTCGGCACGGGTGCGCTCGAAGGCCGAGTAGCCACCGCGGTAGAGGGTCAGTTTCTGCTGTTCGAGATGCGCGACGTTGTCCACCACCGAATCGAGGAAATCGCGGTCGTGGGAGATCAGCAGCAGCGTTCCGGGATAACCCTTGAGCCACTCTTCGAGCCAGAGGATGGCGTCGAGGTCGAGGTGGTTGGTGGGTTCGTCGAGCAGCAACAGCTCGGACGGGCACATCAGTGCCTGGGCGAGGTTCAGGCGCATCCGCCAGCCACCGGAGAAGTCGCCGACGCGGCGGTCCATCTGCTCGGCGGTGAAGCCGAGGCCGGCCAGCAACTTGCGCGCGCGGGCATCGGCGGTGTAGCCGTCGGCGCTGTCCAGTTCGATGTGCAGGCGAGCGATGGCGGTGCCGTCGTGCCCAGCCTCGGCAGCCGCCAGTTCACGCTGCACACGGCGCAGGTGCTGGTCGCCATCGAGCACATAGTCCACGGCCAGGCACTCGAGGTTGTCCACTTCCTGGCGCATATGGGCGATGCGCCAGTCGGCGGGCAGCAGGCAGTCGCCGGCATCCGGCCCCAACTCGCCGCGCAGCAGGGCGAACAGGCTGGATTTGCCGGCACCGTTGGCGCCGATGAGGCCGACCTTCTGGCCGGCGTGCAGGGTCAGCTCGGCGCCTTCTAGCAGGCGTTGAGGACCACGCTGTAGAGTGAGATTTTGCAGTCGGATCATGATGGCGGCGGAGTTTATCAGCTTCGCCGCCCCGCCGCCCGAGGAGTGCCATGCCTTCAGACCTGTGGACTTTTGCCCTGCGCCTCTATGGGGAACCCGGTGTCGAGCAGGCCTGCCTGCGCCTGCAGGATGGGGGCGCCGACGTCTGCCTGCTGCTCACCGCCTGCTGGCTGGGACGGCGCGGCGCGACGTTCGATGCGTCCCGCCTGGACAGCTTGAAGGAGGTTTGCGAGCCCTGGCAGGAACAGGTGGTGGAGCCCCTGCGCTCGTTGCGCCAGAACTGGCGGGCACAGGCGCAGGACGATCAGGCGCTGGCGGGGCTGCGAGAGCAGATCAAGGCACTGGAACTGGAAGCCGAACGCAAGTTGCTGGCAAAGCTGGAAGGTGCCACCGATGGCTGGACGGGGGCCGGCGTGGAGCAGGTCGAAGCCTGGTTGCTGGGCAGCTGTCCAGGGCTGGAAGGAGCTGACCGCGACGCGCTCGATCTCTTGCGCGTCGCGGCCCTGGCGCTTTAGTTCGACGGCGAGGTCGGGGCAGCACTGTTGCTGCCGGTCGGTGCCACGCTGGTGACCGGTGCGGCGGCCGGAACGGGGGTCGGAGCAGTCGGCGCGACCGGAGCAGCGACGGCCGGTTTGGCGGCCGCTGCCGGAGCGGCGGGCTGGGCGGCAGCCGGCGTGGCCGGAGCGGTTTTCTTCGCGGCGGGCCTGGTAGCCGGTTTCTTTGCCGCAGCAGGCTTCGCAGCGGTGTCCGGCTTCGCGGCGGGCTTGGCCGCAGCTTTGGCAGCCGGCTTGGCAGCGGGCTTGGCGGCTGCAGGTTTGGCAGCGGCTTTAGCAGCAGGCTTCGCGGCAGCTTTGGCAGCTGGCTTGGCAGCTGCGGCTTTCGCGGCGGGCTTCGCAGCAGGCTTGGCGGCTGCGGCTTTCGCGGCAGGCTTCGCAACAGGCTTGGCGGCTGCAGCCTTCGCGGCCGGCTTCGCAGCGGGCTTGGCAGCTGCGGCTCTCGCGGCGGGCTTCGCAGCAGGCTTGGCGGCTGCGGCTTTCGCGGCAGGCTTCACAACAGGCTTGGCGGCTGCGGCCTTCGCGGCCGGCTTCGCAGCGGGCTTGGCGGCTGCGGCTCTCGCGGCAGGCTTCGCAGCAGGCTTGGCGGCTGCAGCTTTCGCGGCGGGCTTCGCAGCAGGCTTGGCGGCTGCAGCTTTCGCGGCCGGCTTCGCAGCAGGCTTGGCGGCTACGGCTTTCGCGGCCGGCTTCGCAGCAGGCTTGGCCTCGCGGCTGCCCAGGGCCTTGCTCGCGGCTTCACGTACCTTGCCGACGCCCTGGGCGAGCTTCAGGCTCTCCTGGGAGTCACGCTTGAGCTGGGCGATATAGGTGCGGGTTTCGGCCTGGCGATTTCTCAGGGTGTCCAGCATGGCCTCGAGTTCGCCGATGCTGTCCTTGGCCTTGGCTTGCGCCTTGGCTTTGCCGGCCTTGGCGGCGTCCTGCAGCTTGGTGCGCGCGGCGTGGAGTTTCTCCTGGGTCTTGCCGCGTTGCTTCTCCAACTTGGTCAGCAGCTTTTCGGCGTCGACCGAAGCTTGGGCGCAGGCTTTTTCGAGGTGTTCGAGCAGGCTGTGGGAAAGCTGTTGCAACAGGTGCAGCGGGGTGCTTACGGGCTTCTTCTTGGCCGACATGATATGCCTCCTGGCGGGCGTTATTTGGCCCATACTAGTCGCCTGTTTCGCGAGTCGCCAGAGGCCGCGCCATTCCGCCCGCCCAGGCTCTGCGACTGATTGCCGGTGCAGGGTTCCGCGTTGCGATCCGGACCCGGAACTGCGAGGCCGGGGAACCCTGTCAGCGCCGACCGCTTGGCAACGCCAGGAAGGCTCTGGAATCGGGGATTCAGCGGGACGAGACTCCCCCGATTCCAGTGCCGGCAGGACAGGGAATCAGGCCGGTAGAGGCGCCTGACCCTGGTGGGCGTTGTGCAGCACTTCGATCAGGCAGTCTTCCAGCTCGAAGCGTTCGTGGAGCAACTGCCCGAGTTGATTGAGCTCGCTGCTCAGGCTGAGGTCACGGCAATCGCCGTTGTCGCAGCGGTCGTTGAAGGCCAGTGCGACTTCGGTGATGGCTTCGATGCGCGGATAGATTTGCTTGGCGAGGTCGAGGCCGCGTTGGTCGCCAAACGCTTTCGCCTCGTTGAGCAGTTGCTCGTAGACCTCGAAATGTCCCGCGGAAACGTAGTCCAGCAGGACCTCACAAAACCTTTGCAGCCCTTCTGCGTTGGCGCTGGGGGCCTGGGGCTTTTCGCTCAGCGAGCTGTAGACGCGGACCAGCTCATGGCGTTCCTGCAACCAGCGGTCGATCAGCTGGTGCACGCCACCCCAACGTTCCTGAGCGTTCTGGCAACTTTCGAGCATGGTGACGACCTCACTTCCCTAATTCGGTAATGCCGTTATACGTCTGCTCCGAGACGGTTTTTTGTCGACCGGTGCAAGATCTTGGGAAGGCGCCGCTAAAACGGCAATATTCCGGCGGCGCGTGCGGGCCAGATTATGCCCGCCGCGCAGTGCCATCAAGGCACTGGCGGGAAAAAATTCATACAGGCGTTTGAACGATAGACCACGGCCCGTCTGGCCTGAGGCCTGGCGGGGGCGCGACCTGTTGGCGCAGTAGGACGCGGTGCGGAAACCGGCGGTGGCGCATTGTGCCAGAGGCGCGTGGGCACGCCATGCGCCCCGCTCGCTCAGGCGCGGCGCAGCAACTGGTAGAGCGAGAAGAGGATGCAACCGGCGAAGGCCAGCAGGCTCCACTCGGGGATGCTCATGCCGAAGAGGGTCCAGGTCACTTCCGCACAATCGGCGGTGCCGTGCAGCATCAGCTTGACGATGTCCTGGAACGGCAAGGCTTCCATCATGTAATCCAGGCTCGGCAGGCAGGCCGGAAGCTGGTCGGCCGGCACGCTCTGCAACCAGACCTGGCGTCCGGCGGTGGCGGCGCCGCCGGCAGCGAACAGCAGGGCCAGCACCGCGTAGACGCGCTGCCCGGTGCGCTCCGGGCCATGCAGTGCGGCGATCAGGCAGACGATGCCGAAGGCGATGATGAAAATGCGCTGGACGATGCACAGCGGGCAAGGCTCGAGACCGAGGGCGTGCTCGAGATACAGCGCACCGCCCATGACGGCGACGCAAGCGAGGAAGGCGAGCAGGAACAGTGAACGCGGGCTGGCCAGAGACATGGCGGCTCCGTTGGATTGTCGAGAAGGGCGTTACGGTAGTGGAAAGGACAGGGGCCTTTCAAGGCGACCGTCTAGGCTGGAGGAGATTGCCTGTCCGGAGGGGAATCCCATGCACCGTCTGCTCCTGTTGTTCCTGCTCATGCTGCCCTGGCTGGCCGATGCGGCCCTGCCGCTGGAGCGCATCAAACTTCCCGAGGGCTTTCGCATCACGCTTCTGAGCGACCAGTTGCCCAATGCCCGGGAAATGGCCTGGGGCAAGCGCGGCACGCTTTTCGTGGGCAGCAACGCCGCGGGCAAGGTCTATGCGCTGGACCCGGCGAGGGGGACAGTCCGCACCATTGCCAGCGGATTACAGCTGCCTGTTGGTGTGGCCTACAAGGATGGTGATCTTTACGTCTCCGAAGTCAGCCGGATCCTGCGTCTGCGCGACATAGAGTCGCGGCTCGACTCGCCTCCCGAGCCCGAGGTGGTGTTCGCCGGCTTTCCCCGCAAGACGCACCACGGCTGGAAGTTCATCGCCTTCGGCCCCGACGGCAAGCTCTACGTGCCCGTGGGCGCGCCATGCAACATCTGCGACGAGGACCCCGAAGTCTACGCCGCCATCCACCGCATGAACGCCGACGGCAGCGGCCTGGAGCTGGTGGCGCGGGGCGTACGCAATACCGTGGGTTTCGACTGGCACCCGCAAACCGGCGAACTCTGGTTCAGCGACAACGGCCGCGACCTGATGGGCGATGACGTACCCGACTGCGAGCTGAACCGCCTGGAGAAACCCGGCCAGCATTTCGGCTTCCCCTACTGCCACGCCGGCGACGTGGCGGACCCGAAATTCTCCGGACGCCCCTGCAGCGAATTCGTCGCCCCGGTGGCCAAGCTGGGGCCCCATGTGGCGCCGCTGGGCCTGCGTTTCTACACCGGCAGCCAGTTTCCTGCCGACTACCGCAACAACCTGTTCATCGCCGAGCACGGGTCCTGGGACCGCAGCGAGAAGATCGGCTACCGCATCAAACGGGTCGAACTGAATGAGGACGGCAGCCTGAAGCGCCAGAGCGTATTCGCCGAAGGCTGGCTCGAGGACGGCGATGTCTGGGGACGGCCCGCGGACGTGCTGGTGACGCCGGACGGCGCACTGCTGGTGAGCGATGACTACGCCGGCGCCATTTACCGCATCGACTACGTGGGACCGCAGGCGAACTGAGTCGCAGGCTGCGATGCCCGGCCGACTGGCCGGGGGACAGCTGCGCTGTCCTTGGCGAATGAATTCGCCCCTGCAAGGTCCCTCTGCAGCTCGACCCATCTACGAACTGTAGCCACCGTGCAGGAGGGCAACGAAAAAGGCCCGGGGATTTCCCGGGCCTTCTTCCGTCAGGCGATCTTCTCGGCCGGCAAGGGCAAGGTCGGCAGGCGCTGGTCGAGCAGGCCCAGGCCCTCCTGGAACAGCTGGTTGCTGCGTTCCACCTCGCCCATCTGCGCCAGCAGGCGGGCCAGCTCGGCGCAGGTTTCGGGGTCGCGGCGCAAGCCCAGGCTGTGCTCGAAATACTCCCGCGCCTTGCCCCAGAGGCGATTGCGCAGGCACAGGCGGCCCAGGGTGAGGAGCAGCGTGGCGTCGCCGGCATGCTCCTTGAGCCAGCCCTCGGCGGTCTGCAGCTGACGAGCCGGATCGCGACCGCGCAGCAGGCCATAGAGCCGCACCAGGGCGTCGTCGTGACCTCGCTTGATGGCACTGCGTACGGCTTCCTCGGCCTCTTCCTCGGCGCCCAGGCGGCGCAGCTGTTCGGCGAAAGCCAGCACCAGGCGCGGCTCGTTGCGCTGCGCAGCGGATAGCTGCTGCCAGGCACGCGTCAAGGGTTGCAGGGCGGTTTCGCCCTCGTTCAGGCCCTCCTCGCCAGCCTGGTGCAAGCGCGCACTCCAGGCGCGCAACTCCAGTTCGGCAAGCTGGCTTTCCGGCAGTGCCTTTTCCTTGCGCAAGGTCGGCAGCAGACCGACCAGGGACGCCCAGTCGTCGCGCACCTCGTGCAGGTGCAACAGCTGGCGCAGCACCTGGTGGTGACGCGGGTGACGTTCCTGCACGGCCTTGAGGGTTTCCAGGGCCTGGTCCGATTCACCCCGGTCCAGCTGCAGTTCGGCATGGGCCAGGGCGATGGCCAGTTCGGCCTGGGGCTGGCGCTCCAGGGCGCGCTCCAGCAGCCGTTCGGCTTCTTCGGTCTGGCCGATCTTCTGTGCGGCGCGGGCGGCGCCCAGGTAGTAGATCAGCGGCTGCGGATCGCCTTCGGCGGCGCGCTTTAGATGGCGCAGGGCCCGCGCCCAGCGACCCTCGGCCAGGTCCAGCAGGCCCTGCTCGGACGCCAGCCGGGCCCGGCGGCGGGCATTGCGCCGCGACCAGGGATTGACCACCCCACCAGACATCACCACCAATCGCAGCAGATAGCGCAGGCCGGCGAACAGGAGCCAGAGTACCGCCAGCAACGCCAGGGTCGCCCAGAGCGTGGATTCGTAGCGGAAGCCCTTGTAGGCCACCAGCACATAGCCCTTGTGCTGGGCCACGGCCATGCCGATGAGGGTCGCGGCGGCACCTATCACCAGGAGGATCAGCAGGACCTTGAACAGGCGCTTCATTGGCCGGCCTCCTTGGCCGGCTCGGCGGCATCCGGCTCCCCGGCTTCAGCGGCGGCCGCGCCCGGGGTGCGCTGCAGGTAGGCCTGCAGTGCGCTCAGCGCGGGGGCGAGGTCGGGCGCCTGGACTTCCACCGGCTGGCCGGCGAGTTCGTCGAGTCGCATCAGCAGGGCGCGGCTGTCGGGGTTCTCTTCGTTGAAGTGGCCATTGAGCACGTCACGAGCCTGGCGCAAGGACTGCTGGTAGACCTGGGTCTGGCCATGCAGGGCACCCCATTGGGCCTGCTCCAGGGCCAGCGACAGGGCGAGGCGGACCTGGGACAGGCTCTGTCCGGCCAGCAGCGGCTTGATGTCCTGGTCGGCATCGAGCTGGATGCGGAAGTAATGGGAGAGCTTCTCCAGCCACTCGGACCAGCTGCTGCGACCATCGCCTTCGGCGGCCATGTCCATCAGCACCCCGCCCTTGTCTTCGAAGGCCGGCACCAGGGGATTGAGTTGCGCGGCCTGGTCGCGCAGGGCGCCCAACTGCAGGAACAGGCCGGTGCGATCCGGCTGTTGGGTGCTGCGCAGGGCCACCAGGCTCTTGGCCAGCTGTTCGCGGGCCGCGTAGGCAGCGGGGTCGTCCTGTTCGCGAAGGATATCGTCGGCGGCCTGCACCAGCGCGGTCGCGCTGTAGATGTCCTGCAACGCCGAGAGACGCAGGCTGGCCAGACGCAACAGATGCTCCGCCTCGGCCAGGCGCCAGTCCTTGCGACTGGCGCCCAGGATGGTTTCCAGGCGCTGGCGCAGTTGCTGCTGGTCGCCCTGGAGATCGGTCAGCAAACGGCGACGCTCGTCCAGCTCGGCGGCACTGGGCAGTTCCTCGAGACGCTGGGTGAGCTGCTGTTCGCGCTGGGCCAGGGCACGGGTCTGGCCACGAGCGTCCTCGACCATGCTGAGCTGCTGCTGATCACGGGTCTCAAGGCTGCGCACCTGCCACAGGCCCCAGCCGCCGACGGCGATGCCGGCAGCGCCCAGCAGCAGGGCGAACAGGGCCAGGCCGTTACCACGGGGGGCAGGCGCGGCAGTGGCGGGGGTGACGGGTTCGGCGGCTAGGGTGTGTTGCTCTTGTTTCGGGGCTTCTGCTTCGCTCACGTATCCACATCCTTCGCATCAGAGGGCCGGCGCCGGATACTGCCTGAGCGCCGCCAGCAAGGCCGCGGCGCTGGCACCACGGCAATCCACAACATTCTTCGCGCCCGCGTCGATGGCTTGCTCGGCCACGCGCGGACTGGGTACGAACAGGGTCAGGCGCGCCAGATCGGCCCAGGCGTCGCCGGCCAGGCGCTGGAGGTTTTCCAGGCCCTGGCCACTGCTGACCACCAGGCCATTCAGGCGCTCCGCCTCGACCCGGCGAGCCAGGGTGCCCGCCGGGTAGTCCGGCAGGCAGCGCCGGTAGAGTTCCAGATAGTCGACCGCTACGCCTTGGCCGCGCAAGCGCTCGGCGAGGAATTCTCGGCCACCCTCGCCGCGCATGATGAGCACCCTGGGATCGTGCACAGAGAGGGCTTCGGCCAATTGCGGCAGCGCCAGCAGCGCTTCGCTGTCGTCACCGGCGGCTGGCCAGGATGTGGGCAGGCCGTAGTCTTCCAGCAGGGTGCCGGTGGCGGCGCCGACGCTGAACCAGTGCTGCCCGGCCGGTGGCTGCGGCCAGTAGCGGTCGAGCAGGTCGACGCCGAGACGCGCCGCCGGCTTGCTGACCACCACCACCGCACAATAACGGTCGAGCTCGAGGATGATGCCGCGCTGCTCGGGCGATTCCACGAGGGGCTCGATGGTCAGCAGCGGCAGGCTGCTGCTGAAGACCTGCTGTTCGGCCAGGGCAGCGGCCAGGGCTTCGCACTCCTCGACGGGGCGCGTCAGCAGCAACCGCCAGCCCGTCACGGGTGACCGGCCTCGCCATAGACGGCCTTGAGGATTTCCTCGGCGCCTTGCTCCAGCAAATCGTCGGCGACCTTGACGCCGAGAGTCTCGGCGTCAACAGCCGCGGCACGGGCTTCGGCGCGCAGCAGATGACCGCCATCGGGCTGGCCCACCAGGCCGCGCAGCCAGAGCTGGTCGCCTTCGAGCACGGCGTAGCAGGCAATGGGCACCTGGCAGCCGCCGTTGAGGCGCTTGTTCATCGCGCGCTCGGCGGTGACACGCAGGGCGGTTGCCTGGTGGTGCAGCGGCGCCAGCAGGGCGTGGATCTCGCTGTCGGCGGTACGGCACTCGATGCCCACGGCCCCCTGGCCGCCGGCGGGCAGGCTGTCTTCGACGCTGATGGAGGAGCGGATGCGATCCTCGAAGCCGAGGCGGATCAGGCCGGCGGCGGCGAGGATGATGGCGTCGTACTCGCCGGCATCCAGCTTGGCCAGGCGGGTGTTCACGTTGCCGCGCAGGAACTGGATCTTCAGGTCCGGCCGGCGGGCCAGCAACTGGGCCTGGCGGCGCAGGCTGGAGGTGCCGACCACGCTGCCGGCGGGCAGCGCATCGAGGCTGTCGAAACGGTTGGAGACGAAGGCGTCACGCGGGTCCTCGCGCTCGCAGATGCAATAGAGACCGAGGCCTTCGGGAAAGTCCATGGGCACGTCCTTCATGGAGTGCACGGCGATATCGGCTTCGTTCTCCAGCAGGGCGGTTTCCAGTTCCTTCACGAACAGGCCCTTGCCGCCGATCTTCGCCAGGGGCGCATCGAGCAGCTTGTCGCCCTTGCTGACCATGGGCACCAGGCTGACCTTGATGCCGGCGTGGGCTTCTTCCAGGCGGGCTTTGACATATTCGGCCTGCCACAGGGCCAGGGCACTCTTGCGGGTGGCGATGCGGATCTCGCGGGACATGATCACTTCCGGAAACGGTGATGTCCGGAATCATAACAGGCCCGCGCTTTGCGGGGGCGCGGGCGGTTGTCGCGGAACGACACCGGCTTGCGAATAAACGCAATGGACGGAAAGCGGGCCGACTGGCGGCAGCCCGCTACAGGTTGTTCATCAGTTTGCGTACGCCGGCGACATGGCGGCGACTGACCGTCAGGGCTTCCCCGTTCATGCCCTTGAGGTAGAGCTGGAAATGCCCCAGAGGGGTGCGCTGCAGGCGTTCGATGCGCTCGCGCGCCACCAGGGCGTTGCGGTGGATGCGCACGAATCGCTCGCCGAACTCGTCTTCCAGCGCCTTGAGCGGCTCGTCCAGCAGCACTTCGCCGTGTTCGTGGCGCAGGGTCACGTACTTGTGGTCGGCGATGAAGAAGATCACCTGGTCCAGGGGAATCAGTTCGATCCCTTTCCGGGTGCGGGCACTGATGTGGCTTCGGGGACCGCTCCCGCTGACCGCAGCGGGGCGGGTCAGCGCAGCGAGTTGCACACGGTTGGGACGCTCCGCCTTCTTCAGCGCCTCGGCCAGGGATTCGGAGCGCACTGGCTTGACCAGGTAGCCGACGGCGCTGACCTGGAAGGCCTCCACGGCGAACTCGTCATGGGCCGTGCAGAAGATCACCGCCGGCGGCGCCTCGCGTTCGCATAGCCTGGCCGCCACTTGCAGCCCGTCCAGGCCGGGCATGCGGATGTCCAGCAAGACCACATCCGGCTTGAGGCTGTCGATCAGGGTGAGTGCCTCCTCGCCATTGCTGGCGGCAGGCTCCAGGACACGGTACCCCTCGAGGTCGCCAACCAGGCGGCTGAGGCGCTCGCGGGCTAGGGGTTCATCGTCGACGATCAGGACATTCATATCGCACGGGCTTCCTGCGTGAGTCTCGCACAAGGATAGCGTAGACAGGTGAAGTGGCGGCCGTCACGGCGCTCCACGCTGAGACTTGCCCGCGGCCCGAAAAGTGCCGTCAGGCGCGCGTCGATATTGCGCAGAGCCTGCTGGGTACCACGCGAGGGCGACTGCCCCTGGACCTCCTCGTAAGGGTTGCTCACGCAGAGGCGGAACATGCCTTCGCGATAATCCGCTTCGATTCGTACCAGCCCCCCTTCGATGCGCGGCTGGATGCCATGGATCAGGGCGTTCTCCAGCAAGGGCTGCAGCGTCAACTGGGGGATGGGCAGATCTTCCGGTACTTCTTCCACCTGCCACTCCAACTGTAGCCGTTCTCCGAGACGATATTGCTCGATCGAGAGATATCGTTTCGCCAGCTCCAGTTCCTCGCCCCAATCGATCAGGGTGCCGGGCTTGGCCAGGCTGGCACGGAAAATGTCGGACAGGTCGAGCACCGCCTGCTCCGCCTTGTCCGGATCGATCACCACCAGGCTGGCGATGCTGTTCAGGCTATTGAAGAGAAAATGCGGACGGATGCGCGCCTGCAGGGACTCGATGCGCGCCTTGAGTTCGGCCTGCTGCTGCTTGCGCCACTGGCTCTGCAGGTAGAAATAGCGCAGCAGCAGCGTCGACATGATCAGGCTGATCAGGCCATGGCGCAGGTAGAGATTGACCTCGCCGTCGCGCGGCAGCGGCCCGCCCAGGTCGAAGTAGTCCGCCACCGCGGTGCCGGCCAGGGTCAGCCCAACCACCAGGGCGCAGCAGAGGCCGCCGGCCAGGGAGGCGCGCAGGCGCGCCAGCAAGGGCCGCAGCTGGCACAGCAGCGCGGCGGAGAGCAGCACTATCCATTGCACGAAGAGCGAGGTCAGCGCCAGGCGCACCCAGTTGAAGCTGGGCAGCATGGGCTCGGCCAGCACCAGTACCAGCACCAGGAGTTCCGCCAGCAGCACCAGCCCGAGCAGGGCCTCGGGCAGGCAGAGCTCGGGCAGGAAGAAGTCGTCGTTGGCGCTTTTCGAACGCGCTTTCTTGGTCAGGCTCTGCTGCATCCCGGACACATCCCCAAAGGCCCGGCAGGCGACAAGCCGGGGCCGCCGGGCAAAAGCCTGTACTGAACCATCAATCCCGCGGCACTTCCGTGAAGACCCCGGCAAACTGCCTCGCCCCCGACCGGACAGGCCGCGCCGGTTTTTCCGGCAACACTGTTATTATCGACGGTATTTTCCGGCCCATCGGCTTTCTTTCACCTTCCGCATCGAGTGAACCCATGAGCACCGACAAGACCAACCAGTCCTGGGGTGGCCGCTTCAGCGAGCCCGTCGACGCCTTCGTCGCCCGTTTCACCGCGTCCGTTGACTTCGACAAGCGCCTGTACCGCCACGACATCATGGGTTCCATCGCCCACGCCACCATGCTGGCACAGGTCGGTGTGCTCAGCGAGGCGGAACGCGATGCCATCATCGACGGCCTGAAACAGATCCAGGGCGAGATCGAGGCCGGCAGCTTCGACTGGCGCGTGGACCTGGAAGACGTGCACATGAACATCGAGGCGCGCCTGACCGACCGCATCGGTGTCACCGGCAAGAAGCTGCACACCGGGCGTAGCCGCAACGACCAGGTGGCCACCGACATCCGCCTCTGGCTGCGCGACGAAATCGACACCATCCTCGGTGAAATAACCCGCCTGCAGCAGGGCCTGCTGGGTCTGGCCGAGGCGGAAGCCGATACCATCATGCCCGGCTTCACCCACCTGCAGACCGCCCAGCCGGTGACCTTCGGCCACCATCTGCTGGCCTGGTTCGAAATGCTCAGCCGCGACCACGAGCGCCTGGTGGACTGCCGCAAGCGGGTCAACCGCATGCCGCTGGGCTCGGCCGCCCTGGCCGGCACCACCTACCCGATCCAGCGCGAGATCACCTGCCAGCTGCTGGGCTTCGACGCCGTCGGCGGCAACTCCCTGGATGGCGTGTCCGACCGTGACTTCGCCATCGAATTCTGCGCCGCCGCCTCCCTGGCGATGATGCACCTGTCGCGCTTCTCCGAAGAGCTGGTGCTCTGGACCAGCGCCCAGTTCCAGTTCATCGACCTGCCCGACCGCTTCTGCACCGGCTCCTCGATCATGCCGCAGAAGAAGAACCCCGACGTGCCCGAACTGGTGCGCGGCAAGTCCGGCCGGGTGTTCGGCGCCCTGACCGGCCTGCTGACCCTGATGAAGGGCCAGCCACTGGCCTACAACAAGGACAACCAGGAAGACAAGGAACCGCTGTTCGACGCCGCCGACACCCTGCGCGACAGCCTGCGCGCCTTCGCCGACATGGTCCCGGCCATCAAGCCCAGGCGCGAGATCATGCGCGAGGCGGCCCGCCGCGGCTTCTCCACCGCCACAGACCTCGCCGACTACCTGGTGCGCAAGGGCCTGCCCTTCCGCGACTGCCACGAAATCGTCGGCCATGCAGTGAAGTACGGCGTGGACACCGGCAAGGACCTGGCCGAGATGAGCCTGGACGAGCTGCGCAAGTTCAGCGACCAGATCGGCGACGACGTCTTCGCCGTGCTGACCCTGGAAGGCTCGGTCAACGCCCGCGACCACATCGGCGGCACTGCGCCGAACCAGGTGCGTGCCGCCGTCCAGCGCGGCAAGGACCTGCTCGCCGCGCGCTGACCGCCCACCGGGCGGCGCCTGCATGCGCCGCCCGGCTTCGCCGATGACAGGAACCCCGCCATGACCGACGACATTGATGACGGCGAAGAAGCCTTCGCCGAAGCCACCCTGATCCAGGCCATCGAGAACCAGATCGAGGCCGGCGAGCCGCCTGCCGCCCGCGCCACCTTCAACAAGCTGACCCTGGTGGGTTACGAGCGCGAGGAAATCCTCCAGCTGATGGCGCTGGTGCTGGCCCACGAGATAGACGCCATGCTCGCGGCCGACCGGCCCTTCGACAACGAATGGTACGAAAAGGCCTTGCGGGCGCTGCCGGACCTGCCGGAAGATCAGGCCTGACCTCGCCTACATCCCCATGACTCCGGCCGGCATCCGCCGACCTCCGCAGTACGACAAGAACAAGGAGCGACCATGGTCTTCACCCCCGAACTCATCGCCGAATTCGAACTGCTGGCCCTGTTCAACCTGGACAACACCCAGGAGGGCATCAAGGTCCACAACAGCGCCAATCCCAAGGCCCAGGCCGCGGTGATGCGACTGCACCAGAAAGGCCTTATCACCCAGGCCGACGGCGGCTACCTGACCAGCCTTGGTCTCGACGCCGCCGAACACGTCCAGGCCCTGCGCACCATCCTCCAACCCGAACCCGCCTGATTCCGTTGCCGCTCAAGTCGGCGACATCGCGGGCGATACAATGCGGAGGCCTGCCGGCAGCCAAGGCTACCGGGCAGGCCGCCTGCATCGGGACCAGTACAGAGCATGACGCGCACCCAGGAAATCCGCCCGGATATCGACGACGGCATCGACCGCAAGGTCCTCGCGCAGCTGCGCGCCCGCTTCCTCAAGGTCAATGACGGCCGCCTGGACCGCGCCATGCAGGCATTGTCCACGCGCCAGCAGCTGGTCCTGAAGCTGCTGCCGCTACTGTTCCACGTCAATCATCCGCTGCTGCCCGGCTACATTTCCGCTACCGCGCCGGCCGGGGTCGCCAGCTATGAACCCGATGGCGAGCTGCTCGCCGAAGTCCAGCGCCTGACCCGCTCCTTCGCCTACAAACCCCGTCGCGGCCCGCAACCCTCGCCGATCCACGGCCTGTTCCTGATGGGCAGCCTGGGTACCATCGCCCAGGCCGAGCAGAGCGACATGGACATCTGGGTTTGCCACGCGTCGGACCTGGGTCCCGGCGCAATCACCGAACTGCAGCGCAAGTGCAGCGCACTCGAAGAATGGGCCGCCAGCCAGGGCGCCGAGGCGCACTTCTTCCTGATCGAGCCGACCCGCTTCACCCAGGGGGACCGCGAGGCGCGGCTGACCTCGGACGATTGCGGCACGACCCAGCACTACCTGCTGCTGGACGAGTTCTACCGCACCGCGATCTGGCTCGCCGGGCGTACGCCGCTCTGGTGGCTGGTGCCGGTGTACGAGGAAGCGCGCTACGCCGAGTACAGCCGCACCCTGCTGGACAAGCGCTTCATCCGCGCCGAGGAAGTGCTCGACCTCGGTCACCTGGCGCACATTCCGCCCGGAGAATTCATCGGCGCCAGCATGTGGCAGCTGTACAAGGGCATCGAGTCGCCCTACAAATCGGTGCTCAAGCTGCTGCTCACCGAGGTCTACGCCAGCGAGCATCCGCAAGTGGCCTGCCTGTCCCTGCGCTTCAAGGAAGCTGTCTACGCCAATCGCCTCGACCTCGACGAGCTGGACCCCTACATGGTGGTCTACCGCCGCCTGGAGGAGTACCTGCGCGGGCGCGGCGAAACCGAGCGCCTCGAGCTGATCCGCCGCTGTCTCTACCTGAAGGTGAACAAGAAGCTCAGCCGGCCGCCGCGCAAGCGCAGCAAGAGCTGGCAGCGTCTCCTGCTGGAGCGCCTGACCGCCGAATGGCGCTGGCCGCACCGCCAGTTGGCGATGCTCGACAGCCGCAGCCAGTGGAAAGTACGCCAGGTGCTCGCCGAGCGCCGCGCGCTGGTCAATGAGCTGACCTACAGTTACCGCTTCCTGTCCCAGTTCGCCCGCAGCGAACAGGCCAGAGGAACTCTCAGCAGCCGCGACCTGGGCGTGCTCGGGCGGCGCCTCTATGCCGCCTTCGAGCGCAAGGCGGGCAAGGTGGAGTTCATCAACCCCGGCATTGCCCCGGACATCGCCGAAGACACCCTGACCCTGGTGCAGTACCCCAGCCCGGAAGCCGATGGCGAGACCCAGTGGGGGCTCTTCTCCGGCAGCCTGAACGTCCAGGAATGGCAGGACTTCGCCCCGCTCAAGCGCAGCCGCGAACTGATCGCCCTGCTCGCCTGGTGCCACCGCAACGGCGTGATCGACGCCGGCACCCGCATTTCCCTGCACCCCGGCACCAGCGACCTCACCGAGCCCGAACTCTCCAACCTGCTGGCGAGCCTGCAGCAAGCCTTTCCCCAGCCCCTCGGCCAGGTGGACGAGAACGCCCTGCTGCGGACCGGCGCACCGGCCGAAGTGCTGCTGCTGGTGAACGTCGGCATCGACCCGCTGAAGCAGCACAGCCAGAAGAACCTGCACCTGATCAGCGAACGTACGGATGCACTGGGCTATTCCGGCGTGCGCGAGAACCTGGTGCAGACCATCGACCAGGTGACCCTGAACAGCTGGAACGAAATGCTGGTGCGACGCTACGCAGGCCCCGACGCCCTGCTCTCCTGCCTGCGCGACTACCTCAACGGCCTGCCCGCCGACGGCGCCCAACCGGGGCTGCGGGTGCGCTGCTTCTGCCGCAATCGCGCCCAGGCCATCGGCCAACGGGTGGAGGAGCTGTTCGGCGATGCCGGGAAGATGCTCGGCGCCGCGGGCGTACCGCGCTTCCTGCTGCAGGTCCGCCAGCGCTTCCACGTGTTGCAGCTGGAACCGGGCCAGGTCAGCCACGCCAGCCTGGCGGACCTGCCGGCGCTGGTGGAACACCTGGGCCGTGACCTGCCGGGCTACAGCCCGCTGCAACTGGACCGCCACGCCCTGCAGGACCAGGACCTGGCGCTGATCCTGCCGCTGGGCCGGCCCGATTGCATTCAGGTGTTCTATCGGCAGGATGGCGACAGCGCCGAGATCAGCCTGCTGGATGAACACAACGCGCTGTGGCGCCAGCGCCTGCCCTTTCATGACGAGCAGAGCCTGCTGACGCCCTTGCACCGTTTTCTGCAGTCACTGCTCTACCGGCGCAACGCCCTGCTCCCCCTGGACAGCCCCCAGGCTCCCCTGGCAGCGGAAATCCTCTACTACGAGGTGGTGCGCCAGGGCCGCCAGCTGGAGCGCCGCGCAGCACCCTCGGCGGCGGTGAGCCATCCCTTCTATGACGTGCAGGCGATAGTCGAGCCGGCCGACCAGGGCCTGGTCCGCGTGACTCTCTACTGCAACCACCGGGAATTCTCCGAACTGGAATACGGTGCCGGCCTGTTCGCCGCCGTGGCCCGGCACATCCTCGCGCAGCGCCGCGTGCCGGAGCGCTATCCCTGCTACATCACCGACCTCGACCTGTCGCGGGTGCCAGGCAAGGGCCGGGCGCAGACAGTCCACTACCTGCGCTACAAGGTCGAACTGGAAGAACGGCTGAACCGGGCGTTGCGCGACGGCTGAGTCCTGTGGGAACGAATTCATTCGCGATTGAAATCGCTCCCACAGTCCACTGATTCGGACAGCCCGTAGGACCCGTAGGATGGGTAGAGCTTGCGAAACCCATCGATCCGACAGCATGGGTTTCGCTCCGCTCTACCCATCCTGCAGAGCTAAACCGCCGGCCTCTGTCCTGTAGGGGCGAATTCATTCGCCAAGGGTGGCGTAGCCGCCCCATGCAAATTTCGAAGGGCGAACCTGCGGTCCGCTTGGCGATTGAAATCGCCCCTACAAGGTCGTGCGGTTCAGCGAGCGTACTCGCCGGCCGCTTCGGGCTGGTACTCGACATCCAGCAGGGTGAGCTTGAGGGTCTTGCCGCCCGGCACCGGCCAGTCGATATGCTGGCCGACGGACAGGCCGAGCAACGCGCTACCCACCGGAGCGAGGATGGACACCTTGCCCTCGCCACCTGCGTCCTCCGGGTAAACCAGGGTCAGGTGGTAGTCCTTGCCACTGCCTTCCTCCCGGCAATGCACGCGGGAATTCATGGTGACCACGCCCGGCGGAACTTCCTCATGGCCTACCACCTGGGCGCGCGCCAGCTCGCGCTCCAGCGCCTCGGCGGCGGGGCCGAACTCCTCCAGGCTGTCGAGCAGGCGCTCCAGACGTTGCAGGTCGAGACGGGTGATGGTGATGGGCGGATGAGTGTTCATGGCGAAGGCGCGACTCCTTGTGCAAGTTGCGAAAAAAGCGAAACCCCGCCCGAAGGCGGGGTTTCTGAATCTGTCCATCCGGACAACACGCCCGGAAGCCCGACAGTACGTCAGCCCGGCGACCATTGGCAAGACCGCCCGGTCAGCCGGGCGTCAGACGCCGCCGCTGCAGGGCGGCAGCACATATCTCGCGGCGGCGCGGGTCGCTGGCCTGGTTCCACTCGCAGATTTCCGCCAGGGTCCGGCCACAGCCGACGCAGACATCGGCATCATCCAGGCAGCAGCGGCGCACGCAGGGCGACGGATGGCGGGCGGCAGGCGCGCTGTCAGAGCTCGTCGAACTCAAGGTCTTCGCCCGCCTGTTCGCGGGTCACACGACTGAGCAGCTCGCCCAGGGGCTCGTCGCTGCTGTCACAGATCCAGCGGCCGCTGGTTTCGTCATAGTCGAAGTGGAAGCCCCCCGAGCGCGCCGCCACCCAGAGCTGGCGCAGCGGCTCCTGGCGGCTGAGGATCACCTGGCTGCCGTTCTCGAAGCGCACGGTGAGCACGCCGCTGCTGTTTTCCAGGTCCAGGTCCAGGTCGCTGTCGTCGAATGCGTCCTCCACCAGTGCCTGGGCGGCATCGACCAGGTCGTGGAATTGGGCTTCGCTCAAAGTCATCGGGTTCTACCTCAGGGCATGGAATGTGGGGTGCGACGGTACTCGCCGAGGCGCTGTCCGGTCCAGTTGGCTGAAGGATAGCGCGGGCAGACGGGCGACCGAGACCGAGCCGACAAGGGATGCGGCGTGGTCCATGGAAGCTCCTTTTCCAGCCGTCAATGCCAGCCCCGCAGAGGCCCGCAGGCCACGCCGGACGGGAACTCCGGCGAATAGGCAAGGCGTCGGGGGGTCGGTATACTCCGGAACAATTCACGTTTTCTGCAAGGACTCCGTCATGAAGCGACTTCACGCCCCCTTCGTCGCCCTGCTCGCCGCCGCCTGTCTGCTGGCCGGCTGTGGCCAGAAAGGCCCGCTCTACATGCCCGACGACGAGAAAGCGGCGAAAGAACACCAGAAAGACGTGTACATCCGCTGATCGGGGGAACAGCCATGGACGCTTTCACTTACCGCGACGGGGAGCTGTTCGCGGAAGGCGTAGCGCTGTCCGATATCGCCGCCCGTTTCGGCACGCCCACCTACGTCTATTCCCGCGCGGCCATCGAGGCCGGTTACCAGGCCTACGCCAATGCCCTGGCCGGCACCTCGGGCATGGTCTGCTACGCGGTCAAGGCCAACTCCAACCTCGGTGTGCTGAACCTGCTGGCGCGCCTCGGCGCGGGCTTCGACATCGTCTCCAGCGGTGAGCTGGAAAGGGTCCTGGCCGCCGGTGGCGCGCCCGAGCGCATCGTTTTCTCCGGCGTCGGCAAGACCCGTGACGACATGCGCCGCGCCCTGGAAGCCGGCGTGCACTGCTTCAACGTCGAGTCGCGCAACGAGCTGGAACGCCTGCAGAACGTGGCCGCAGCCATGGAAGTGAAGGCCCCGGTTTCCCTGCGGGTGAACCCGGACGTGGATGCCGGTACCCACCCCTACATCGCCACGGGCCTGAAGGAAAACAAGTTCGGTATCGCCATCGACGAAGCGGAAGCCGTCTATGCCCAGGCCGCCAGCCTGCCGAACCTCGAGGTGATCGGCGTCGATTGTCATATCGGCTCGCAGCTCACCAGCCTGGAGCCCTTCCTCGATGCCCTCGACCGCCTGCTGGCGCTGATCGACCGCCTGAGCGCGCGCGGCATCGCCATCCGCCACCTGGATCTGGGCGGCGGCCTCGGCGTGCGCTACCGCGACGAACAGCCACCGCTGCCCGGCGACTACATCCAGGCCGTGCGCCAGCGCCTGCAGGGCCGCAAGCTGGAACTGCTGTTCGAGCCGGGCCGCTCCATAGTCGCCAACGCCGGGGTGCTGCTGACCCAGGTGGAATACCTCAAGCACACTGAACACAAGGATTTCGCCGTGATCGATGCGGCCATGAACGACCTGATCCGTCCGGCGCTCTACGACGCCTGGATGGATGTGGTGCCGGTGCAGCCCCATGCCGGCGACGAGCGCACCTACGACCTGGTCGGCCCGATCTGCGAAACCGGCGATTTCCTCGCCCGCGAGCGTGACCTGGTGCTGGCCGAGGGCGATCTGCTGGCGGTCCGTTCCGCCGGCGCCTACGGTTTCGTGATGAGCTCCAACTACAACACCCGCGGCCGCGCCGCCGAGGTACTGGTGGATGGCGAGCAGGCCTTCGAGGTGCGCCGCCGCGAAACGATCGAAGACCTTTACGCCGGCGAAAGCCTGCTGCCGCAGTGAGGGCGCAGCCATGCTATTGCGCTTCACCAAGATGCACGGCCTCGGTAACGACTTCATGGTCCTCGACCTGGTCAGCCAGCACGCCCATATCCAGCCCAAGCACGCCAAGCAATGGGGCGATCGCCATACGGGGATCGGCTTCGACCAGTTGCTGATAGTCGAGGCGCCGACCAATCCGGACGTCGACTTCCGTTACCGCATCTTCAATTCCGACGGTTCGGAAGTGGAACAGTGCGGCAATGGCGCCCGCTGCTTCGCCCGCTTCGTCCTCGACAAACGCCTGACGGTGAAGAAGCGCATCCGCGTCGAAACCAAGGGCGGCATCATCGAACTGGATGTCCGGCCGGACGGCCAGGTCACCGTGGACATGGGCCCGCCGCGCCTGGTCCCGCAGCAGATTCCCTTCGTCGCCGACGCCGAGGCCCTCAGCTACCCGGTCGAGGTGGACGGCCAGACCGTCGAGCTCGCGGCCATCTCCATGGGCAACCCCCATGCCGTGCTGCGGGTGGACGACGTCGCCACGGCGCCGGTGCACAGCCTGGGCCCGCAGCTGGAACACCATCCGCGCTTCCCGCAGCGGGTCAACGTCGGCTTCCTGCAGATCATCGACCGCCAGCAGGCGAAACTGCGCGTCTGGGAACGTGGCGCCGGGGAAACCCAGGCCTGCGGCACCGGCGCCTGCGCCGCCGCGGTGGCAGCTATCCGCCAGGGCTGGATGGACTCCCCGGTGCAGCTCGAGCTGCCGGGCGGTCGGCTCTCCATCGAGTGGGCCGGCCCCGGGCACCCCGTAATGATGACCGGACCCGCCGTCCGCGTATTCGAAGGACAGGTTCGCCTATGACCGACCAGCACCAGGACCAGCCGCAACACCTCGATGCCGAAACGGTGGCCGCCTACCTGCGCCACCATCCGGAGTTCTTCGTCCATCACGATGAGCTGATTCCGGAAATGCGCATCCCCCACCAACCGGGTGATGCCGTGTCCCTGGTGGAACGCCAGATCAAGCTGCTGCGCGAACGCAATATCGAGATGCGCCATCGCCTGTCGCAGCTGATGGATGTCGCGCGGGAGAACGACCGGCTGTTCGACAAGACCCGTCGCCTGGTGCTCGACCTGCTCGACGCCTCCAGCCTGGAGGAAGTGGTGGGCGCGGTGGAAGACAGCCTGCGCCATGAATTCCAGGTGCCCTTCGTCAGCCTCATCCTGTTCAGCGAGAACGCCCTGCCGGTGGGCCGCAGCGTCACCGCCGCCGAGGCGCACCAGAGCATCGGCGGCCTGCTGACGGGCGGCAAGACCATCTGCGGCGTGCTGCGCGGCCATGAGCTGGAATTCCTCTTCGGCAGTGATGAGCGCGACCAGGTCGGCTCGGCCGCCGTGGTCAGCCTGACCCACCAGGGGCTGCACGGCGTACTGGCCATCGGCAGTCCGGACCCGCAGCACTACAAGAGCTCCCTGGGCACGTTGTTCCTCGGCTACATCGCCGAAGTCCTGTCCCGCGTGTTGCCGCGCTTCGCCACTCCCCTGCGTTCGGTGAGATAACCCGCCGCGCATCCCAAGGAAGTCCCATGCAAGCCGACCTGGATGCCTACCTGAACCACCTGCGCAGCGAGCGCCAGGTCTCGGCGCATACCCTGGACGGCTACCATCGGGACCTGCTCAAGGTACGCGCCCTCTGCGAGAAGTACGCCATCGCCGACTGGCAGGACCTGGACGTGCGCACGCTGCGTAGCTTCGTCGCGCGGCTGCACCAGGACGGCCTGTCCAGCCGCAGCCTGGCCCGCCTGCTCTCGGCGGTGCGCGGCCTCTACCAGTACCTGGTCCGCGAGGGCCGCTGCCGCCACGACCCGGCCAACGGCCTCGCCGCGCCCAAGGGCGCCCGCCGCCTGCCCCGCGCGCTGGACGCCGATCGCGCCCAGCAACTGCTGGATGGCGCCGTGGAAGACGACTTCATCGCCCGCCGCGATCAGGCCATGCTGGAGCTTTTCTACTCATCCGGCCTGCGCCTGTCCGAGCTGGTCGGCCTCGATCTCGACGGCCTCGACCTCGCCGCCGGCCTGGTGCGGGTGCGCGGCAAGGGCAACAAGACCCGTGAGCTGCCGGTGGGAAGCAAGGCGCGCGAGGCGCTGGAAGAATGGCTGCCGCTGCGCGCCGCGGCCCGGCCGGGCGAACCGGCGGTGTTCGTCAGCCAGCAGGGCCGCCGCCTGACGCCACGTGCCATCCAGCTGCGTGTGCGCCAGGCCGGGGTTCGTGAACTGGGCCAGCATTTGCATCCGCACATGCTGCGGCATTCCTTCGCCAGCCATATGCTGGAATCATCCCAGGACCTGCGGGCGGTGCAGGAGTTGCTCGGCCACGCCGACATCTCCACTACCCAGATCTACACCCATCTGGATTTCCAGCACCTGGCCTCGGTCTATGACAAGGCCCACCCAAGAGCCAAGCGACGCGGAGCGGACGAATGAGCATCCAGCTGATCACCTTCGACCTGGACGACACCCTCTGGGACAACCGCCCGGTGATCGAAGGCGCCGAAACGGCCATGCGCGACTGGCTGATGGAACACACCCCGGCCCTAGGCGCCCTGCCGGTGGAACACCTCTGGGCGATTCGCGCCGACGTCCTGGCCGCCGAGCCCAGCCTCAAGCACCGCCTCAGCGAATTGCGCCGGCGCACCCTGCGCCGGGCACTGGAAGGCGTCGGCTACAGCAGCGAAGACGCCATCGACCTGGCCGAAGGCGCCTTCCAGGCCATGCTCCAGGCGCGTCACCGCATCACCTTCTACCCCGACACCGTGCCCACCCTGGAGCGCCTGGCCAACCGCTACAGCCTGGGCGTGATCACCAACGGCAACGCCGACGTGCGCCGCCTGGGCCTGGCCGACTACTTCAAGTTCGCCCTCTGCGCCGAGGAACTGGGCATCGGCAAGCCGGACCCCATGCCCTTCCTCGAGGCCGTGAAGCGCGGGGGAGTCGCCCCCGGGGAAGCCGTGCACATCGGCGACCACCCGGCCGACGACATCGAGGGCGCCCGCCGCGCCGGCCTGCGCGCCATCTGGTTCAATCCGCTGGGCAAGGAATGGAGCGGCGACCAGTTGCCGGACGCCGAGATCACCAGCCTGCGGGAACTGCCCGAGATGCTGGCGCGCTGGGCCAGGTGGCATTGAGCGTCGGCCATCACACGTCCAGGCCCACCGGAATCCTGTAGGGGCGAATTCATTCGCCAAGCAGGCCGCAGGCCTGCCAGCGGGGCGTCATGGGGCTGCTTCGCCGCCCTTGGCGATTGAAATCGCCCCTTCACCAGAAAGAGCCCGCCCCAACCTCTCCCTCACATTCCATCGCCCATGAAAAAGCCCGCCAGTCAGCGGGCTCTCTAGACGGATGCCGACCTCAGATGGGGCGGCTGCCGTACTTGCTGTCCGGCTTCTTCGGCGGGTCGGCTACCACGTTCGGTTCGACCTCCTGCACCTTGCCGCCACGGGCCAGGAACTCTTCCATCGCCTTGGCCAGGGCGTCACGCTCTTTCTGCTTGGCTTCGATGCTGGGCATCTCTTCGACTTCGACCGCGGCCTTGGCCTTGCCCTTCCCGGAGGGGGCAGCTACCTCGCCTTCGTCGTCGCTGTCGCCATCATCGGCTGCAGCCAGCTCTTCGCCGTCATCCTCGTCGGCCGCTTCCAGCTCGTCTTGTTCCAGTTCTTCGTCGCTCATGTTCTACCTCATGCCTTGCCAAAGCAGGTTAGTTATAGCCCAGCTGCGCCAGCTTTCTAACGCTGCCGGAAAATTTTCAGGGCGCCTCGCCGTGCAAGGTCGCCAGAATCCTGCGCGCACCGCCCTGGTCGCGGTGCTCGCCCAGGTAGACACCCTGCCAGGTGCCCATTGCCAGTCGCCCGTCTCGGACCGGCAGACTCAGCTGGCAGCCGAGAAGGCTGCCCTTGAAGTGCGCGGGCAGATCGTCCGGCCCTTCATAATCATGTTCATAGCCGCTTTCACCCTGGGGCACCAGCCGATTGAAGAACCGCTCGAAATCCCGCCGTACCGCGGGATCGGCATTCTCATTGACCGTCAGGGAAGCCGAGGTGTGCTGCAGCCAGAGGTGCAACAGACCGACGCGACAGCGCCGCAGTTCCGGCAATGCCGCCAGTATTTCCTCGGTGACCAGGTGGAAGCCACGCGGCCTCGGGCGCAAGGTGATCAGGGTCTGCCACCACATCCGCAAATACCTGTCTCGGCTCTTACGGGCGGCATTCTAGCGCGGCCGCTGAAAAAGCAAAGGGCGCCTTGCGGCGCCCTTTCGGCTTTCTTCCCGACTGCCTCGCCGGCTTCCGCCGGACGGGGAAATCATCGGGATCAGAGGTTGTAGCCACGCTCGTTGTGCTGGGCCAGATCGAGGCCGACGGTCTCTTCCTCGTCGTTGACCCGCAGGCCCATGACCACGTCCAGAACCTTGAGGATCACGAAGGTGATGATGCCGGTGTAGACCACGGTGAAGGCCACGCCTTCGAACTGGGTCAGCAGCTGGGCGCCGATGTCTTCGACGGTGCCGAAGCCACCCAGGGCCGGAGCCGCGAATACGCCGGTCAGCAGGGCGCCGACGATACCGCCGACGCCATGCACGCCGAAGGCATCCAGGGAGTCGTCGTAGCCCACCTTGCGCTTCAGGCTGGTGGCGCAGAAGTAGCAGACCACGCCGGCCACCAGGCCGATGACCAGGGCACCCATCGGGCCGACGGTGCCGGCGGCCGGGGTGATGGCGACCAGGCCGGCGACCACGCCGGAGGCGATGCCCAGGGCGCTCGGCTTACCGTGGGTCAGCCACTCGGCGAACATCCAGCCCAGGGCCGCGGCGGCAGTGGCAATCTGGGTGACCAGCATGGCCATGCCGGCGGTACCGTTGGCGGCTACCGCGGAGCCGGCGTTGAAGCCGAACCAGCCGATCCACAGCATGGCGGCGCCGAGCAGGGTGTAGCCCAGGTTGTGCGGGGCCATCGGGGTGTGCGGGTAGCCCTTGCGCTTGCCCAGCACCAGGCAGGCCACCAGGCCCGCCACACCGGCGTTGATGTGCACCACGGTGCCACCGGCGAAGTCCAGCACGCCCCAGTCCCACATCAGGCCACCGTTGCCGCTCCACACCATGTGGGCGATCGGGGCATAGACCAGGGTGAACCAGACGGCCATGAAGATCAGCATGGCGGAGAATTTCATGCGCTCGGCGAAGGCGCCGACGATCAGGGCCGGGGTGATGATGGCGAAGGTCATCTGGAAGGTGATGAACACGCTCTCAGGCACCGCATACACCAGGCTGCTGGTGTTCAGGCCGCTGAGGAAGGCCTTGGACAGGCCGCCGACGAAGGAATTGAAGTTGATCACGCCCTGTTCCATGCCGGTGGTGTCGAAGGCCAGGCTGTAGCCGTAGACCACCCACAGGATACTGATCAGGCCGGTGATGGCGAAGCACTGCATCATCACCGAGAGAACGTTCTTGGACCGCACCATGCCGCCGTAGAACAGCGCAAGGCCAGGGATTGTCATGAACAGCACCAGCGCAGTGGCGACGATCATCCATGCCGTGTCGCCGCTGTTCAGCACAACCTCGTCGGCAGCCATGGCCAGGCCGGGGGTGACGAGGGACAAAAGGGCTCCTAGCCCTGCGATCTTACGCAGAGTCATGTTGTTTTCTCCTGGGGCGTTGGGGTTCGGAGGCTTAGATCGCGTCTGTGCCGGTTTCGCCGGTACGGATACGGATGGCCTGTTCCAGATTGACGACGAAGATCTTGCCGTCACCGATCTTGCCGGTATTGGCAGCCTTGGTGATGGCCTCGATGACGCGATCCAGCTGGTCGTCGGCGATGGCCACGTCGATCTTCACCTTCGGCAGGAAATCGACGACATACTCGGCGCCACGGTACAGCTCGGTGTGGCCCTTCTGCCGCCCGAAGCCCTTGACCTCGGTGACAGTGATGCCCTGCACGCCGATCTCCGACAACGACTCGCGCACGTCGTCGAGCTTGAAAGGCTTGATGATGGCGGTGACTAGCTTCATGAAACTTCTCCCGTGTTTGGTTGACTTGCCCCAGGAAAAACGAACCCGGCTCAAGTCTAAGCGCAGTGTCTGGCTTTGTAACGCGTCGGACCGCCCTGGCTCGGCACTCCGACAAAAAAACCAACCGCTTCTGGCGAAACACTCCCCCGCCTCGCCCGGTGCACCGGAACTGCATCGGTGCATGCGTCGCCCTGCATCAAGCAGAATTCTTGCCAGCTCTGCGGAAAGTGCCTTTTTTCAAGCAGATACTGGCCGAATGCCGGCCCAACGCCGCTGGATCGCAGCGCATATCGCACCAAAGGGGTGCGCAACGCCCCATGCCGCTGCTCAAAAAGTGTGCACCGCCCCTCGCCGGTCCGGGTGCGGCGCCCCGTGGTAGACTCCCGCCCATTCACCTACGGAAACCCACCATGCTGCCGCCCAAAGCCCTGCTCGACACCCTCGCTTCCCACGCCTCGCGCCTGTTCAGTGGCGACAGCCCGCTGCCGCGCGCCGAGGTCGAGGCCCAGTTCAAGGTCCTGCTGCAGAGCGCCTTCGGCAAACTCGACCTGGTCAGCCGTGACGAGTTCGACAGCCAGATGGTGGTACTCGCCCGCACCCGCTCCCGCCTGGAGGCCCTGGAGGCCAAGGTGGCCGAGCTGGAAGCCAAGCTGAATCCGCCGCCGGCCGAGTGATCCCGGTCCGGCCGGCGGACCGATCAAGGAGTGATCATGTCCCTGGCCATCGTCCACAGTCGCGCGCAGGTCGGCGTCGAAGCCCCCGCCGTGACCGTCGAAGCGCACCTCGCCAACGGCCTGCCGTCCCTGACCCTGGTGGGCCTGCCGGAAACCGCGGTGAAGGAGAGCAAGGACCGCGTCCGTAGCGCCATCCTCAATAGCGGCTTCGATTTCCCGCCGCGCCGTATCACCCTCAACCTGGCCCCGGCCGATCTGCCCAAGGACGGCGGCCGCTTCGACCTGGCCATCGCCCTCGGCGTGCTCGGCGCCAGCGGCCAGTTGCCGGCTGGGGCCCTGGAACAGGTGGAATGCCTGGGCGAACTGGCCCTTTCCGGCGCCCTGCGTCCGGTGCAGGGCGTACTGCCCGCCGCCCTGGCCGCCCGCGCCGCCGGGCGCACCCTGGTGGTGCCGAAGGAGAACGCCGAGGAAGCCAGCCTGGCCAGCGGCCTGGTAGTGCTGGCCGCCGGGCACCTGCTGGAGCTCACTGCGCACTTCGCCGGCCATACGCCCCTTGCGCCCTTTGAGCCGAAGGGCCTGCTACAGGAGCGCCCACCCTACCCCGACCTCGCGGAAGTGCAGGGCCAGGCCGCCGCCAAGCGCGCACTGCTGGTGGCCGCGGCCGGTTCGCACAATCTGCTTTTTTGTGGCCCACCCGGCACCGGCAAGACCCTGCTGGCCAGCCGCCTGCCCGGCCTGCTGCCGCCCCTGGAAGAAGACGAGGCGCTGGAAGTGGCGGCCATCCACTCGGTGGCCAGCCATGCTCCGCTGCAAACCTGGCCGCAGCGCCCTTTCCGCCACCCGCACCACAGTGCCTCGGGTGCGGCGCTGGTGGGCGGAGGCGGCCGGCCGAAACCCGGCGAGATCACCCTGGCCCACCAGGGCGTGTTGTTCCTCGACGAGTTGCCGGAGTTCGACCGCAAGGTCCTGGAAGTGCTGCGCGAGCCACTGGAGAGCGGCGAAATCGTCATCGCCCGCGCCAACGACAAGGTACGCTTCCCAGCCCGCTTCCAACTGGTGGCGGCGATGAATCCCTGTCCCTGTGGATATCTCGGCGACCCCGGTGGACGCTGCCGCTGCTCCCCGGAGCAGGTCCAGCGCTACCGCGCCAAGCTGTCCGGCCCGTTGCTCGACCGCATCGACCTGCACGTGACGGTAGCCCGCGAAGCCACCGCCCTGGAGCCGCCCACCAGCGGCGGCCCGGGAAGCGAGGAAGCCGCGGCCGAAGTGGCGCGGGCGCGACGCTTGCAGCTCCAGCGCCAGGGCTGCGCCAACGCCTTTCTCGACCTCAAGGGCCTGCGCCAGCACTGCGCCCTGGACAGCGCCGACCGCAACTGGCTGGAAGAGGCCTGCGAACGCCTCAACCTGTCCTTGCGCGCGGCCCACCGCATCCTCAAGGTGGCCCGTACCCTGGCCGACCTGGAACGGGCCGAATGGATCGCCCGCCATCACCTGGGCGAAGCCCTGCAGTACCGGCCGGAGCCCATGGCCTGAAGCCGAGGCGTATTGGCTGTTCGCTGTGGGAGATGCCATGTCGACGCAGTAGCCACAAGGGTGGATGTCGCTTTTTACATCCACCAGCGATGTTATGCCGGGCCTCGAATGGTGGACCGGTGAAGCGTGGTCCACCCTACCCAGCCCTGGATCAGTGCCTAGGGTCTGTACGAAAAGTCGTCGAGCGAAGGTCAGGCGAGGCAAAAATCGGTGAGGAAGCGGAGTTAACGAGCTGTTAATGAGCATTCCGAACCGATTTTTAACGAAGCATCACCGAGCGCAGGCACTTTTCGTACAGAGCCTAGGAAAGCCTCGCTCGTTGGGCTTGGTACCTCAGCCCAACCTACGGTCCTGCGAACCCACGCCGCCAGACCAGAGGGAGATTCACAACAAAAACTATCAGAAAATTCCTACCAAAATATTTGCGCTATCGATTGTGCTAGGATTGCGCGCCTTCCGCCCATGGCGGCCATCCGATAACAAGGAGAGCTAGCTCAATGGAGGCAAATAAGTCTTCGCAATCCACCCTCAACCCACCGGTCTTTTTCGGCTCCGCAATACTCATCATCGCCCTGGTGCTCTACAGCACCCTTGCCCGCGACCAGGCCCAGGCCCTGTTCGGCCAGATCCAGGCCTGGATCCTGCTCAATGCCAGCTGGTTCTACGTCCTCAGCGTGGCGCTGATCCTCATCACCGTGGTCTTCCTGGCGGTCAGCCGTTTCGGCGATATCAAGCTCGGCCCCGACCATAGCCAGCCCGACTACACCCACGGCACCTGGTTCGCCATGCTGTTCGCCGCCGGCATGGGCATCGGCCTGATGTTCTTCGGCGTCGCCGAACCCCTGATGCACTACGCCAACCCACCCGTGGGCGACCCCAATACAGTGGCCGCGGCCAAGGAGGCGATGAAACTCACCTTCTTCCACTGGGGCCTGCACGCCTGGTCGATCTACGCCATAGTCGCGCTGATCCTGGCCTACTTCTGCTTCCGCCACGACCTGCCGCTGACCCTGCGCTCGGCGCTCTACCCGCTGATCGGCGAACGCATCTACGGCCCCATCGGCCATGCCGTGGATATCTTCGCGATCCTCGGAACCGTATTCGGCATCGCCACGTCCCTGGGCTACGGCGTGCTGCAGATCAACGGCGGCCTCAACCACCTGTTCGGCCTGCCGATCAGCACCCCGGTGCAGCTTGGGTTGATCGCCCTTACCTGCGGCCTGGCCACGCTGTCGGCGGCCAGCGGGCTGAACAAGGGCATCAAGGTCCTGTCCGAACTCAACCTCGCCCTGGCGGTGATCCTGATGCTGGTGGTGCTGGTCCTGGGGCCCACCGTGTTCCTGCTGCAGACCTTCGTGCAGAACACCGGCGGCTACCTCTCGGACATCGTCAGCAAGACCTTCAACCTCTATGCCTACGAACCCACCGACTGGATCGGCGGCTGGACCATTCTCTATTGGGGCTGGTGGCTGTCCTGGTCGCCCTTCGTCGGCCTGTTCTTCGCCCGCATCTCCCGTGGCCGCACCATCCGCGAATTCGTCTGCGGTGTGCTCTTCGTCCCCGCCGGCTTCACCCTGCTGTGGATGACGGTGTTCGGCGACACGGCCATCCACATGGTGCTGCACCAGGGCCTCACCGACCTGGTGGACACGGTCCGGCAGGACAGTTCGATGGCACTGTTCGCCTTCTTCGAGCACTTCCCCTTCGCCTACTTCCTGTCCCTGGTGGCGGTGGCCATGGTCGTGGTGTTCTTCGTCACCTCGGCCGACTCCGGCGCCCTGGTGCTGGACATGCTGGCCTCCGGAGGACGCGACGAGACGCCCCTTTGGCAGCGCCTGTTCTGGTCGATCCTGGTCGGCGTCGTGGCCATGGCCCTGCTGCTGGCCGACGGCCTCAAGGCCCTGCAGGCCGCTACCATCGCCAGCGCCCTGCCCTTCGCCGCAGTACTGCTGGCCGCCACCTGGGGGCTGCTCAAGGCGCTGCGCCTGGATGCCACCAAGCGCGGCATCCGCTACCAGTCGCTCAACCTCTCACGCCCGGCCCAGCGCCAGCACGGCGGCTGGCAGCGCCGCCTGCGCGGCATCCTCATGTTCCCCCGGCGCACCCACGTCACCCGCTTCATCGGCGAAGTGGTGCAGCCCGCCTGCGAGGAAGTGGCCGATGAACTGCGCAAGCAGGGCTACGAAGTGCAGGTGCTGAACGGTGAGGAAGGCCGCTGCAAGCTCAACGTCGGCCACGGCGCGGACGTCGACTTCAGCTACGAAGTGCGCCCGCGCGCCTTCCTCCTGCCGCGCTACGCCAGCCGTGACAATGGCGAGGAGAACGGCGATGCGCGCAAATACTTCCGCGCCGAGGTCTACCTGCGCGAAGGCGGCCAGGACTACGACGTGATGGGCTGGAGCCGCGAGGAAGTGATAGGCGACCTGCTCGACCAGTACGAGAAGCACCTGCACTTCCTGCATGTGGTGCGCTGAGTCCTTACCCGGTAACCACAGCCCGGCTTTTTGTGGGGGCGAATTCATTCGCCAAGGGCAGCGCAGCTGACCCCTGGAATTTCCAGGGGCAGACCTTCGGTCTGCATAGCGAATGAATTCGCCCCCACAGGAAAGGCGCCCGAAACATTTATCCACAGCCCGGCGCCGGGCTGCGATACTCGCCGCCTCGTTTCCCGGAGTCCGGCATGACCAGCCTCAACCTCGGCCCCTTCGCCATCCCCATGCAGCACGCGCTGCTCTACCTCGGTTTCTTCGCCGCGCTATTCGCCGGCTGGCTGGCCGGCCGCAAACGCAAGACCAATCCCGAGGGCACGCTGTTCGTCATGCTGGTCGGCGGCCTGCTGGCGGCGCGGGTGGCCTTCGCCGCCCGCTACTTCGAGCAGTATTCGCAAGAGCCGCTGAGCCTTGTGGATATCCGCGATGGCGGCTTCCTGCTCTGGCCCGGCCTGATCGCCGCCGCCCTGCTGGGGGCCCTGCTCGCCTGGCGCCAGCCGGCCCTGCGGCAACCCCTGGCGATCGCCCTGCTGGTGGGCGGCTGTGTCTGGGGTGGCGGCCAGGCCGTGGTCTCGGCCCTGGAACGCAGCCGGCAGCTGCCAGCGCTGAGCCTGATGGACCTGCAAGGTCGCCCGGTGGACTTGCGCAAACTGGATGGCCGCCCGCTGGTGATCAACCTCTGGGCGACCTGGTGCCCCCCATGCCGCCGCGAAATGCCCGTACTGGTGGCTGCGCAGAAGGCCCGCCCGCAGGTGCGCTTCCTGCTGGTCAACCAGGGCGAACACGCCGAGGCGGTGAGCCGCTATCTGGCCGAGCAGGGCCTGGCGCCCCGGGAAGTCCTGCTGGACAGCGGCAATCGCCTGGGCCAGGCCACCGGTTCCTTCGGCCTGCCCACCACACTCTTCTACGACCCCCAGGGCCGGCTGCGGCACAGCCATATGGGCGAACTGTCGGCGGCAAGCCTGGAGTACGGCCTGCGCCAGTTGCCTTAGCCCAACGGTTCCCGCCTCCACCTGCCGCACCGCAGGGCCGTCCAATGTCGCCTGGACGGCCCGGCCCACTGGCCCCGCACAACCAATGGGTTGAGTTTTCCCACTGCGAACTTCCGCTCCATCAATCCGCCCAGACTCCGCCATTACTTTCGACCGCATTGAATGGCGCGAAACTTCCGTCAGAAAAATACAAAGCCATATTCAGAACTTACGCATCAACTTCAATCCAGCACTTGATTGCCATCTATCCCTCCATCTGTTGATACAGATCAAATAAAAGCATGAGTCCCCCACTCTGTAGGAAAAACCCTACAAGTTCATGAGAGAAAACCAGCAGTCCCGTGGGAATGGCTTTATAGATGCGCCCCGAAGTTTCCTTGAAAATTTAACTCGACTCCCAAGGAGTTCAACCGCGCAACTACCTCAATCTGTCAAAAGGAAGTTCTATCGTGACTATCTCCATGAAAAGCCTGCTGGCCGCCGCTGTCGCCAGCCTCCTGGCCACCGGCGCAATGGCCGCTGACGGCACCATCAACTTCAAGGGCGAAATCGTCGCCGCTTCCTGCGGCATATCCGGCGGCGCCGGTACCGGTGTCACCGGTGAAAAAGGCAAGCAGGTCATCGACGTCGAACTCGGCAAGGTCTCCATCGACGCCCTGAACAATGCCGCCGCCGGCGGCATCGCGGGCGGCACCAACATCAACCTGAACCTGGACTGCGGCGGCACCGGCACCGGCCTGACCCACGTCCAGCTGAAGTTCGACCCGGCGTCCGGCTCCGGTTTCGACAACAACACCGGCCTGCTGAAGACCACCGGCACCGCCAAAGGCGTTGGCATCGGCCTCTACAAGACCGACGGCACCCGCATCAACCTGGCCAACTCGGGCGACGTCTTCGAGACCGAACTGGTCAAGACCGGCACCGATCCGGACTTCAAGTACAACGCCAACATGAACCTGCGCGCCGGCTTCGTGATGAGCGGCAAGCTGGCGGACGTCGAGGCCGGTACCGCCGAAGGCACCCTGCCCTTCACCCTGACCTACCGCTAATCCGCTAACGCCGGAGGGGGGGGCGCCCCCTCCGCATCAGAGGTGAGTCCCATGAGCTATCGACTGTCTTCCAAGATCCTGCTGGGTTGTTGCCTGCTGCTCGCTTCCAGCCTGGCGGCCGCCGGCATCACCCTGGGCAGCACCCGCGTCGTACTCAGCGCCCCCGCCAAGGAGGCCTCGGTGCTGGTCAAGAACCAGGCGAACCAGGACATCATGATCCAGTCCTGGATCGAGGACGAAAGCGCCACGGGAAAACAGGACGTCCCGTTCGCCATCACGCCCGCCCTGAGCCGGCTGGGCGGCGGCAAGCAGCAGAACCTGCGCATCCTCTACTACGGGCAAGGCCTGCCGACCGACCAGGAATCGATGTTCCGCCTGAACGTCCAGGAAATCCCGCAAAAGGCGAAGTCCGAGAACACCCTGCAGATCGCCCTGCGCCAGCGGATCAAGCTCTTCTATCGCCCTGCCGGCTTGCCGGGAAAAGTCGAGGACGCACCCGCCGCCCTGGAATGGCGCGTGACCGGCCGGGGCCTGGAAGTGAGCAATGCCTCGCCCTTCCATGTTTCCTTCGGCCAGGTGAAGTTCATCAGCGCCGGCAAATCCTATGACGTGAATGCCGACATGGCCGCGCCGAAGTCGACGCTCCAACTGAGTATCAAGAATTTTCCCGGCAACACTTCCGGCCCACGGAAAGTCGAGTTCGAAACCATCAACGACTATGGCGGCATCGATAGGCACACGAGTGAAGTCGCCAACTAAGTAACGCTCTCCAGCGCACCCACATCAACGCCTGAATTCAAACAGCGCATATCAACGGAGTTATTTCCGCCGGCACGGGGAAGTTCGACTCAAGGGATAGTTACATGGCCAATTTCATGAAAAAGTTCAATTTCAAGATTGCCGCCTATTCCGGGTCGTCCTGTTTCCTGGCCCTTGGCCTGACCATGCCGGGCGACATCCTGGCCGCGGAGTTCAACGAGCTGTTCCTGAACCAGGGCGGTGGAGCGGTCGAACTCGAGTATTTCGAAAAGGGCAGCAGCGTGCTGCCGGGCTCCTACAGCGTCGATATCTACCTGAACCATGAACTGGCCACCCGCCAGGACATCAACTTCGCCGCCGACGCCACGACCGGCATCGTGCGGCCACTGATCCAGCTGGGGCTGCTGAAGTCCCTGGGCGTGGATGTCGCCCGGCTGATGCGGGAAAACATCCTCCCGGCGAACCTGGAAGACGCCGCGCCGCTGGATGTCGCCGCCACCATCCAGGGCGCCTCGGTGGAATTCGAGGTCACGGAGCTGGCCCTGATGATCAGCATTCCCCAGGCCTACGTCCGGCGGAACGCCCGCGGCTATGTCGACCCCTCCCTGTGGGACGACGGCATCACCGCGCTGTTCAGCAACTACCAGACCAACTTCAGCCGCAACATCCAGGACGGCCAGACCAGCGACTACCGCTACATCGGCCTGCGCAACGGCTTCAACCTGCTGGGCTGGCGGCTGCGCAACGACTCCTCCCTGATTGGCGGGACGGGCATGCGCAACACCTTCCGCAGCAACCGTACCTACGCCGAGCGGGACATCCGCCGCCTCAAGGGCACCCTGGCCGTGGGCGAGCTCTACAGCCCGGGCGAGATCTTCGACAGCGTGCGCATGCGCGGCGTGCAGCTCAATTCCGACGTCGGCATGCTGCCCGACCACGAGGCCGGGTACGCCCCGGTGGTGCGCGGCATCGCCGAAACCAACGCCACGGTGGAAGTGCGCCAGAACGGCTACGTGATCTACTCCACCAGCGTGACGCCGGGGGCCTTCGAGATCACCGACATCTACCCCAGCGGCTCCAACGGCGACCTGGAAGTCAGGATCATCGAGGCCGACGGGCGCGAGCGCAGCTTCCAGCAGTCCTTCTCCTACCTGCCGGTGATGACCCGCCGCGGCAACCTGCGCTACAGCTTCGCCGCCGGCCAGTACCAGACCGACGGCCACGCCTCGCCCAACTTCACCCAGGGCACGGCGGTCTACGGCATGACCGACAACCTCACCGGCTACGGCGGCGCGGTGGTGGCGGACAAGTACACCGCAGCCAACCTCGGCGTGGGCGTCAACACGTCCCTCGGCGGCCTCTCCCTGGACGTCACCAACAGCCAGTCGAAGACCCGCAGCGGCGGCAGGAACCAGGGCCAGAGCGCGCGCTTCCTCTACTCCAAGACCCTGGCCGCCACCGACACCACCTTCACCATGGTCGGCTACCGCTACTCCACCGAGGGTTACCGCACCCTGAACCAGCATGTGGAGGACATGGACTACGTCACCGGCACGAGCGTGGGCCGGCAGAAAAGCCGCTTCGACATGAACATCAACCAGACGCTCTTCGGGCGCGGCTCGCTGTTCCTCGGCGTGGGCGAAACCAACTACTGGAACCGCCAGGGCAGCACCCGCCGCTGGCAGTTCGGCTACAGCAGCAGCGTGCGCTCCGCCAGCTACAGCCTCTCCGTATCCCGTACCCAGGACTCCGGCCCGGCGGCGCAGTCGGATACCCAGTTCACCGCCTCCATCAGCATTCCCCTCGGCAGCAACGCCCGCTCGCACCGGATCAATGCCAGCGCCATTTCCTCGAACAATGGCGACTCCAGCCTGCAGACCAGCGTTACCGGCTACCTGGACGAGGCGAACACCGTCAACTACGCCGCCCAGGCCAGCCACAGCGATCGCGGCGGCAGTTCAGGCAGCCTCGGCATCGGCTGGGATACCGCGAAATCCAAGCTGAGCGCCAACTACAGCCAGGGCCGCGACAACAAGCACATGGACCTGAACGCCTCGGGTTCCGTGGTGCTGCACAGCGGCGGGGTGACCTTCGGCGCACCGGTGGGGGAAACCTTCGCCCTCGTCGAAGTACCGGAAATCCGCGGGGTCGGCATCGACGGCTACCAGGCCATCCGCACCGACCGCAAGGGTTACGCCGTGGTGCCCTATGCCCAGCCCTACCGCTACAACTGGCTGACCCTGGACACCAATACCCTGGGCAGCGACACCGAGATCGCCGACAACGCGCAGATGGTCGTGCCCACCCGTGGCGCCATCGTCAAGGGCCGCTTCGCCGCCGAGTCCGGCCGCCGCGTGCAGTTCGACCTGAGCCAGGCCGACGGCCAGAAGATTCCCTTCGGCGCCCAGGCCCATGACGCGAAGGACAAGGTACTGGGCATGGTGGACAACCTGTCCCGCCTGCTGGTGTTCGGCATCGAGGACCAGGGCCGCCTGGCCATCCGCTGGAGCGAGGGCGCCTGCACCATCGACTACCGCCTGCCGCCGGTGAACAAGGAGCTGGCCTACGAGCGGGTCGCCGCATCCTGTCGCCCTTCTTCCAGCCAGCAGCAACTCTAACGGCCATGGAGCTTATGCCATGATTCCCAAGACTCTGCACAAACTGATTCTGACTAGCCTGACCCTCACCGCAAGCCTGGCGTGGACGAACGCCTTCGCCGTCTGCAAACCCGACCCCGGACACTCGACGGAGAAAACCATAACGCTGCCCGCCAGCATCTCCATCAAGTCCGCCAAGGTGGGTGAGGTGATGGCCTCGAATACGTACGAACTCTGGAGAGTGCAGGACGTATATACCTGCAGAGACAACGACACGGTATCAATCGCCGTCAATGGCGGGCTCGAGCTCTCCGAATACTCGAAGGTCTACAAGACCGGCATCGAGGGGGTAGGAATCAAGGTCGGCCTGAATCTTGGGTACGGCGTCAAGTACACGCCCTACAGTTTTGCCACGACCCCACCTCCCGGCGGGTACTATGCTCCGCAGAGCATAGTCGTCGATATCGTCCGCATTGATACCGGCGTAGCCTCGGGAAGATTGCCCACCTTCAACGCAACGCTCTCCGGCGGTGGTATGACCTACACCATCAAGACTTCGGGCAGCACCGAAGTGAAAAACGAAGTGTTGTTCAGCAGCTGCACGGCGGTCGATACCCTGGTCGACGTGCAGATGGGCCAGGAGAACATCGAACGCATCAGGTCAGGCCGGAGCGCGGTGCACCCGTTCAACTTCGACGTGCGCTGCACCGGCCTGAAACCCAACGCCACCGTGCCGGTGAAGGTCTATTTCGAAGGTAACTCCAGCAGCGACGGGATACTCGCGCTCTCCGGCGCCGGCACGGCGGGCGTGGCCAGCGGCTTCGGTATTGCCCTGGTCAACGACAAGGGCGTCAAGCTGCCCTTTGCCAAGGCGCGTTCGGTCCAGATCCAGCACCACCGATCGGACGAGGAAGGCGAGATCTACCGCTTCTCCGGCACCGCCAAGTACGTCTTGACCAGTGGCGAAGTCAAACCGGGCAAGGCCGATGCCACCATGACCTATGTGATCGACTACAACTAGGCCGCCGTGCAGGAGAGCGGGGACGCCGAGTTCTCGCTCGCGAAGTTCTCAGGATGGACCGGGCGGCGTTCCACGAGTGTGCGATACCCCTTCTCCCTTCCCGCGCAGGTATCGCTCGTCTCCGCCACGAGCGATTCAAACGTCAATCGACTGTAGGAATCGGGACTGCTTCTTGATGTCCAGGGAGCAAGTGTACGAGTTTGGTGTATTCATCGCGATTCCAGCGAAACCAACGCCAGATATCAAAACGACACGCCGATTAGACGGTGGAATTTTAGTTGTTGGGTTCGAGTCCTCTCATAACTTCCAATATTTCATGATACGAGAGAAGAAATTCCCCACAAAACAATAGCCATAAGCCGATAGAATTTAGTGCGGAAAACTGCATAGTCTTAGTAATTCAGACCCGAAGACCCAAGACAAGCAGAGTTCACATTTATGATAAAGCGTGAATCCACAGGAATAGCAATACCCGGCGCAAGGACGCTATTCCGTTATTCAGCCCCACACACTCAAATAGAAAAACAAAAATCAGCGCTGAACTTCTTTATATCCAAAAAGTTTCGTTTTCCATTCATATCATCGTCATTTCTATTCTTGGCAGGGGCATTCACAAATGCCGTGGCGGAACTCTCCTTCAATGGGGAAAACCGCTTCATCATGGCGGACGCTCGAACGACCATAACCCTGGCCAACGAAGACAAGGAAAGCGCCCTCGCGCAAGTCACCCTCGACTGGGGAGACGGGGATGAGGAGCGGGACCTGCCCATGGCGCTCTCCACGCCGCTGGTGCGGATTCCGGCGCGGCAGAAAGCTACAGTGGATGTCCTCTATGAGGGGCACGGGCTGCCCGAGGATCGCGAATCCTACTTCCTGCTCAGCGTGCTGGATGTCCCGAAGACGCCCAAGGACCCGAACGTGCTGCAGATCGCCCTGCGGCATCGCTTCAAGTTGTTCTATCGCCCGGCCTTGCAGATGACGCCGGACGCAGCCAGGGCCGCAATGACCTGGGAACGACTGGAAGGAAGCGAAGGCCAGGTCAGGATCGGCAATCCTTCCCCCTACTACCTGACCCTCAGCGATATCGACGCCCGGGGGCCTGATGGGCACAGCTGCGGCAACCCGATCGAGCACCTGATGCTTTCGCCCTTCTCCTCGCACGCCCTGGACACGCCCACCTGCCGGCCCGGCGGTTTCCACTACCAGGTCATCAGCGACGCCGGCAACCCGCGCCCCTACCACGTAACCCTCGTACCTGGCCGAAAAAGCCAGGGCGTCCCCCGCTCCTGACCCCAAGGAAAACGAACATGAAGAACGTGATCCGATTGATATTCCTCGGCCTGATGCTTGCGCTGGCGCAGAAGAGCTTCGCCCTGGCCTGCCTGAAAGACACCACCAAAAGTGGTTGGCAGATCACTGGAGAAGTCTCCGATACGGCTTATATAGACACCACCATTGCGGTATCGAATACCTTGCCGAAGAACACCGTGTTATGGCGTTCGCCGGAATACAGCATAAGCATTACCTGTTGGCAGGACCGGGCTGCGGGGAGTGAATACGTTTACATCTATTTGAGTCCGGACGATCCGGGTTACACCAAATTGGGCCCGGACCTGGAGCTGGGCATTCGATTGGATGGCCAGGATTATTACTGCGACAGCGGAATGGAGCGGTTCCAGGGCCGTTGCCGGAAGAAGCTCGAGTATTTCCACTTCAGTTGCTACTCGAACACCGCGCCAGGTGGCAACGGGTGCCCGGACAAGGCCATTACGAAACAGTTGAGCTACAGCTTCTTCGTTTCCAAACGCAGCGCACCGAGTGCGGGCAAGGAAGGCAAGCTGACAGGGGTCGTCGGTGCTTACGGTGCTTTCCAACTGGACGGCGTCGGCGGTATGAACGACCACCTCGACAAGAACTTCCGCATGTATGTGAGCGGCCTGAACAATATGCGCTACATCGCCTGCGGCGCGGCCCTGAGCATTTCCCCCGAAACGGTCTACTTCGGCAACATCCGCCCGAGCGAGGTCGAGGCAGGCAAGGAGATAAAGGAACTGCCCCTGACCATCACCGTCAACAAACCCTGCTCCAGTGTCTATGGCCTTGGTGCCCAGCTCACGCCAATCAATGCCACGGCAAAGGACGGCTACACCCTGATACCGAACGACAACTCATCCGTCGGCATCGCGTTGTTCAGGAAGGAGACGCTCGCTCGCATTCCGTTCAACAAGGAATTTCTCCTGATGCCCAATACCGCCAGTAACGGCTTCATACCGCAGAACTTCCTGGCGCGGCTGAAATGGACCAGCAATGAGGCGATCGTCGGTCCGTTCAATGCCTCAGCGTCAGTGGATATCTATTACAAGTGATGGGTGGGTCTGGCGTAAGCGGCACGATTCCAGCACTTGCTCCACGACCTACCGAGGTGTCGATTACGGGGCTACGGTTTGCTCATTTTGTAGGGGCGATTTCAATCGCCAAGCGGACCGCAGGTTCGCCTTTGAAGATCGCCTGGGGGGCAGCTTCGCCGCCCTTGGCGAATGAATTCGCCCCTACAGTGGGTAGCCCTGTTCCTATCCCAGCAGCTCCACCTTCGGCAACCGCATGGCCGCCACTTCGGCCTGGAGGAAGTCGCGCAGCCGGCGCAGGCGTTCCTGGCCGCTGCGGGCACGGGGCCAGACCAGGTAGTAGCTATCGCCGCTGGCCACTGCCGTGGGCCAGGGCAGGCCGATGCGGCCCTGGGTCACATCCTCGGCCACCATCACCAGGTCGCCGATGGACACGCCGTAGCCCCGGGCGGCAGCGACTATGCCCAGCTCCAGGGTGTCGAATACCTGGCCGCCCTTGAGGGACACCTCGTCCGCCATTTCCATACGCTGCAGCCAGCGCCGCCAGTCCCGGCGGTCCGGCGTGGGGTGCAGCAGCTCGGTGGCCTGCAGGCGTTCCAGGGTCCAGGGCCCGGCGGCGGCCGAGGGCTCGCAGACCGGGATCAGCCATTCGCTGAACAGCAGGGTCACTTCCCAGTCCTGGCTGAAATGGCCGTCGCTGAGCAGCACGGCGCAATCGAAGGGCTCGTGCTGGAAGTCGACTTTATCCACATCCATCCAGGCACTGGTGAGCTGCACCTCGATGTCGTCGTTGAGGTGGCGGAAGCGCGACAGGCGCGACAGCAGCCAGCGCATGGTCAGGGTGGACGGCGCCTTCAGGCGCAGGGTGGCGTCGTCGATCCGCAGGGTGATGCAGGCCCGCTCCAGGGCATCGAAGCCCTCGCGCAGGCCGGGCAGCAGCATGCGCGCCGGCTCGGTGAGCTGCAGGTTGCGCCCCCGGCGCTCGAACAGGCGGCAGGAAAAATGCTCCTCCAGGGTGCGGATATGCCGGCTCACCGCGCTCTGGGTGATGGCCAGCTCCTCGGCGGCACGGGTGAATGAAGCATGCCGGGCGGCTGCTTCGAAGGCACGCAGGGCGTAGAGCGGGGGCAGGCGGCGCGACATGTGCCTTCACCTATGAGTCAAAGTCATGGATTGCATCATTTTTTTCCTTTTGTGCCGCCGGTTCAAGGCTCGGAAAATTGCCGAATCCTCAGCCGACCAAAGGAATTGGCCGGCACGCCGAAACAGTGAGCCTTACTCATGCCGCAAAGCATACGCAACGAACTGATGGCCATCCTGCGCCTGGCCGGCCCGCTGATCGCGGCCCAGCTGGCGCACGTGCTGATGGTCTTCACCGATACCGTGATGATGGGCCTGCTCGGCCCGGCGGAACTCGCCGCCGGCGGCCTGGGGGCGGCCAGCTATTCCTTCGTGTCGATCTTCTGCGTCGGGGTGATCGCCGCCGTGGGCAACCTGGTCGCGATCCGCCATGGCGCCAACGATGCCGCGGGCGCCACCCGCCTGACCCAGAGCGGGCTCTGGCTGGCCCTGGGCATGGCACTGGTAGCGGGCCTCCTGCTGTGGAACCTGAAACCCGTGCTGCTCGCCTTCGGCCAGGCACCGGAAAGCGTGGACGGCGCCATGCAGTTCCTTGCCACGCTGGTCTTCGCCCTGCCCGGCTACCTGGGTTTCATGGCCCTGCGCGGCTTCACCAGCGCCATCGGCCGGCCCGGCCCGGTAATGGCCATCAGCATCGGCGGCGCCCTGGCCAACTTCCTCCTCAACTACGCGCTGATCCACGGCCTCTTCGGCCTGCCGCGCCTGGGCCTGGCCGGCATCGGTCTGGTCACCGCGCTGGTGATGAACGCCATGGCCCTGCTGCTCACCTGGCATATCGTGCACAACCCGGCCTATGCCGCCTACCCGCTGCTCAAGGGTCTGTTGCGTCCCTCCCGCGAGGCGCTGGCGGAACTGGTGCGCCTGGGCCTGCCCATCGGCGGCACCTATGCGGTGGAATCCGGTCTATTCGCTTTCGCCGCCCTGTGCATGGGTGCCCTGGGCAACACCCAGCTGGCGGCGCACCAGATCGCCATCCAGTCGGTGTACGTGGCCTTCATGGTGCCGGTGGGGATTTCCTACGCCGTGACCTTCCGCATCGGCCAGCACTATGGCGCCGGCCGCCTGGAGGACGCGCGCCGCGCCGGCCGCCTGGGCATCGGCTTCGGCGCGGCCTGCATGCTGGCCTTCGCGGTGCTGTTCTGGGTGGCTCCGGAGCTGGTGGTGGGTCTCTTCCTGGATCACCGGGCAGAGGAATTCCGGGACATCGTGCAGTTGGCCGTGAGCCTGCTGGCGGTGGCCGCCTTGTTCGAGCTGTTCGACGGCACCCAGACCATCGCCATGGGCGCCATCCGCGGCCTCAAGGATGCCAAGACAACCTTCCTGGTGGGCCTGGGCTGCTACTGGCTGGTGGGCGCACCGGCGGCCTGGCTGCTGGCCTTCCCCCTGGGCTGGGGCGCTGAGGGCGTCTGGTGGGGCCTGGCCCTGGGCCTGGCCTGCGCGGCCCTGGGGCTGACCCTGGGCTTCGAGTGGAAGACGGCGCGGTTGCTGCGGCCGCAAGCGGAGTCGGCATCCGGCCGGACGATCGGGCTTCATCTGTAGGGGCGAATTCATTCGCCAAGGGCGGCGCAGCTGCCCCCAGGCGATCCCCAAGGGCGAACCTGCGGTCCGCTTGGCGATTGAAATCGCCCCTACAAGAGCCCGCAGCCTGAGCACGGCCGATACCCCCGCGCGAATGTCATCGGTGCGCACAGCGCACCCGGGCTGGGTTTCGAGTGGAAGGCCGCGCGCGGCTGCTGACGGCCCAATGTTCACCGGCACCGTGTTACAGGGACCTTGTTGGGCTTCGCTGCGCTCAGCGCCAAGCTACGGTTGTGGATAACGTCCCTTGAGCGACGTGGCGTGGGGTCAAGCGGCCTGGTTGCTAATGGCCAGGGTCACATGGAGCCCGGCTGCGACTGCCAAGCCAACCAGGGCATCAAGGCTGAACGCATTGATCCTCCCACCTTTCAGGTTGGAGAAACGCGGCGCAGTAATACCAAGGCGTCGAGCTTTCTCAGCATCGCTGCCACTCCAACCTTCGGTATGGGCAAGGATGGCGCGCATCAGTTCGGCCCGCAGCTTCATATTTTCCGCCTCCGCCGGGGTATCCTCGATGGCATCCCAGACACTGGCGAAAGATTGGCGTTCGATCATTTTCGGCCCCTCAGTAGGTCACGGAGTCGGGCGCGCGCCAAGTCGAGGTCGGCTTTGGCGGTCGCCTGGGTCTTCTTCTGGAAGCAGTGCAGCACATAGATTGCTTCGGGCAGGGTGGCCAAGTAGATCACCCGAAACGCACCGCTTGCGTCACGCACGCGGATTTCCTGCACGCCGGCCCCCACAGTACTCATGGGCTTCCAGTCCGCCGGTCCGATGCCGTGCTGCACGTTGTCTAACTGGAAACCGGCTTCGCGACGTGCATCCAGAGGAAACTCGCGGAGGCGGTCGAGGGAGTCGGCAAGAAATTCCAACGGTTTCATGGCAAAACGTCCTTGTACCGATGGCGATATCTTATCGAAACCGATAAGAGGCACAAGCATTACCGGCAGTTGCTGCACGGGTTTCGCAAACGAGAAGTCCGCGTGGCGGGGTTTCAGGATTCCTGGCTGGCAAACAGCGCCTGGCGTGAGCTGAATACCAGGAAGCGTGCCAGCTCGGCCAGGGGCAGCGGCCGGCTGATCCAGTAGCCCTGGGCCTGGTCGCAGCCGAACTGGCGCAGCAGCGACAGCTGCTCGGCGCTTTCTACGCCCTCGGCCACCACTTCCAGCTTGAGGTTCTGCGCCAGGTTGATCATGGCCTTCACCAACTGGCGGTTCTCCGGCCGGTCGTGCATGCCGCCGACGAAGCTCTTGTCGATCTTCAGCAGGGCGATCGGCAGGCTGTTGAGGTGGACGAAGGAGGAGAAGCCGGTGCCGAAGTCGTCCAGGGAGAAACGCACGCCGAGCCGGCGCAGGGCATCCATGGTCTGGCGCACCTGTTCGCTGCGGCGCATCACGGCGGTCTCGGTGAGTTCGAACTCCAGCCATTGGGCATCCACGCCGCGCTCGTGGATCAGCCGGCTCAGGGTGCTCAGCAACTGGCTGTCCTGGAACTGGCGGAAGGACAGGTTCACCGCCATGTGCAGCGGCGCCACGCCGCGCCCGCGCAGCCATTGCATGTCGCGCAGGGCGCGGGAGATCACCCAGTAGCCGAGCGGCACGATCAGGCCGCTTTCCTCGGCGAGCGGTACGAATTCGTTGGGGGTGAGCAGGCCGCGCTCGGCATGGCGCCAGCGCACCAGGGCCTCCAGCCCGAGGATGCTGCCGGTCTTCAGGCACAGGCGCGGCTGGTAGTGCAGCTCCAGTTCGTCGCGGCGCAGGGCGCGGCGCAGCTCGCTTTCCAGGTCGGCGCGGCTGCGTGCGCTGCGGTTGATGCGCTCATCGAAGACATGGAAGGTGCAGCCCTGGCTGGCCTTGGCCTGCTGCATGGCGATATGGGCGTGCCACATCAGCGGATCGGCGCCTTGGCTGGCGCGGGAGTGGGCGATGCCGAGGCTGCAGCCCAGCAGCAGGCTTTCGCCGTCCACCTGGTAGGGCTCGGCCAGGGCTTCGGCGATGCGCTCGGCGACCTGTTCGGCGCGGGCCGGGTCACGACGGACGTCCAGCAGCAGGGCGAACTCGTCGCCCCCCAGGCGCGCCACTTGGTCGCCGGCGCGCAGTTGCCCTTTGAGCCGCGCCACCACCTGCAGGATCAGGCGGTCGCCGGCCTGATAGCCGAGGGCGTCGTTGGCGTGGCGGAAGTTGTCCAGGTCCAGGTGGCCGAGGGCCAGGCCGCACCCTTCGTACTCCACCAGGCGCGCCGCCAGCAGGGTCTGGAAGCCCTGGCGGTTGGCGATGCCGGTGAGCGGGTCCTGTTCGGCCAGGCGTTCCAGGGCGTGCTGCAGGTTGCGCCGCTCGCGGACATGACGGAGGGTGCGGCGCAGGGTGTCGGCGTTGAGGTGCTCGCGCACCAGCCAGTCGCTTACGCCCTGGGGCGCATCGAGGGGCTCCTCCTCCAGCAGCAGGATGATCGGCAGCGGACAGCGTCCGGCCGCCGGCAGCAGCTGTGGGGTGCAGAACACCAGGGCACAGCCCATATCGTCCACCAGGCTGCTGACGGCGTTCCAGGAGGCGGCGGTAATCAGGGGGGATGCGCTGCCCATCGCGGCCAGGCGTCCACGAAGGAGTTCCGCCCAGGCCGGCGATTCGGCCAGCAGGAGCATGGGCATGGGCTCGACGAGCGCGGACAAATGACCTCCCCGGGTCACAGAGACTACGGCACTTTAGTGCCGGGCTGCGCCATTTCTGGCGTCATTCTTTCCACGCGTCCCTGCGCTCCCTGCCCGGATCGCCGGAGCAGGCGGAACAATCGTACTGCTTGCTGAGAAATTTCCAAGCACCACCGGCCTGCAAGGGGCGATCCGTCACAGTTGCCCAGAGGTACTTCGGCACAGCCCCACCGGCCTGCTAGAATGCGCGGCCATTCGCCTCGATCCAGCCCCCAGCATGTCCCGACTCAACCCCCGGCAGCAGGAAGCCGTGAACTACGTCGGTGGTCCGCTCCTGGTGCTCGCCGGCGCCGGCTCCGGCAAGACCAGCGTGATCACCCGGAAGATCGCCTACCTGGTGCAGCAGTGCGGGATCCGCGCGCAGCACATAGTCGCGGTGACCTTCACCAACAAGGCGGCGCGCGAGATGAAGGAGCGCGTCGGCACCCTCCTGCGCGGCGGCGAGGGCAAGGGCCTGACGGTGTCCACCTTCCACAACCTCGGACTGAACATCATCCGCAAGGAGCATTCGCGCCTGGGCTACAAGCCGGGGTTCTCGATCTTCGACGAGTCGGACATCAAGGCTCTTCTGACCGACATCATGCAGAAGGAATATGCCGGGGATGATGGCGTCGACGAGATCAAGGGCTATATCGGCAACTGGAAGAACGACCTGATCCTGCCGGAGGAAGCGCTGGCCAAGGCGCGCAACCCCAAGGAGCAGACCGCCGCCGTCGTCTACCTGCACTACCAGCGCACGCTCAAGGCGTACAACGCGGTGGACTTCGACGACCTGATCCTGCTACCGGTGAAGCTGTTCCAGGACAATCCGGACATCCTGGAGAAGTGGCAGCACCGCGTGCGCTACATGCTGGTGGACGAATACCAGGACACCAACGCCAGCCAGTACCTGCTGGTGAAGCTGCTGGTGCAGCACCGCGCGCAGTTCACCGTGGTCGGCGACGACGACCAGTCGATCTACGCCTGGCGCGGCGCGCGCCCGGAAAACCTGATGCAGCTGAAGGAAGACTTCCCCTCGCTGAAGGTGGTGATGCTGGAGCAGAACTACCGCTCCACCAGCCGCATCCTGAAATGCGCCAACATCCTCATCGCCAACAACCCCCACGTGTTCGAGAAGCAGTTGTGGAGCGAGATGGGCGTGGGCGACCCGATCCGGGTGATCCGCTGCCGCAACGAGGACGCCGAGGCCGAGCGCATCGCCATGGAAATCCTCACCCTGCACCTGCGCACCCAGCGGCCCTACAGCGAGTTCGCCATCCTCTACCGGGGCAACCACCAGGCCAAGCTGATGGAGCTCAAGCTGCAGCACCACCAGATCCCCTACCGGCTGTCCGGCGGCACCAGCTTCTTCGGCCGCCAGGAAGTGAAGGACCTGATGTCCTACTTCCGCCTGCTGGTGAACCCGGACGACGACAACGCCTTTCTCCGGGTGATCAACGTGCCGCGCCGGGAGATCGGCTCCACCACCCTGGAGAAGCTCGGCAACTACGCCACCGAGCGCGGCATTTCGATGTACGCCGCCTGCGACGAGATGGGCCTGGCCGAGCACCTGGACAGCCGCTTCACCGAGCGCCTGCAGCGGTTCAAGCGCTTCATGGACGGCGTGCGCCAGCAGTGCGCGCAGAACGACCCCATCGCCGCGCTGCGCAGCATGGTGATGGACATCGACTACGAGAACTGGATCCGCCAGAACGCCTCCAGCGACAAGGTCGCGGACTTTCGCATGGGCAACGTCTGGTTCCTCGTCGACGCCCTGAAGAACACCCTGGAGCGCGACGAAGATGGCGGCATGACCATCGAGGAAGCCATCGCCAAGCTGGTGCTGCGCGACATGCTCGAGCGCCAGCAGGAAGAAGAGGAAGGCGCCGAGGGCGTGCAGATGATGACCCTGCATGCCTCCAAGGGCCTGGAGTTCCCCTATGTCTTCATCATGGGCGTGGAGGAGGAGATCCTCCCCCACCGCTCCAGCATCGAAGCCGACACCATCGAAGAAGAACGCCGCCTGGCCTACGTGGGCATCACCCGCGCGCGGCAGAACCTGGCCATGACCTTCGCCGCCAAGCGCAAGCAGTACGGCGAGATCATCGAATGCTCCCCCAGCCGCTTCCTCGAGGAGCTGCCCCAGGAAGACCTGGAATGGGAAGGCATGGAAGACGCACCGGTGGAGGTGAAGGCCGCGCGCGGCAACACCGCCCTGGCCGATATCCGGGCCATGCTGAAGAAGTCGTAACCAAAGAACCCCGGCACAGACCGGGCTATCAACGAGGGTAAGGGCGTGGAAGCGCTGAAACAGAAGATTCGTGACGAGGGCATCGTACTGTCCGACCAGGTGCTGAAGGTCGACGCCTTCCTCAACCACCAGATCGATCCGCGCCTGATGCAGCAGGTGGGCCATGAGTTCGCCGAACGTTTCCGCGGCCAGGGCATCACCAAGATCGTCACCATCGAAGCCTCGGGCATAGCCCCCGCGGTGATGGCCGGCCTGGAACTGGGCATACCAGTGATCTTCGCCCGCAAGTTCCAGTCGCTGACCCTCAAGAGCGACCTGCTGATCTCCAAGGTGTTCTCCTTCACCAAGCAGACCGAAAGCACCATCGCCATCTCGGCCAAGCACCTGACCGCCGCCGACCATGTGCTGGTGATCGACGACTTCCTCGCCAACGGCCATGCCGCCAAGGCGCTGATCGACCTGATCCAGCAGGCCGGCGCCAGCGTCGCTGGCCTCGGCATCGTGATCGAGAAATCCTTCCAGGAAGGCCGCGCCCTGCTGGAAAGCGAGGGCTACCGGATCGAATCCCTGGCGCGCGTGGCCTCCCTGGCCGACGGCAAGGTGACCTTCCTCGACTGAGTTCGGAGCAGTCGCTTCATCGACTGCGGACGGGCCGAACGATGGGTATCGCTCCGCTCCACCCATCCTACGATTCGAGCTCCGACCGTTTTCGTAGGATGGGTGGAGCTTGCGATACCCATCATTGGCAAGCGAACCGGACGATGGCTGCGACAACGGGTCGCAGCGAGCAGGCATGAAAAAGCCGCCCTCGGGCGGCTTTTTCGTCGATGCGGCGCTATTACAGGCCGGACATCTTCTTGATGGCGCCTTTCAGCTCATCATCGGTGCAGTCGGCGCAGGTGCCCTTCGGCGGCATGCTGTTGATGCCGGAGATGGCCTTGGCCAGCAGACCATCGACACCACCTTCTTTAGTGGCGCGCTCTTTCCACGCTGCGCCGTCGCCGATCTTCGGCGCGCCCAGCACGCCAGCGGTGTGGCAGGCGCCACAGTGCTTGGCGATGATGTCGTCCGGCGTGCGGGCACCGCCGCCAGCGGCTGCGGCTACGGCGCCAACGCCCTTGCATTCCTGACCCTGTACGCAGACCTCGCCCACCGGCTTGATGCGCTCGGCAATGGCGTCGTCGGTCGCGGCCTGGGCGCTAACAGCCCACAGGGCCAATACGGCAGCATGGGCCGCCAGCATCTTCTTGATTAGGTTCACCCTTACACCCTCATCGTGGCTAGTATCGCCCGCGGCCACGGTTTCGCGGGCGGGCGCAAGTATATACGGTTAGTCCGTCACGCTGAAACAACCCAACTTGTCGCAGGGAAATGGGCGTAGCGGCTGTGGAATTCAGAAGTTCGCCGGCGTGGTGGCGCTGATCAGGCGTGCCGGGGCATCGAAGGGATTGCGGAAGCGGTGCGGTTTGCTGCTTTCGAAGTAGTAGCTGTCGCCAGGCTCGAGGATGTACACCTCACTGCCGATGGTCAGCTCCAGGCGACCTTCCACCAGCATGCCGGCCTCTTCGCCTTCATGGGCGTACATCTCGTCGCCGGTGTCGGAACCTGGCGGGTAGGTTTCGTCGAGGAAGGCCAGGGCGCGGCTGGGATGGGCCTTGCCCACCAGCTTCATGGTGATGGCGCCACTGCAGATATCGGTGAGTTCGGAAGCCCGATAGACCACCTGGACCTGGTTTTCGTGCTCCAGATCGAGGGAGAAGAATTCCACCAGCGACATGGGAATCCCCCCCAGCACCTTCTTCAGCGAGCTGATGGAAGGGCTGACGCTGTTCTTCTCGATCATGGAAATCGTGCTGTTGGTGACACCCGCGCGCTTGGCGAGCTCACGCTGGGACAGGCCTTTCAGCTTACGGATGGCTTGCAGTCGAACGCCGACGTCCAATGGCGGGATCCTCCTTGGGGATCAGGGGTAGTCACGGTCGCCGTATCATGGCAACAGCGTTCAGTATTTACAACACTTCGGCCGTCAATACTGCGCGAACTTTCCCTATCCCGAGGTAGACCTTGGCAAAGCGTTTATCTGGGGGGCAACGTCGGTGAAATGATCGATTTCCTGATCACTTCACCGCAGTTTCAGGCATCAGACGTAGACGAGCGGCACCCGGCGCAGGTTACAGAAGATCTGATAGGGAATGGTGCCGGCCCGGGCCGCTACTTCACTGGCCAGGACCTCCTTCCCCCACAGCTCGACGCGGCTGCCCAGGCCCGCCTGGGGCAGGTCGGTGAGGTCGACGGTGAGCATGTCCATGGACACCCGGCCGACCAGCCGGCTCGGCTGGCCGTCGATGCTCACCGGGGTGCCGGTGGGCGCGTGGCGGGGGTAGCCGTCGGCATAGCCCATGGCGACCACGCCGACGCGGGTCGGGCGCTCGGTGACGAACCTGGCGCCGTAACCCACCGGCTGGCCGGCGGGCAGTTCGCGCACGCTGATGACCTTCGATTCCAGGGTCATCACCGGCTGCAGGCGCTCCGCCAGGGGATGGGCCTGTTCGAAGGGGGTGGCACCGTAGAGCATGATGCCGGGGCGTACCCAGTCGCTCGGCACCTGCGGCCAGCCGAGCACCGCCGGCGAATTGCGCAGGCTGACTTCCGCCTCGAGACCTGCGCGGGCCTGCTCGAAGACGGCGACCTGCTCGGTGCTGCTGGCGCAATCCAGCTCATCGGCACGGGCGAAGTGGCTCATCAGCACGATCTTCCCCACCTTGCCGCTGGCCGACAGGCGCTGCCAGGCGTCGCGGTACTCGGCCGGGTGCAGGCCGACGCGGTGCATGCCCGAATCCAGCTTGAGCCAGACGGTCAGCGGCTTGCGCAGGCTGGCGCGTTCGATGGCCTCCAGTTGCCAGTTGGCGTGCACCACGGTCCAGAAGTCGTGCTCCTGGATCAGCTCCAGTTCATCGGCCTCGAAGAAGCCTTCCAGCAGCAGGATCGGCTTGCGGATGCCCCCCGCGCGCAATTGCAGGGCTTCCTCGATGCAGGCCACGGCGAAACCGTTGGCCTCGGATTCCAGTGCCTGGGCACAGCGCACCGCACCGTGGCCGTAAGCGTCGGCCTTGACCACGGCCAGGGCCTTGGCGCCGCTGACTTCGCGGGCGAGGCGGTAGTTGTGGCGCAGGGCTTCGAGATCGATCAGGGCACGGGCGGGACGCATGGCGAGGGCTTCTTCTGATTATCGGGTGGAAAAAACCCGGTGCAAGCACCGGGCTGAGCAAAAAACTCAGGGAAGCGCGGCGATGACCGTCATCTCCACCAGCACGTCGGGCGAGTACAGCTTCGCCTCGACGCAGGCACGGGCCGGGGCGGCGCCCTGCGGCACCCAGGCGTCCCACACCGCGTTCATCGCGGCGTAGTCGGCGTCCATGTCCTTCAGGTAGATGGTCACCGACAGGATGCGGCTCTTGTCGGTACCGGCCTCGGCCAGCATCGCGTCGATGGCGGCCAGGGTTTCACGAGTCTGCTGGCCGACACCCGCGCTGTGCTTCTCATCCAGCTGGCCGGCCAGGTAGACCGTGCCGTTGTGGATGACGATTTCGCTGTAGCGGGTTTCAGTGCGCAGGCGCTGGATTTGCATTGTTCGGGGTCTCCTTGGAATTGCCATAACGGAAGATGTCCAGGCCTTCGGCACTGATCTGCGGACGCTTGCGCGCCATCAGGTCGGCGAGCAGGCGGCCGGAGCCGCAGGCCATGGTCCAGCCAAGGGTACCGTGTCCGGTGTTGAGGAACAGGTTGCGGAACGGGGTGGCGCCCACGATCGGGGTGCCATCCGGGGTCGCCGGGCGCAGGCCGGTCCAGAAGCTGGCCTGGGACAGGTCGCCACCTTCCGGGTAGAGGTCGGCGGTGATCATTTCCAGGGTGTCGCGGCGCGCCGGATTCAGATCCAGATTGAAGCCGGTGATCTCGGCCATGCCGCCCACGCGGATGCGGTTATCGAAACGGGTGATGGCGACCTTGTAGGTCTCGTCCAGGATGGTCGAGGTCGGAGCCATGGCCGGATTGGTGATCGGCACGGTCAGCGAATAGCCCTTGAGCGGATAGACCGGCGCCTTGATGCCCAGCGGCTTGATCATTTGCGGGGTGTAGCTGCCGAGGGCCAGCACGTAGTGGTCCGCGGTTTCCAGCTTGCCGTCGATCCACACGCCGTTGATGCGGTCGCCGGCGAAATCCAGGCGCTCGATGTTCTGGCCAAAACGGAATTCCACGCCCAGCTTCTCCGCCATCTCGGCGAGGCGGGTGGTGAACAGCTGGCAGTCGCCGGTCTGGTCGTTGGGCAGGCGCAGGGCGCCGGCCAGCTTGTGCTTGACGCTGGCCAGGGCCGGTTCGACGCGGGCGATGCCGTCGCGGTCGAGCAGTTCGTACGGCACGCCGGAACGCTCGAGCACGGCGATGTCCTTGGCCGCGGCGTCCACCTGGGCCTGGGTGCGGAACAACTGGGTGGTACCGAGCGCGCGGCCTTCATAGCTGATGCCGGTTTCAGCGCGGAGCTCGTCGAGGCAGTCGCGGCTGTACTCGGACAGACGCACCATGCGCTCCTTGTTCACCGCATAGCGGGCGGCGGTGCAGTTGCGCAGCATCTGCGTCATCCACAGGTACTGGTCGATGTCGCTGGTGGTGCGGATGGCCAGCGGCGCGTGCTGCTGCAGCATCCATTTGACGGCCTTCAGCGGCACGCCGGGTGCTGCCCAGGGCGATGCATAACCGGGGGAAACCTGGCCAGCGTTGGCAAAGCTGGTTTCCATGGCCACGGCATTCTGGCGGTCGACCACGACCACCTCGAACCCTGCCTGGGCCAGGTAATAGGCGCTTGTCGTACCGATCACACCACTGCCAAGGACCATCACTCGCATGTCTGTCTCCAGTCGCGGCGGGGAATCCGCTGCGTTTGTTATCTTGAGCGTCGATGGCGCGAAGTATAGGAAGACGACACCAGTGATATTCACTATATAACTAGCTATATTTGGCGATAATTCTCGGCAGAATACGCTTCAGCGGAGGGGCATCCACCATGCGCACCCAGCATCAATCCCGTCGTGAACTGGACAAGATAGACCGGAATATTTTACGAATCCTGCAGGAAGACGGCCGCATCTCCTTCACTGAGCTGGGCGAGCGCGTAGGGCTTTCCACCACGCCCTGCACCGAGCGGGTCCGCCGCCTGGAGCGCGAGGGCATCATCCTCGGCTACAACGCCCGGCTGAATCCCCAGCACCTGAAAGCCAGCCTGCTGGTGTTCGTCGAGATCAGCCTGGACTACAAGTCCGGCGATACCTTCGAGGACTTCCGCCGTGCCGTGCTCAAGCTGCCCCACGTGCTGGAGTGCCACCTGGTGTCGGGCGACTTCGACTACCTGGTGAAGGCACGGATCAACGAGATGGCCTCCTACCGCAAGCTGCTCGGCGACATCCTGCTGAAGCTGCCCCACGTGCGCGAATCCAAGTCCTATATCGTCATGGAAGAGGTGAAGGAATCGCTGAACCTGCCGATTCCGGACTGATTCGTTACAAGCTTTCCGAACCCCTTGGCATGGTCGAGGGGTTCGCCTTATCCTGCCCGGGCGTTTAATTTTCCAAACAATAAAATCAGGATTTCGCACATGAACGCCCGCGTTCGCATCCCGGTGCACACCGAACACCACGCCCCCTCCTACTACGCCGCGACCGCCAATCGTCGCATCGACTACCCGCCCCTGGCGGGAGAGGAGCTGGCCGACGTGTGCATTGTCGGTGGCGGTTTTTCCGGGCTGAACACGGCGATCGAACTGGCCCGGCGTGGACGCAAGGTGGTGCTGCTGGAAGCCCGGCAGATCGGCTGGGGCGCCAGCGGACGCAACGGCGGGCAGCTGATCCGCGGGGTCGGCCACGGCGTCGAGCAGTTCGAGCCGGTGATCGGCGCCGAGGGCGTACGCGCCCTCAAGCTGATGGGCCTGGAGGCGGTGGAGATCGTCCGCCGCCGGGTCGAGGAATTTTCCATCGACTGCGACCTGACCTGGGGTTATTGCGACCTGGCCAACAAGCCGAGCCACCTCGCCGGCTTCGCCGAGGAGATGGAAGAGCTGAAGGGCCTCGGCTACCGCCACGAACTGCGCCTGGTGCAACCTCACGAGATACGCAGCGTGGTCGGCTCGGACCAGTACGTGGGCGGTCTGATCGACATGGGTTCGGGCCACCTGCATCCGCTCAACCTGGCCCTGGGCGAGGCCGCCGCCGCGCAATCCCTGGGCGTGCGCCTGTTCGAGCATTCGGCGGTCACTCGCATCGACTACGGTCCCGAGGTGAAGGTGCATACCGCTGGCGGCCATGTGCGGGCAAAGACCCTGGTGCTGGGCTGCAACGCCTATATGAACGACCTCAATTCCACCCTCGGCGGCAAGGTGCTGCCCGCCGGCAGCTATGTGATCGCCACCGAACCGCTGCCCGCCGACCTCGCCCATGAGCTGCTGCCGCAGAACATGGCGGTCTGCGACCAGCGCGTGGCCCTGGACTATTACCGCCTTTCCGCCGACAACCGCCTGCTGTTCGGCGGCGCCTGCCATTACTCCGGGCGCGATCCGGCGGATATCGGCGCCTACATGCAGCCGAAGATGCTCAAGGTATTCCCGCAGCTGGAAGGCGTGCGCATCGACTACCAGTGGGGCGGCATGATCGGCATCGGCGCCAACCGCCTGCCGCAGATCGGCCGGCTGCCGGACCAGCCCAACGTCTATTTCGCCCAGGCCTATTCCGGCCACGGGGTGAACGCCACGCACCTGGCGGGCCAGTTGCTGGCCAAGGCGATCTGCGGCGAGCAGAGCAGCGGCTTCGACATCTTCGCCAGGGTGCCGCACATCACCTTCCCCGGCGGCCGCCACCTGCGCTCGCCGCTACTGGCCCTGGGCATGCTCTGGTACCGGATGAAGGAAGCGGTGGGGATCGCCTGATACCCCCTCGGTGGAAATCCGCCACGCGGATTTCCACCCTACACAAAGCCTCTGCGGGTGGCGCCGTAGGATGGGTAGAGCCTGCGAAACCCATCACCGATGGGCAGGCCTGCGGCCTGCATAGCGAATGAATTCGCCCCCACATTGAGGGGCTTGGGTTTCGCCATATCCGTAGGAGCCAGCTTGCTGGCGAACGGCGTGGGCAAGGTTCGCGAGCAAGCTCGCTTCTACAGGTGCCGCGTACGCACTCGGGCACCTTACGCGAATGCCGTCCTACGTGGACGCGATTTCAGTCGGGGACGGTCTCGGCGCTGTCCTCGAACAGCTCGCGAGTCCAGGCCAGCCAGACGAAGCCGGCGGCGCCCAAGGCCATGATCAGCGGCAGGGCGTGGCCGCTGATCCACTGGCTGGCGGCACCGGTCAGCAGCGGCCCGACCAGGCAGCCGATGCCCCAGAGCTGGGCTATGTGGGCGTTGGCACGCACCAGCTCATCATCCCGATAACGCTCGCCGATCAGGATCAGGGCCAGGGTGAAGAGCCCGCCGGCACTGGCGCCGAACAGCACCCAGAGCGGCCAGATCAGCGGTGTGTGCAGCAGCAGCGGCACACCCAGGCTGCTCAGCAGCAGGGCCAGGCCGCAGCCGCGGAACAGGTTGCGCCGTGACATGCGGTCGGCCAGCCAGCCGATGGGAAGTTGCAGGGCGGCGTCGCCCACCACCACCACACTGGCCATCAGCAGGGCAACTTCCTGGCTGAAGCCCTGGCGCAGGCCATAGATCGGCAGCAGGGTCAGCATCATGGCCTCGAAGGCGGCGAACAGCATCACCGCCCAGGCGATGGTCGGCAGCCGCGCACAGAAGGACCAGAGCCCTCGCCCCGAGGCGCTGTGGGCATCGACGCTGGGTGCTCCGCTGCGGCCGAGCAGCAGCAGGGAACCGCCCACCAGCAGGCCGGTGCCGGTCCAGAAACCGAGGTCGTTGGAGGTACCCAGGGCGCTCAGCAGCAGCGGTCCGGACAACTGGCTCAGGGCATAGCCGGTGCCGTAGAGGGCCACCAGGCGGCCGCGCCACTCTTCCACCGCCAGTTGGTTGATCCAGCTTTCGCCGAGGATGAATACCACCGTCAGGGCGATACCGATCAACAGGCGCAGCAGCAGCCACACCGGGTAGACCTGCACCAGCGCCAGCAAGGCCACCGACACTGCGCCCACCAGCAGGCACAGCTGCATCAGGGTGGTGGTGCCCAGGCGCGCCGCCAGCCGCCCGGCGATCACCGCGCCGAGCAGCACGCCCACCGCCGGGGTGGCGGCCATAACGCCGATGGCGAAACTGTCGTAGCCCCAGCTTTCCAGCCGCAGCGACACCAGCGGCATGGTCACGCCCAGGGCGAGGCCGATGCTGATGACCGCGCCGCAGACCGCGAAGTAGGTTCCCCAACGCATTGCCGATGTCCTCCCTTTCCGTGTGGGGCAAAAAGCAAAAAAGGCCGGGCTCCAAGAATGGAAACCCGGCCGCAGGCGTGGCTCGCAGAGCCGGCCCCTCGAACCACGAGGGGCGGACCTCAATGGGGTATCAGAGCTTGATCCAGGTGGATTTCAGCTCGGTGTACTTGTCGAACGCGTGCAGCGACTTGTCGCGGCCGTTGCCGGACTGCTTGAAGCCGCCGAAGGGCGCGGTCATGTCGCCGCCGTCGTACTGGTTGATCCAGACGCTGCCGGCGCGCAGGGCCTTGCCGACCAGGTGGGCGCGGGACAGGTTGCTGGTCCACACCGCCGCAGCCAGGCCGTAGATGGTGTCGTTGGCGATGGCGACGGCCTCTTCCTCGTTGTCGAAGGCGATCACCGAGAGCACCGGGCCGAAGATTTCTTCCTTGGCGATGCGCATGGCGTTGCTCACGCCGTCGAAGATGGTCGGCTCGACATAGGTGCCGCCGGTTTCTTCCATCACGCGCTTGCCGCCGGCCACCAGCTTGGCGCCGTCGTCATGGCCGGCCTGGATGTAGGACAGCACGTTGTTCATCTGGGTGGTGTCCACCAGGGCGCCGACGTTGGTCGCCGGGTCCAGCGGGTTGCCCGGTTTCCAGGCCTTGATCGCCTCGACCACCATGGGCACGAACTTGTCCTTGATCGAGCGTTCCACCAGGAGGCGCGAGCCGGCGGTGCAGACCTCGCCCTGGTTGAAGGCGATGGCGCCGGCGGCGGCCTCGGCGGCGGCCTGCAGGTCAGGGGCGTCGGCGAAGACGATGTTCGGGCTCTTGCCGCCGGCCTCCAGCCAGACGCGCTTCATGTTGGATTCGCCGGCGTAGATCATCAGTTGCTTGGCGATCTTGGTGGAGCCGGTGAACACCAGGGTGTCGACGTCCATGTGCAGGGCCAGGGCCTTGCCCACGGTGTGGCCGAAGCCCGGCAGCACGTTGAACACACCAGCCGGAATGCCGGCCTCGATGGCCAGCTGGGCAATGCGGATACCGGTCAGCGGCGACTTCTCGGACGGCTTGAGGACGACGGAGTTGCCGGTGGCCAGGGCCGGGCCGAGCTTCCAGCAGCTCATCAGCAGGGGGAAGTTCCACGGCACGATGGCGGCGACCACGCCCACCGGCTCGCGGGTCACCAGGCCCAGCTCGTTGTGCGGGGTGGCGGCGACTTCGTCGTAGATCTTGTCGATGGCCTCGCCGCACCAGCGCAGCGCACGGGAGGCGGCCGGCACGTCGACGCTCAGGGAGTCGCCGATCGGCTTGCCCATGTCCAGGGTTTCCAGCAGGGCCAGCTCTTCGGCGTGGGCGTCGATCAGCTCGGCGAAGCGGATCATCACTTCCTTGCGCTTGACCGGCGCCAGGCGCGACCACACACCGGATTCGAACACGGCGCGGGCATCCTTCACCGCCAGTTCGGCGTCGGCCAGGTCACAGCTGGCGACCTTGCCCAGCAGACGGCCGTCGACCGGGCTGACGCAGTCGAAGGTCTCGCCGGAAACGGCGTGGGTGTACTCGCCATGGATGAAGGCGCGGGTCTCGATCTGCACGGACTTGGCGCGTTGTTCCCAGTCAGCACGGGTCAGGGTGGTCATTGGAGCTTTCCTCTTATTAGAAGAGTGCCGCCAGCTCAGGGCATGCACTGTCAAAAATTCTGCAAGGCCGACCTACGAATGGCCATCCTCGCAACCCTAAACCAGACCAACCAGCCTTTTCAATATATTTTACAGAATTCCATCAAACACCCTTGCCTTGTTCAATTTATCAAACATAGACTGCCATCAGATCATTACAACAGCTCACCTCGCCTTTTCCGGTGCCTACGATGACAAACGCCTCCGTGCCGCAACCGAGCAGAATATCCAACAGCCTCGACGACTTCTGGATGCCCTTCACCGCCAATCGCCAGTTCAAGGCGAACCCGCGCCTGCTGGAAAGCGCCGAAGGGATGTACTTCACCAGCAGTGATGGACGCCAGGTTCTGGACGGCACCGCCGGCCTCTGGTGTTGCAATGCCGGCCACGGCCGCCGCGAGATCACCGAGGCGGTGAGCCGGCAGATCGCCAGGCTGGACTTCGCCCCCACCTTCCAGATGGGCCACCCGCTGCCCTTCGAGCTGGCCGAGCGCCTGGCCGATATCGCGCCCAAGGGCCTGAACAAGGTGTTCTTCACCAACTCCGGCTCGGAATCGGCGGACACCGCCCTGAAGATCGCCCTCGCCTACCAGCGGGCCATCGGCCAGGGTACCCGCACCCGCCTGATCGGCCGCGAGCTGGGCTATCACGGCGTCGGCTTCGGCGGCATCTCGGTGGGCGGCATGGTCAACAACCGCAAGGCCTTCCCCGCCCTGCTGCCGAACGTAGACCACCTGCCGCATACCCTGGATATCCGGCGCAATGCCTTCAGCCGCGGCCTGCCGGAGTTCGGCATCGAGAAGGCCGACGAACTGGAGCGCCTGGTCACCCTGCACGGCGCGGAAAACATCGCCGCCGTGATAGTCGAGCCCATGTCCGGCTCGGCCGGCGTGATCCTGCCGCCGGTGGGCTACCTGCAGCGCCTGCGCGAGATCACCCGCAAGCACGGCATCCTGTTGATCTTCGACGAGGTCATCACCGGCTTCGGCCGCGTCGGCCAGGCCTTCGCCGCGCAGCGCTGGGGCGTCACCCCGGACATCATCACCTGCGCCAAGGGCCTGACCAACGGCGCGATCCCCATGGGCGCGGTATTCGTCGCCGAGGAGATCTACCAGGCCTTCATGCAGGGCCCGGAAAGCGCCATCGAGTTCTTCCACGGCTATACCTATTCCGGCCACCCGGTGGCCTGCGCCGCCGCGCTGGCGACCCTGGACATCTATCTGGACGAGCGCCTGTTCGAGCGCGCCATCGAGCTGGAAGGCTACTGGCAGGATGCCCTGCTCGGCCTCAGGGACCTGCCCAACGTGATCGACATCCGTGCCGTGGGCCTGGTCGGCGGCGTGCAACTGGCGCCCAGCGCCGATGGCGTCGGCAAGCGCGGCTTCCAGGTCTTCGAACAATGCTTCCACGATGGTGTGATGGTTCGCGTCACCGGCGACACCATCGCCATGTCGCCGCCGCTGATCGTGGAGAAGGAACAGATCGACATTCTCGTCGGCAAGCTCGCCGACTCCATCCGCAAGGCCGCCTGAACAGGGACCGCACCATGAACATCCAGCAGATCGTCGACTTCGCCCAGGCCACCACCGCCCCGGAACACTACCGCCCGGCGCCCGAGAAGATTCTCAAGGGCGACCCCGAGCAGAGTGTGCGCAACCACTACGGCAGCCCCTGCGGGCAGTTCAACGTGGGCATCTGGGAGGGCGCCGTGGGCCACTGGACGGTGAGCTACACCGAGCACGAGTACTGCGAGATTCTCCAGGGCGTGTCGGTGATCCGCGATGCGGACGGCAACGCCAAGACCGTGCGCGCCGGCGACCGCTTCGTCATCCCGGCCGGCTTCTCCGGCACCTGGGAAGTGCTGGAGCCCTGCCGCAAGGTCTACGTGATCTTCGAACAGGCCACCCGCTGAGCCTGCTCGTCTCCCATGCTTGTCACCCTTCGGCCCGCCTCTGGCGGGCTTTTTTATGGACGCTGCAAAGGCCTTTGTAGGGTGGGTCGGGCGGCGTTCCGCGAGCTTGCGATACCCATCGATCTTCACACGGCAGCATGGGTATCGCTCCGCTCCACCCATCCTACGACTCCGCGGCACGAATCGCGGGCATGAAAAAGCCCGCACTGGGCGGGCTTCTTCGCAAGGGCCGGATCAATTACTTGATCTTGGCTTCCTTGTAGATCACGTGCTTGCGCACGACAGGATCGTACTTCTTGATCTCGATCTTGTCGGGAGTGGTGCGCTTGTTCTTGTCGGTGGTGTAGAAGTGGCCGGTACCGGCGCTGGACACCAGACGGATCAGTTCACGCATGATTAGCTCCTTAAACCTTTTCGCCGCGAGCACGCAGCTCGCTCAGCACGACGTCGATACCGCGCTTGTCGATGATACGCATGCCCTTGGCGGAAACGCGCAGACGCACGAAGCGCTTCTCGGACTCGACCCAGAAGCGATGGTGCTGCAGGTTCGGCAGGAAACGACGACGGGTTTTGTTGTTTGCGTGGGAAATGTTGTTCCCAGTAGCCGGACCCTTACCGGTTACTTGACAGACTCTCGACATGCCTCAGCCCTCTAAACCACATGCCCAACCCGGCATGGGTTGGCCGCTTGAACTCTCACATTTTGGGCGCTGAAGCGCCCGTCTCGTCAGGGTCTTACCGGCCGCAAATTGACTGCGAAAGACCGGGCCCCCAGAAAAGAGCGCTGCTTTATATCAGAAAGACCCTAGTGCAGCAAGGGCCGTAGCGTTTTACCCACAGGCCCGGCCGGCCCGCAATTGTGCCCGCGCCACTGCCGCAAGGCCACCACGCCTGCGTGACCGCTCGTCGCCCCCGGCGCATTGTTCGCCGACCGGCCATGGTCTAGGGTAGAGCCTTTGGCCCGAAGAGGGCCCACCAGCTATCGCAAAGGAGCCTGCCATGCGTTTTGCCGCCCTGCCGCTGCTGTTCGCCCCGCTGCTCGCCCAGGCCGCGACCCTAAGCGTCTGCACCGAGGCCAGTCCCGAGGGCTTCGACGTGGTGCAGTACAACTCCCTGACCACCACCAACGCCTCGGCCGACGTGCTGATGAACCGCCTGGTGGAATTCGACCCGCAGCGCGGCGAGCTGGTACCCGGCCTGGCCGAGCGCTGGGAGGTCTCCGCCGACGGCCTCACCTATACCTTCCACCTGCGCGGGAATGTGGCCTTCCACGGCACGGACTACTTCAAGCCGGGCCGCCCGCTGAACGCCGACGACGTGGTCTTCAGCTTCCAGCGCATGCTGGATCCCGACAATCCATGGCACAAGGTGGCCCAGAGCGGGTTCCCCCACGCCCAGTCGATGCAGCTGCCGAGCCTGATCAAGAGCATCGACAAGCTGGACGACCAGCAGGTGCGCTTCAGCCTGAACAAGCCGGACGCCACCTTCCTCGCGACCCTGAGCATGGGCTTCGCCTCTATCTATTCCGCCGAGTACGCCGACCAGCTGATGAAGGCCGGCACTCCGGAAAAGCTCAATGCCCAGCCCATCGGTACCGGCCCCTTCGTCTTCCGCCGCTTCCAGAAGGACGCCACGGTGCGTTATGCGGCCAACCCGGACTACTTCGGCGGCAAGCCCGGCGTCGACGGCCTGGTGTTCGCCATCACGCCGGACGCCAATGTGCGCCTGCAGAAGCTGCGCCGCGGCGAATGCCAGATCGCCCTGTCGCCCAAGCCGCTGGATGTGCAGGCCGCCGCCGGGGACAAGAACGTCCGGGTGATCAAGACCCCGGCCTTCATGACCGCCTTCGTCGGCATCAACAGCCAGCATCCGCCCCTGGACAAGCCCCAGGTGCGCCAGGCGATCAACCTCGCCTTCGACAAGCAGAGCTACCTCAAGGCGGTATTCGAAGGCAGCGCCACTGCCGCCGATAGCCCCTACCCGCCGAACACCTGGAGCTACGCCGCGAACCTGCCCACCTATGCCCACGACCCGCAGAAGGCCAAGACGCTGCTGGCCGAGGCGGGTCTGGCCGATGGCTTCAAGACCACCATCTGGACCCGACCCTCCGGCAGCCTGCTCAACCCCAACCCCAGCCTCGGCGCCCAGTTGCTGCAGGCGGACCTGGCCAAGGTGGGCATCCAGGCCGAGATCCGCGTGATCGAATGGGGCGAGCTGATCCGCCGCGCCAAGGCCGGCGAACACGATCTGCTGTTCATGGGCTGGGCCGGCGACAATGGCGACCCGGACAACTTCCTCACGCCGCAGTTCTCCTGCGCCTCGGTGCAGTCCGGCCTCAACTTCGCACGCTACTGCAACGCCGATCTCGACAAGCTGATCGCCGATGGCAAGAGCCACACCGCCCAGGGCGAGCGCACCGCGCTCTATGAGAAGGCCCAGCGGATCATTCGCGAACAGGCCCTCTGGCTGCCACTGGCCCACCCCACCGCCTTCGCCCTGACCCGCGCCAATGTCGAGGGCTATCAGGTCAGCCCCTTCGGCCGCCAGGACTTTTCCAGGGTGCGCCTGGACTAGATCAGCCCACGCTCCGCCATGGACAGCGGCTCGCCGTCCCCCACGATGAAGTGGTCCAGCACCCGCACATCGATCAGCGCCAGCGCCTCCTTGAGGCGCTGGGTCAGCTGCTGGTCGGCCTGGCTCGGCTCGGCGACGCCCGAGGGGTGGTTGTGGCTGAGGATGAGGGCCGCGGCATTGTGCGCCAGGGCGCGCTTGACCACCTGGCGCGGGTAAACGCTGGCGCCGTCGATGGTGCCGTGGAACAGCACCTCGAAGGCCAGCACCCGGTGCTTGGCATCGAGGAACAGGCAGGCGAACTGCTCGTGCTGGGAATGGCGCAGCTGCGCCTTGAGGAAGTCGCGAACCGCCTGCGGGCTTTCCAGCGCGGAATTGCGGCGCAAGCCTTCGGCGAGATGACGGCGGCCCATTTCCAGCACCGCCTGCAGCTGGGCGAATTTGGCCGGCCCCAGGCCGAGATGCTGGCTGAAGTCATGCAGTTCGGCGTCCAGCAATGCGCGCAGGCTGCCGAACTCGTTGAGCAGGTGGCGTGCCAGGTCGACGGCACTGCGCCCGGCAACCCCGGTGCGCAGAAAGATGGCGAGGAGTTCGGCGTCGCTCAGGGCCGCCGCCCCCAGTTCAAGAAGTTTTTCCCGCGGGCGCTCCGCCGCGGGCCAGTCGCGAATGCTCATGACACCTCCATGATTGAGCCGCGCCGCTGTTCCAGTGCGGGCGCTGTGCTATCTTAACCCACCCTTTTCGCGCGGCGATCGGCCTGGGGAGGCGCCTTCGCCGCAGCGCATCGTCAACCTCCATGAAAGGCAGGCCTATGCAGCGGCTCTATCGGAAACGCATCCTCTTGGGCGTGGGCGGCGGCATTGCCGCCTACAAGAGCGCTGAGCTGGTCCGCCGGCTCCGCGACCAGGGCGCAGAGGTGCGCGTGGTCATGACCCAGGGCGGCCGCGAGTTCATTACCCCGCTGACCCTCCAGGCGCTTTCCGGGCACCCCGTCCATCTCGACCTGCTCGACCCCGCCGCCGAAGCGGCCATGGGCCATATCGAACTGGCCCGCTGGGCCGACCTGGTGCTGATCGCGCCGGCCACCGCCGACCTCATGGCGCGCCTGGCCCAGGGCGTGGCGGACGACCTGCTGACCACCCTGGTGCTGGCCACCGACGCCCCCGTGGCCCTGGCCCCGGCGATGAACCAGGCCATGTGGCGCGACCCGGCCACCCAGGCCAACCTGGAAATCCTCACCCGCCGCGGACTGCGCCTGTTCGGCCCGGCCGCCGGCAGCCAGGCCTGCGGCGACGTCGGCCTGGGCCGCATGCTGGAAGCCGAGGAACTGGCCCAGCGCGCCGCCGACTGCTTCGAGCACCGCGCCCTTTCCGGCCGCCATGTGCTGATCACCGCGGGCCCGACCCAGGAAAACATCGACCCGGTGCGCTACATCACCAACCACAGCTCCGGGAAGATGGGCTTCGCCCTGGCCGAGGCCGCGGTGGAAGCCGGCGCCAAGGTGACCCTGATCACCGGCCCGGTTCACCTGCCCACCCCCGACCGGGTCAACCGCATCGATGTGGTCAGCGCCCGCGACATGCTGGCCGCCTGCGAAGCGGCCATGCCCTGCGACCTGCTGATCGCCGCCGCCGCCGTGGCCGACTACCGCCCGGAAGTGGTGGCGCAGCACAAGATGAAGAAGGACCCGACCAGCGGCGAAGGCCTGCTGCTGCAGCTGGTGCGCAACCCCGATATCCTCGCCACCCTCGCGAGCCGGCCCGACCGCCCCTTCAGCGTGGGCTTCGCCGCCGAGACCGAGAACCTGCTCGAGTACGCCTCGCGCAAGCTAAAGGACAAGAACCTCGACCTGATAGTCGCCAATGACGTGGCCAACCCGAGCATCGGCTTCAACAGCGAGGAAAACGCCATCACCGTCATCGACCGCGACCTGGCCCAGAGCAGCTTCGCCCAGACCAGCAAGGGCAAGATCGCCCGCCAGCTGATCACCTTCATCGCCGACCGCCTCGACCAGGCCTGAGACTCCATGCACTCACTGCAAGCCAAGATCCTCGATTCCCGCATCGGCAGCGAATTCCCGCTGCCGCAATACGCTACCCCGGGCTCCGCCGGCCTCGACCTGCGCGCCATGCTCAAGGAAGAAGTCGTCCTCGAGCCGGGGCAGACCGTGCTCATTCCCACCGGCCTGTCGATCCACATCGCCGACCCGGGCCTGGCGGCGCTGGTCCTGCCGCGCTCGGGCCTCGGCCATAAACATGGCGTGGTGCTGGGGAACCTGGTGGGCCTGATCGACTCCGACTACCAGGGCGAGTTGATGGTGTCCTGCTGGAACCGTGGCCAGACCGCCTTCCGCATCGCCGTCGGCGAACGCATCGCCCAGCTGGTGCTGGTGCCCGTGGTCCAGGCGCACTTCGAGCTGGTCGACGAGTTCCACGAAAGCCAGCGCGGCGCCGGCGGCTTCGGTCACACCGGCAGCCACTGACCGTTTGCCATCAGGATGAACCGCCGAGGAGACTTTCAGTGAAACTCTTCAAGCGCAGCAGCAAGGATGCCGCCCCCAATGGATCGACCAGCCTGCCGGCCGGCGCGAAGCGCGCGGGCACGGACGAGCTGCTCCCCGGCACCCTTGCGGCCCTGACCGGAGTGGCCGCCGCCGGCGCCCTGCTCTGGTTCGGTCTGATCCATCCCGCCGAGCAGAGCCGGGTGGACCAGCTCGGCCAGGCCTGGGGCGTCAGCCAGGCCGCCACCCTGCGCCAGGCCATCGCCCAGCTGCATGCCGAAACCGCCGCGGCCGCCCGCGACCCCAGCCTGATCGACGCCCTCGACAGCGGCGACGCCGGCCGCCTGATGGCCGCCGAACGCGGCCTGGGCTATCGCGACGGCGTGGTCGACGCCCATCTCAACCTGCCGGGCCAGGCCCAGCAGAACAGCCAGCGCGCCGCACCGATGAACTTCGCCGCCCTGGACATGCTGCGTCGCCTGGAAGCAGGCCAGCAGCCCAGCCCCGAAGCGTACAAGGTAGGCTCGCACTGGCTGGTATACAGCACCGCGCCACTGCGCCTGGACGCGCAGAGCGCGCCCCGGGGCACCCTGCTGCTGGTGTACGACCTCGAGCGCCTGCTGGGCAGCCTGCCATCGCTGCCGGCGGACATCGGCCTGCTGCAGCTGACCCAGCAGTTCAGCAATGCCCCGGCGCAGATCCTGGCCCAGCGCGGCCAGGCCGCCGATGCCGCCCCCATCGCCCTGGACAGCGGCAACCCGAACTGGAAGCTCGCCTTCACGCCGGGACCGGCCCTCACCGAAGCGCCCTTCTCGCCCCTGCTGCTGGCCCTGGCCGCCCTGCTCGCCCTGGGCGGCGCCATGGTCGGCCTGAAGCTCGGCCAGGGCGCCCTGCAGCGCAAGCTGCGCGATGACGCTCGGCAGCTCAATCAAATGTTGCAAGAACTCTCGAACGGCGGGAGCGTCAAAGCCTTCAGTCTGCGCCTGCCGGCGCTGGACAGTCTGGCCCAGGCACTTGCCCGCCAGCCCAGGCGCAAACCGGAACCGGCGCCGGACAAGGGACCGGCCTTGGCGGCCGCCAGCAGCCCCGCTGCACCGGCGCCCGCCAAGCCGGCCGAACCGGCCAACCCACTTTTCCAAGATACCGACATTCTCGATATCGACATCCTCGACGAAGACCAGGACCTCCTGGGATTGGAGCAAGCCCCCGCCATGACCAGCATCGAAAAGATCGCCCCCACCCTGCCCGCCAGCATCTTCCGCGCCTATGACATCCGCGGCGTGGTCGGCGATACCCTCACCACCGAGACCGCCTACTGGGTCGGCCGCGCCATCGGCTCGGAGAGCCTGGCCCGCGGCGAAGCCTGCGTCTCCGTAGGCCGTGACGGCCGCCTGTCCGGCCCCGAACTGGTCCAGGCGCTGATCCAGGGCCTGCTGGACTGCGGCTGCCAGGTCAGCGACGTCGGCATGGTGCCGACCCCGGCGCTCTACTACGCCGCCAACGTGCTGGCCGGCAAATCCGGCGTGATGCTCACCGGCAGCCACAACCCGCCGGACTACAACGGCTTCAAGATCATGGTCGCCGGCGAAACCCTGGCCAACGAACAGATCACCGCCCTGCACACCCGCATCCAGAACAACGACCTGGCCAGCGGCGTCGGCAGCGTCGAAGTGGTCGACGTGCTGGACCGCTACTTCCAGGAAATCCGCGACGACATCGCCATGGCCCGCTCGCTGAAGGTGGTGGTGGACTGCGGCAACGGCGTGGCCGGCGTGATCGCCCCGCAGCTGATCGAAGCCCTGGGTTGCACCGTGATCCCGCTCTACTGCGACGTCGACGGCACCTTCCCCAACCACCACCCGGACCCGGGCAAGCCGGAGAACCTGGAAGACCTGATCGCCAAGGTCAAGGAAGAAGGCGCCGACCTGGGCCTGGCCTTCGACGGCGACGGCGACCGTGTCGGCGTGGTGACCAACGAAGGCACCATCATCTACCCCGACCGCCTGCTGATGCTCTTCGCCAAGGACGTGGTATCGCGCAATCCGGGCGCCGACATCATCTTCGACGTGAAATGCACCCGCCGCCTGACCTCCCTCATCAGCGGCTACGGCGGCCGCCCGGTGATGTGGAAGACCGGCCACTCGCTGATCAAGAAGAAGATGAAGGAAACCGGCGCGCTGCTGGCCGGCGAAATGAGCGGCCACATCTTCTTCAAGGAGCGCTGGTATGGCTTCGACGACGGCATCTACAGCGCCGCCCGCCTGCTGGAAATCCTCAGCCAGGACAAGCGTGACGCCGAAACTGTGTTCTCGGCCTTCCCGAAAGACGTCTCCACTCCGGAAATCAACATCACCGTCACCGACGAGAGCAAGTTCCGCCTGATCGAACGCCTGCAGCGCGAGGCCAGCTGGGGCGAAGCCAACCTCACCACCCTCGATGGCGTGCGTGTCGATTATCCGAAGGGCTGGGGCCTGGTCCGCGCCTCCAACACGACTCCCGTGCTGGTGCTGCGCTTCGAGGCCGATACCGAGGAAGAACTGGAGCGCATCAAGCAGGTGTTCCGCAGCCAGCTCAACCTCATCGCCCCTGAACTCAACCTGCCGTTCTGATCCGTTGCACTGGAGCCCAGCATGACCCTCAGCCTCGACGCTGCTTCCCAAGTCGCCCAGGTCCTGTCCGAAGCGCTGCCCTATATCCGCCGCTTCGTCGGCAAGACCCTGGTGGTCAAGTACGGCGGCAACGCCATGGAAAGCGACGAGCTGAAGGCCAGCTTCGCCCGCGATGTGGTGCTGATGAAGGCAGTCGGCATCAATCCGGTGGTGGTGCACGGCGGCGGCCCGCAGATCGGTGACCTGCTCAAGCGCCTGTCCATCGAGAGCCACTTCGTCGACGGCATGCGCGTCACCGACGCGCAGACCATGGACGTGGTGGAGATGGTCCTGGGCGGCCAGGTGAACAAGGACATCGTCAACCTGATCAACCGCCACGGCGGCAGCGCCATCGGCCTGACCGGCAAGGACGCCGAGCTGATCCGCGCGAAGAAGCTCACCGTCACCCGCCAGACTCCGGAGATGACCCAGCCGGAGATCATCGACATCGGCCACGTGGGCGAGGTCGCCAGCGTCAACACCGACCTGCTCAACATGCTGGTCAACGGCGACTTCATCCCGGTGATCGCGCCGATCGGCGTCGGTTCCAACGGCGAGTCCTACAACATCAACGCCGACCTGGTGGCCGGCAAGGTGGCCGAGGCGCTGAAGGCCGAGAAGCTGATGCTGCTCACCAACATCGCCGGCCTGATGGACAAGCAGGGCAATGTGCTCACCGGCCTGTCCACCGAGCAGGTCAACGACCTGATCGCCGACGGCACCATCTACGGCGGCATGCTGCCGAAGATCCGCTGCGCCCTGGACGCGGTGCAGGGCGGCGTCAACGCCGCGCACATCATCGACGGCCGCGTGCCCCACGCGGTGCTGCTGGAGATCTTCACCGACAGCGGCGTCGGCACCCTGATCACCAACCGCAAGCGTCACTGATCAGAGCGACACCCAGGCAGGCCGGAGCGATCCGGCCTGTTTCTTTTCAAGGAAGCGGAAATGGCCAGGCTGTTCCGAGAGAACTTCAGATTCTTCCATCCCCCGCACGTGCGCCGGGCCGAGGTCGCCCCGGCGGACTGAAGCTAGCGGGCGCCACCCAGGAGTTTGGCGAGGCGCGCGCGATCCGCAGCGTAACTGGCCTTGGCGGCCTCGCGGTCCTTCTCGTAGCGGGCGATATCCTGGTCCAGGCGCTTCTGCTGGTCGCGCAGGTTGTCGATCTGCGCCACCAGGTGGGCCGGGACTTCACGCCCGGCCCGCTCGCTTTCCGCCGCCTGGCTCTGCAGGTTGGTCTGCTGGGTGCGCAGCGACTGCTGGTTGCCGCGGGCGACGCCGATCAGGCCGTCGAGCTCAGTCAGCTTGCGCTCCAGGGCACGGTCGACGTCCTCGACACTGGTGTAGAGCCGGAGCAACTGGGCATCGGAGCTGGCACGGGCCTTCTCATCCAGCTGGCGCTGCATCTCCTCGCGGCTGGGCGCCGGCGGGATCACGCGGATGACCCTGCCCTGCTCGTTGAGCACCTCGTAGCCCTTGCCGATGTACTCCGGCGGCACGCCCTGGCGATCCAGCACGGTCACGCCCTTGTCGTCGACATAGCGATACAGCTCCGCCGCACCGGCCAGAGCCGGCAGCAGCAGAAACAGCGACAGGCTGTAGCGCAGTGCGGGCGACTTCAGCATGAGGACTCCCGACCCCGTAGATCAGATACCGAAATTGGCGCGATAGGCTTCCACCGCCGGCAGGTGCTTCTTCAGCTCGGCATCACCGGCCAGGTACTCAAGCACCTGTTCCAGGGACACGATGCTGACCACCGGCAAGCCGAAGTCGCGCTCCACTTCCTGTATAGCCGAAAACTCGCCCTGGCCACGCTCCTGACGGTTCAGGGCGATCAGCACGCCCGCCGCCCGGGCGTCCTGCGCCTGGATGATCTGCATCACTTCGCGGATCGCGGTGCCCGCGGTGATCACGTCATCGATGATCAGCACGCGGCCGGCCAGCGGTGCCCCCACCAGGGTGCCGCCTTCGCCATGGTCCTTGGCTTCCTTGCGGTTGAAGCACCAGGGAATGTCGATCCCATGGTGCTCGGCCAGCGCCACGGCGGTGGCGGCGGCCAGCGGGATGCCCTTGTAGGCCGGGCCGAACAGCACATCGAAAGGAATGCCGCTATCGACCACGGCAGCCGCATAGAATCGGCCGAGCTGGGCAAGGGCCAGGCCGCTGTTGAACAGGCCGGCATTGAAGAAATAGGGGCTGGTACGCCCGGACTTGAGAGTGAACTCACCGAAACGCAGTACTCCGCGCTCGATGGCAAAGCGAATGAAATCGCGCTGGTACGCCTGCATGAAAAGCCTCGGACGGCACGGATTTAGCTAAAAGGAAAGAGCTCGGGTATCATACACGCACGTGTTTTTGGGGGCCATTTATGCGGATCATCAGCGTGAACGTGAATGGTATTCAAGCGGCAGCCGAGCGAGGTCTCCTCAGCTGGCTGCAGGCTCAGAATGCCGACGTGATCTGCCTGCAAGACACACGTGCCTCCGCCTTCGACCTGGACGACCCTGCCTTCCAACTGGATGGTTATTTCCTCTACGCCGGCGATGCCGAAGTGCCCACCCAGGGTGGTGTGGCGCTCTATTCGCGGTTGCAACCCAAGGCGGTGATCTGGGGACTCGGCTTCGAGTCCTGCGATCGGTACGGACGTTACCTGCAGGCAGATTTCGACAAAGTGAGCATCGCCACCCTGCTGCTGCCTTCCGGGCAGGGCGGGGACGAGAACCTGAACCACAAGTTCAAGTTCATGGACGACCTCACCCATTATCTGAACAAGCAACGCCGCAAACGCCGCGAGTACATCTACTGCGGCTCGCTCTATGTCGCCCACCAGAAGCTGGACGTGAAGAACTGGCGCGACTGCCAGCAGATCCCCGGCTTCCTGGCGCCCGAGCGTGCCTGGATGGACGAGGTGTTCGGCAACATGGGCTATGTGGATGCCCTGCGCGAAGTCAGCCGCGAGGGCGACCAGTACAGCTGGTGGCCGGACAGCGAGCAGGCCGAGATGCTCAACCTGGGTTGGCGCTTCGACTATCAGGTGCTCACGCCCGGCCTGCGCCGCTTCGTGCGCAGCGCCAAGCTGCCGCGCCAGCCGCGCTTCTCCCAGCATGCGCCGCTGATCGTCGACTACGACTGGCTGCTGAGCGTGTGACCTGCGCAGAAAAAAGCCGGCTTTCGAGCCGGCTTTTTCTTTGCACTCTCGCCGACGCCCCTGCGGGGCGTTTGGCGAATGAATTCGCCCCTGCAACCATCGCACTCTGTAGGGGCGAATTCATTCGCCAAGCAGGCCGAAGGTCTGCCACGGACTATTTGACCAGGCGCCAGCAGAACGGATAGCGATAGGCCTGGCCTTCGTTGGCCTTGATCCCGGCGATGATGGTCAGCACCAGCGCGCCGATGCTCACCAGGCCGAGCAACGGGAAGCCGATCACCACCAGCATCAGCAGGAAGCACAGCACCACGGCCAGGGCCACGGTGATCTGGAAGTTCAGCGCTTCCTTGCCCTGGGAGTCGACGAAGGGGTCCATGTCCTTCTTGATCTGCCAGACGATCAGCGGCCCCAGCAGGTTGCCGAAGGGGAACACCAGGCCGAGGAAGGCGGAGAAATGGCAGAACATCGCCCACTGCCGCACTTCCCGGTTCGGCTCCTGGTAATGAGTGGGTTCGTCCATTGCCACCTCCTCGCCCGGATGGTCGTGTCAGTCGGCCAGGGCGGCGCGCTGCAGTTCGAACAGCTCGTTCAGGCCCTTGCGTGCCAGGTCGAGCATGGCGGTCAGCTCTTCCGGCTGGAAGGGCGCACCTTCGGCGGTGCCCTGGACCTCGATGAAGCCGCCGGCATTGGTCATGACCACGTTCAGGTCGGTTTCGGCGGCGGCGTCTTCCAGGTAGTCCAGGTCCAGCACCGGCTCGCCCTGGTAGATACCCACGGACACCGCGGCCACCATCTGCTTCAGCGGCTCGCCCTTCAGCGCGCCACGCTTCTTCAGCACCTTCAGCGCGTCCATCAGGGCCACCATGGCGCCGGTGATGGAGGCGGTGCGGGTGCCGCCGTCGGCCTGGATCACATCGCAATCCAGGTAGATGGTGTTCTCGCCCAGCTTGGTCATGTCCAGCGCGGCGCGCAGGGAGCGGCCGATCAGGCGCTGGATCTCCAGGGTGCGGCCGCCCTGCTTGCCACGGCTGGCCTCGCGCTGGTTACGCTCGCCGGTGGCGCGCGGCAGCATGCCGTACTCGGCGGTCAGCCAGCCCTGGCCCTGGCCCTTGAGAAAGCGCGGCACGCCGGATTCGACGCTGGCCGTGCAGATCACTTTGGTATCCCCGAACTCCACCAGCACCGAACCTTCGGCGTGCTTGGTGTAGTTGCGGGTGATGCGGATCGGGCGCAGCTGATCGGCCGCGCGGCCACTGGGACGTTTCATCGGGGCTTACCTGTTCGGGAGAAATCTGCCCGCCATTATAGAGGCCCTGCGGCGAGGGGGACATCGCCGCGTTGGGAGGCGCAGCCCGCCTGGGCTACAATCCCCTCCTTTGATCGCCGAATCCGAGAGGAAACCCCATGGTGCACAGCATGACCGCCTTCGCCCGCGTCGAACGGGCCGGCCCCCACGGCACCCTGAGCTGGGAACTGCGCTCGGTCAACCACCGCTATCTCGAACCCCACCTGCGCCTGCCGGAAGCCTTCCGCGACCTGGAGGGCCCGGTACGCGACGCCCTGCGCCAGGGCCTGTCGCGCGGCAAGGTGGAATGCACCCTGCGTCTGGCCGAGGAGACTGCCGGCAAGCCGCTGCAGGTGGACCGCGAACGCGCCAGCCAGCTGATCCAGGCCGCCGAGAGCGTCGCCGCGCTGATTCAGCAGCCGGCCCCGCTCAATCCCCTGGAAGTCCTCGCCTGGCCGGGCGTGCTGGTGGCCGATGCCGCCGATCCGCAAGCACTGAACGCCGCCGCCATGGAAGCCTTCGCCCAGGCCCTCGCCGAGCTGAAGAACGGCCGCGCCCGCGAAGGCGCCGAGCTGGCCCGCCTGCTCAACGACCGCCTGGACGCCATGCAGGAAGAAGTCGCCGCCCTGCGCGCCCTGGTGCCGCAGATGCTGGCCGCCCAGCGGCAGAAGATCCTCGACCGCTTCAATGAGATGAAGGCCGAGCTGGACCCCCAGCGACTCGAGCAGGAGCTGGTGCTGCTGGCGCAGAAGAGCGACGTCGCCGAGGAACTGGACCGCCTCGGCACCCACATCGGCGAAGTCCGCCGCGTGCTCAAGGCCGGAGGTGCCGCCGGTCGCCGCCTGGACTTCCTGATGCAGGAACTCAACCGCGAAGCCAACACTCTAGGCTCCAAGGCCTTCGACCCGCGCAGCACCCAGGCCGCGGTCAACCTCAAGGTGTTGATCGAACAGATGCGCGAACAAGTCCAGAACATCGAGTAAGAGACTGCCCCATGACCGCCACCCCCGGCACCCTGTACATCGTTTCCGCACCCTCCGGCGCCGGCAAGACCAGCCTGGTCAAGGCGCTGATCGACGCCGAGCCGAACATCCGCGTTTCCGTTTCCCACACCACCCGTGGCATGCGCCCGGGCGAGGTGGACAGCGTCAACTACAACTTCGTGACGCGCGAGCAGTTCGTGCATATGCTCGAGCACGGCGACTTCCTCGAGCACGCCGAAGTCTTCGGCAATCTCTACGGCACGTCCCAGCGCTGGGTGCAGCAGACCCTGGCCGAGGGCCACGACCTGATCCTCGAGATCGACTGGCAGGGTGCCCAGCAGGTCCGCCACCTGATGCCCCAGGCCAGGTCCATCTTCATCCTGCCGCCGAGCCAGGAAGCCCTGCGCCAGCGCCTGGACAACCGTGGCCAGGACAGCGAAGAGATCATCGAGCGGCGCATGCGCGAAGCGGTCAGCGAGATGAGCCACTATGTCGAGTACGACTACCTGGTGATCAACGACGACTTCGCCACCGCCCTGGACGACCTCAAGGCGATCTTCCGCGCCAACCAGCTGCGCCACGGCCCGCAACAGGTCCGCCACGGGGCCCTGCTGGCCCGCCTGCTGGACTGACCGGCATCGACTCTATCGCCACGATAGCTGGCTTCCCGGCCGCTCATGGACCAGACTCCGGCACAGAAGCGCCGAAAATCGGCGCTTCCCTAATCGGTGGCGATTTTTTAGACTATTCAGTCCGCTCGCCCATCCGGGCTCAGCATCAGCCATTCATTTCGTGCTACGAGGAACACCATGGCCCGCGTTACCGTTGAAGATTGCCTGGAGAACGTCGATAACCGCTTCGAGTTGGTCATGCTCGCCACCAAGCGTTCCCGTCAGCTGGCCACCGGCGGCAAAGAGCCGAAGGTAGCCTGGGAAAATGACAAGCCGACCGTAGTCGCCCTGCGCGAAATCGCTGCCGGCCTGGTCGACTATGAAGTCGTCGCCCAGGAAGACATCGTTGAAGAAGAGCCGCTGTTCGCCGCATTCGAGGACGAGGCCAACGAGGCCCTCTGAATCCATGCCTGGTCGACGTCGCACGGCGCAGGGTCATGAAGGTCGGCAAGGAGTGAAACCTTGCCGAGCATAGACGTCCTTGCCGAACGACTTTCGACCTACCTCGGCGCCGACCAGGTCAACCTGGTGCGCCGAGCCTACTTCTATGCCGAACAGGCCCACGACGGCCAGCGCCGCCGCAGCGGCGAAGCCTACGTCACCCATCCGCTCGCAGTAGCCAGCATCCTCGCCGACATGCACATGGACCATCAGAGCCTGATGGCCGCGATGCTGCATGACGTGATCGAGGACACCGGCATCGCCAAGGAAGCCCTCAGCGGGCAGTTCGGCGAAACCGTCGCGGAACTGGTGGACGGGGTCAGCAAGCTGACCCAGATGAACTTCGAGTCCAAGGCCGAAGCCCAGGCCGAGAACTTCCAGAAGATGGCCATGGCCATGGCCCGCGACATCCGCGTGATCCTGGTCAAGCTGGCCGACCGCCTGCACAACATGCGCACCCTGGAAGTGCTGTCCGGCGAGAAGCGCCGACGCATCGCCAAGGAAACCCTGGAAATCTACGCCCCCATCGCCAACCGGCTGGGCATGCACAGCATGCGCGTGGAGTTCGAGGACCTCGGCTTCAAGGCCATGCACCCGATGCGCTCCGAGCGCATCCGCGCCGCCGTCAGGCGCGCCCGCGGCAACCGCAAGGAAATCGTCAACAAGATCGAGGAGTCGCTGACCAACTGCCTGCGCCGCGAAGGCATGGAAGGCGAGGTCATCGGCCGCGAGAAGCACCTCTACAGCATCTACAAGAAGATGCGCGGCAAGCGCCGGGCGTTCAACGAGATCATGGACGTCTACGCCTTCCGCATCATCGTCGACAAGGTCGACACCTGCTACCGCGTGCTCGGCGCCGTGCACAACCTGTACAAGCCGCTGCCCGGCCGTTTCAAGGACTACATCGCGATTCCCAAGGCCAACGGCTACCAGTCGCTGCACACCACCCTGTTCGGCATGCACGGCGTGCCCATCGAGATCCAGATCCGCACCCGCGAGATGGAAGAGATGGCCAACAACGGCATCGCCGCCCACTGGCTGTACAAGTCCGCCGAGGACGACCAGCCCAAGGGCACCCACGCCCGCGCCCGCCAGTGGGTCAAGGGTGTGCTGGAACTGCAGCAGCGGGCCGGCAACTCCCTGGAATTCATCGAGAGCGTGAAGATCGACCTCTTCCCCGACGAGGTCTACGTGTTCACGCCCAAGGGCCGCATCATGGAGCTGCCGAAGGGCTCCACGGCCGTCGACTTCGCCTACGCGGTGCACACCGACGTCGGCAACAGCTGCATCGCCTGCCGCATCAACCGCCGCCTGGCACCCTTGTCCGAACCGCTGCAGAGCGGCGAGACGGTCGAGATCGTCACCGCACCGGGCGCCCGGCCGAACCCCGCCTGGCTCAACTTCGTGGTCACCGGCAAGGCCCGCACCCATATCCGCCACGCCCTCAAGCAGCAGCGCCGCTCCGAGTCCATCAGCCTCGGCGAACGCCTGCTGAACAAGGCCCTGGCCGGCTTCGAGAGCCACCTGGAAAAAATCAGTCCCGAGCGCATCCAGGCCGTCCTCGGCGAATACCGCCTGGACGTGATCGAAGACCTGCTGGAAGACATCGGCCTGGGCAACCGCATGGCCTACGTGGTCGCCCGCCGGCTGCTGGCCAGCGATGGCGAACAGCTGCCGAACCCCGAGGGCCCACTGGCGATCCGCGGCACCGAGGGCCTGGTGCTGAGCTACGCCAAGTGCTGCACGCCGATCCCGGGCGACCCCATCGTCGGCCACCTCTCCGCCGGCAAGGGCATGGTGGTGCACCTGGAAAGCTGCAAGAACATCGGCGAAATCCGGCACAACCCGGAGAAGTGCATCCAGCTGTCCTGGGCCAAGGACGTCGCCGGCGAATTCAATGTCGAACTGCGCGTCGAACTGGAACACCAGCGCGGCCTGATCGCCCTGCTGGCCAGCAGCGTTAACGCCGCCGACGGCAATATCGAGAAGATCAGCATGGACGAGCGCGACGGCCGCATCAGCGTGGTCCAGCTGGTGGTCAGCGTGCACGACCGCGTGCACCTGGCCCGCGTGATCAAGAAGCTGCGCGCGCTCAAGGGGGTGATCCGCATCACCCGCGTCAGAGCGTAGCTGCAAGCTGCAAGCTGCAAGCTGCAAGCTGCAAGCTGCAAGCTGCAAGCTGCAAGCTGCAAGCTGCAAGCTGCAAGCTGCAAGCTGCAAGCTGCAAGCTGCAAGCGTAATCAGGATGGGGGCCTGGCACGGGCCTGGCTTTTACTTTCGGCTTGAGGCTTGTAGCTTGAAGCTGTTTTTTCCACAAGGAGTTTCCCATGAGCAAGACCGTCATCAGCAGCGACAAGGCCCCCGCCGCCATCGGCACCTACTCCCAGGCCATCAAGGCCGGCAACACCGTCTACCTGTCCGGCCAGATCCCGCTGGACCCCAAGACCATGGAACTGGTGGAAGGCTTCGAAGCCCAGACCGTCCAGGTGTTCGAGAACCTGAAGGCCGTGGCCGAAGCCGCTGGCGGTTCCTTCAAGGACATCGTCAAGCTGAACATCTTCCTCACCGACCTGTCCCACTTCGCCAAGGTCAACGAGGTCATGGGCCGTTACTTCGAGCAGCCCTACCCGGCTCGTGCCGCCATTGGCGTCGCCGCCCTGCCGCGCGGCTCCCAGGTGGAAATGGACGCCATCCTGGTCCTCGAATAAGAGTCTGTCCCGCCACGGGCCTCCGGCCCGTGGCTTCGTTCCGGAAGGAATCCGTCATGCGTCACACCCTCCCCCTGCTGCTCTGCGCGGCCATACTCGGCGGCTGTTCCAGCACGCCCTCCGATCCCAGCGGCGTCTGGATCAACCAGGCGGCCATCAACGCCGCGGCCCAGGAAGGCAAGCTGCGCGAAGCCCTGCTGGCCTACGGCCCGAACCTGGAATGGCAGATCGACCAGAACACCGGCGAGGCCCACTACAGCAACGGCTTCGAGCTGGGCGAAGGACGCCTGGCGGCCCAGGAAGATGGCAACTGGCGGGTGGATTTCTACGGGGACTACCACGAAGTGCTGGAGGTGGATGGCGACGAGCTGGTGCAGCGGGCCAGCGAAAACCTCCCCGAGCAGCGTTTCGTCCATCCGGAGGAGGCTCCGGCCGAGGGCGCCCCGCCGGGCAGCGCCTTCGAGCATGCGCTCTATTCCGCCTACCTCGGCGGCACCTGGAAGATAGTCGAGGGTCGCGGCGAAGGCGGCGAGGTCAGGTTCCGCCCCGACGGCAGCCTGGAAGGCCTGCCGGGCGCCGACCGCTTTGCGCTGTGCCTGGCCGGTGACTGCGCGGCCATGAGCGGCGAGAACGACAGCATCTGGCTGCAACAGGGCAACCAGGGCGCCCCCTGGATCTTCGTCCACGACGGCGACGAGCTGGAAATCCTCGAAGCCCGCAACCGTGCGCAGAGCGACGAGATGCCTGAATACGCACCCGGCAAGCGCGCCTGGCTGCTGGAACGCGACTGACCAACACCCGGTAGGGTGGGCTTCAGCCCACGCGGGGCTCCTGTGGCGGACTGAAACGGAACACTGCCCGGCCCACCTCACGAGCCGACCAACACCCCCGTTGCCAGCCAGGCGCCTAGCGCCAGCAGCAGCCCACCGCACACCCGGTCCAGCACCCTGACCCGCAACTGCAGCCAGCCGCGCCAGCGCGGATGGCCCAGCAGGCGTATCAGGGCCATGTCCCAGAACAGTACCAGCAGCGTCATCCAAGCCATGCTCAGGCCCAGCGCCCAACCGGGCATGGCCGCATTGCGCAGCACGCCGAACAGGCCGGCATAGAAGATCGGCAGCTTGGGGTTAAGGCTGCTGGCCAGCAGCCCCTCGGCAAAGCCCCGTCGCCAGGAACCACGCCCCACCGCCTCGGCCTCGGGCAGCGCCAGCTCGCGCCGAGCCGGCAAGGCACGGGCGCCGATCCAGACGAAGTAAGCGCCACCCGCCAGTTGCAGCAGGTGCCAGCCCAGACCGCCCGAAGCCGGCAACAGGCTCAGCGCCAGCAACACCAGCAGCATGCTCAGCAGATTGGCCAGGGCGATACCGGCGGCGCAGCCATCGGCATGGCGCAGGCCCTTCACCAACCCGGCACGCAACAGCAGGAAGAAATCCGGCCCCGGCGACAACAGGGCGGCGAAATGGGTGCTGGCGACCAGCAGGAACAACGCGAGCATGGCTTCGAACCTCCGTGAAACACGGCGGCCAGTGTCGAAGCCCGGGACGCTGGTGGTCTTGGAGAAAACTCAGGTGCGCGCGGCGCGGCGGAATTGCCCGGGCGTCACGCCGGTGAAGCGCTTGAAGGTGCCGGAGAAATGCGCCTGGTCGTAGAAACCGAGGGACAGCGCCACCTCCAGCGGCGGCTGGTCGCCCAGCAGCAGGCGCTTGGCCTCCCGCACCCGACGCTGCAGCAGGTAGGTGTGTGGCGGCACGCCGTAGGCGCGGCGGAAAGCCTCGACCAGGTGGCGCGGGTGGCGCTGCACCAGGGCAGCCAGGTGCTCCAGGCTGACCGCCTCGGCATGGTGGGCCTCCAGATAGTCGCGCAGGAAGGCCGTCACCCCGCCGTCCCGCGTGGCAGGCGCCGCTGCCCGCAGGCCGCCGTGGCGGACGAACACCAGTTCCAGCACGTCCAGCAACTCGCTCTCCAGCGCCAGCGCATCGCCCCGCTCGAACTCGGCAGCCAGCCGCGCCAGGCCGGCCGCCACCTGGCCGTCGTCGGCCGGGTTCAGTTCACGGAAGCCGCTGGGCAGGCGCTTGCGTCCGAGCAGCGCCGGCAGGCGCGACTCCTCGACATAGAGCATGCGATAGACCAGCCGCGCGGACTCCGCATGGCCGGTATGCGGTTCTTCCGGGTTCATCAGCGACAGGGTACCGGCCGGCAGGGCATGGCGCGCGCCCCGGCACTGGTAGCCGCCCACGCCCTGAAGGATGGCGCCGACGGCGAAGGCATCGTGGCTGTGACGACCGAAAGGCTGCCCGGAGAAATCCGCATGAAACAGCTCCACCCCCGGCAACCAGGAGCGTGCCAGCATGCGGTTGGCATCCATTCTCAGCGCTCGTCCAGAAGCGCCGCGTAACCTTCGCGGTAACTCGGGTAGCGCGGAACCCAGCCCAGGGCACGGGCGCGGGCGTTGCTGCAACGCTTGCTGCCGGAGCGGCGCACGGTGGACTCCTCCGCCCAGCCGGTCACCTCCAGCCGCTCGCGCAGCCAGCCCACCACCTCGTGCAGCGGCGCCGGTGCATCGTCGACGCCGATATAGCAGTCCTCCAGCGCCACGCCCCGCGCATCGGCCGCGAGCAGGTGGGCCAGCAGCCCGGCGCAGTCATCCACATGGATGCGGTTGGCGTAGAGCGGCGGTTCGCTGACCACCCGGTAGCCCATGCGCACCTGTTTCAGCAGCCATTCGCGGCCCGGACCATAGATGCCGGTCAGGCGCACCCGGGTGGCGGGAATCCCGCTGCCCAGGGCCAGGCGCTCAGCCTCCAGCATCACCCGGCCGGAAAAGCCCTCGGCCTCGGCGGGGGAGTTCTCGTCGATCCACTCGCCATCGCGCTGGCCATAGACGCCGCTGCTGGAGACGAAAATCAACCGCCGCGGCTTCTGCCCATGCTGCGCCAGCCAGTCGAGTACATGCCGCAAGCCGTCGACGTACGCAGCGCGGTAGCCGGCCTCGTCATGCTGGCCAGCCGCCGCGGAATAGACCAGGTAGTCCAGCGGGCCCGCGGGCCAGGCCGCCGGGACGCTGTCCTGCGACAGGTCAGCGGCCACCGGCAGGACGCCGGCGGGCAAGGCCGCGACATGGCGCCGCAGGCCATGCACGGACCAACCGGCCTGCAGCATCAGGCTGGCCAGGCGGCCGCCGACATCGCCACAACCGGCGATCAGGAGGGAAGCAGAAGCGGACATCGCGGGGGCTCCAGCGGAAAACGACAGGATAGGGCAAGGGGCAAAAGGGACCAAATCGCGAGTGGCCTGTCATCGGATAGCAATGCACGAGCAACAGTGTCACTTTTACAAACAAGAATTACTTGCAATAATGCTAACCCTTCGGTCCAGACCGACGCTCCGGCGCCGATGGACGAAACCGCTTCCCTACCTTCAGGTCCGGCCAGCATGAATCCTAACGCCCGCAACGCCCAGCCCAACATCGCATCCCGCCCGCCACGCCTGCTGGCAGCCCTGCTGATCAGCCTGATGCTGGCGCCCAACGCGTCCTTTGCCGACGAGCCGACCGCCCAGGCTACTCCGGCCGCCACCCAGGCCGCCGCTCCGGCCGCAGCAGCCGGCACTGCCGTAGCGCCCACTGCCGACGGTACTGCCGCACCTGCCGCCCAGGCCCCGAATGCCCTGCCCGCCGACCCGCTGGCCGCCGAGCAGGAAGGCGAGCAGATTCTGGCCCACGACCTGTCGCCCTGGGGCATGTACCAGAACGCCGACATCGTGGTGAAGGCCGTGATGATCGGCCTGGCCCTGGCCTCGGTGCTGACCTGGACCGTGTGGATCGCCAAGGGCTTCGAGCTGCTGGGCGCCAAGCGCCGCCTGCGCCGCGAGCTGCTTGTCCTGAAGGGCTCCCGCAGCCTGAACGAGGCCGGTGACAAGGTAAACAACGAGGCCTGCGTCTCCCGCCTGCTGGTGCAGGATGCCCAGGAGGAACTGAAGCTCTCGGCCAATCTGCGCGAGAAGGAAGGCATCAAGGAGCGCGTCAGCTTCCGCCTGGAGCGCCTGGTGGCCGCCAGCGGCCGGCAGATGAGCCAGGGCACCGGCGTACTCGCCACCATCGGTTCCACCGCGCCCTTCGTCGGCCTGTTCGGCACCGTCTGGGGCATCATGAACAGCTTCATCGGCATCGCCAAATCCCAGACCACCAACCTTGCGGTGGTCGCCCCCGGGATCGCCGAAGCCCTGCTGGCAACCGCCCTGGGCCTGGTCGCGGCGATCCCGGCTGTGGTCATCTACAACGTCTTCGCCCGCTCCATCGCCGGCTACAAGGCCCAGGTGGCCGACGCTTCGGCCCAGGTCCTGCTGCTGGTCAGCCGCGACCTCGACCATCACACGGCCGACCGTGGCCAGTCTCCGCAAATGGCGAAAGTGGGCTGACCCATGGGAATCCATCTGAACGAAGGTGGCGATGATCTCCAGGAAACCCACGAGATCAACGTCACCCCCTTCATCGACGTGATGCTGGTGCTGCTGATCATCTTCATGGTCGCGGCGCCCCTGGCCACGGTCGACATCAAGGTCGACCTGCCCGCTTCCACCGCCAAGCCCGCGCCCAGGCCGGACAAGCCGATCTACCTGAGCATCAAGGAAGACAAGAGCCTGTACCTGGACAACGAACAGGTCACCGAGGAGCAGCTGGGCGGCGTGCTGGACAAGCTGACCAACGCCGACAAGGAAAAGACCATCTTCGTCCGTGGCGACAAGGTGGTGGAATACGGCCGCCTGATGGAAGTCATGGACGCCCTGCGCGGTGCCGGCTACCTGAAGATCGGCCTGGTCGGACTCGAGACGGTCGGCACTAAATGAGCCAAGGCAAACGCAAGCTGTCGCAATGGGGCGTCAGCCTGGTCGTGGTGCTCGGCCTGCACGTCGGCCTCGGCCTCTGGGCGCTCTACTGGCGCCCCCAGGCCGCGCTGATCGAGCTGCCGCCCGCGGCGATGGTGGTGGAGCTGGAGCCGCTGCCAGCCCCGGCGCCCAAGCCGGCCCCGCCGCCACCGCCGCAGGTCGAGCCCGAACCCGAGCCACTGCCCAAGCTGGTGGAAGCGCCCAAGCCGAAGATCGCCATCGCGCCCAAGCCGAAGCCCAAGCCCAGGCCGCCGAAGCCCAAGCCGCCCGAGCCGAAGCCCGAAAAGCCGCGGGAAACCGAAAGCGTGAAGGAAAGCGTCGCCGCGCCGACCGCCGCACCGAGCGATGCCAAGCCCGCCGCCCAGCAGCAGGCCACCTCCAGTGCGCCGTCGGACGCCAAGCCGACCTGGCAGAGCAAACTGCTCGCCCACCTGGCGCGCTACAAGCGCTACCCGGAAGATGCCCGCCGCCGTGGCTTCGAAGGGATCAACCGCTTGCGCTTCGTGGTCGACGGCGAAGGCAAGGTGATCTCCTATTCCCTGGTGGGCAAATCCGGCAGCGCCTCGCTGGACCGCGCCACCCTGGAGATGATCCGCCGCGCCCAGCCGCTGCCGCCACCGCCGCCGGAGCTGCTGAACAACGGTTCCTTGGAAGTGGTCGCGCCCTTCGTCTACTCCCTCGACCGCCGCTGATCCCCAAGCGCCTGCGCCGCCCCGGCGCAGGCGCTTGGTTCCATTGACTCCAGCCGCTATGCTTGCCGGACCTCAATGGAAAAATGCTATGACCCTCACCGAACTGCGCTACATCGTCACCCTCGCCCAGGAACAGCATTTCGGCCGTGCCGCCGAACGTTGCCACGTGAGCCAGCCGACCCTGTCGGTCGGGGTGAAGAAACTGGAGGACGAGCTCGGCGTGCTCATCTTCGAGCGCAGCAAGAGCGCGGTGCGCCTAACCCCGGTCGGCGAAGGCATAGTCACCCAGGCACAGAAGGTGCTGGAGCAGGCCCAGGGCATCCGCGAGATGGCCCAGGCCGGCAAGAACCAGCTGGCCGCGCCGCTCAAGGTGGGCGCCATCTACACCGTCGGGCCCTACCTCTTCCCGCACCTGATCCCGCAGCTGCACCGGGTCGCCCCGCAGATGCCGCTGTACATCGAAGAGAACTTCACCCACGTCCTGCGCGACAAGCTGCGCACCGGCGAGCTGGACGCCATCATCATCGCCCTGCCCTTCGCCGAAGCCGACGTGCTGACCAAGCCGCTCTATGACGAGCCCTTCTACGTGCTGTTGCCCACCGGCCACCCCTGGACCGAGCGCGAGAGCATCGACAACGAGATGCTCAACGACAAGAGCCTGCTGCTGCTCGGCGAAGGCCACTGCTTCCGCGACCAGGTGCTGGAAGCCTGCCCCAGCCTGCGCAAGGGCGGCGAAGACAGCGCCAAGCACACCACGGTGGAGTCCAGCTCCCTGGAAACCATCCGCCACATGGTCGCTTCCGGCCTCGGCGTGTCGATCCTGCCGTTCTCTGCAGTCGACAGCCACCACTACGCCCCCGGGGTGATCGAGATCCGCCCGCTGACGCCGCCCGTGCCCTTCCGCACCGTGGCGATCGCCTGGCGCGCCAGCTTCCCGCGGCCGCGCGCCATTGAAGTGCTGGCGGACTCCATCCGCCTCTGCTCGGTAGCCCATCCGCAGCCCCAGGGCGAACCGCAGCCGGCATGACCGAACTGGCGCAAGTCCCGGTCACCGTGCTCAAGGGCGTGGGCGCCGCCCTGGCCGAGAAGCTCGCCAAGGTCGGCCTGGAGAACCTCCAGGACATCCTCTTCCACCTGCCCACCCGCTACCAGGACCGCACCCGCATCACCCCGATCGGCGAACTGCGCCCCGGTGGCGACGCGGTGGTGGAAGGCATGGTCGCCGGCGCCGATGTGGTCATGGGCCGCCGACGCAGCCTGCTGGTGCGCCTGCAGGACGGCACCGGCACCCTCAGCCTGCGCTTCTTCCACTTCAGCCAGGCGCAGAAGGACGGCCTCAAGCGCGGCACCCAGTTGCGCTGCTATGGCGAAGTCCGCCCCGGCGCCACGGGGCTCGAGATCTACCACCCGGAATACCGCTCCCTCAGTGGCGACGAGCCGCCACCCGTGGAGCAGACCCTGACGCCCATCTACCCGACCACCGAAGGCCTCACCCAGCAGCGCCTGCGCAGTCTCAGCCAGCTCGCCCTGGCGCGCCTCGGCCCCCACAGCCTGCCGGACTGGCTACCGAAGGAGCTGGCCCGCGACTACCACCTGGGCTCCCTCGACGAAGCCATCCGCTACCTGCACCGCCCCCCGCCGGACGCCGACCTGGAAGAGCTCGCCGAGGGCCAGCACTGGGCCCAGCAACGCCTGGCCTTCGAGGAGCTGCTGACCCACCAGCTGTCGCTGCAGCGCCTGCGCGAGCAGGTACGCGCCCAGCAGGCGCCGCCGCTGCCACCGGCACGCAAGCTGCCGGCGCAATACCTGGCCAACCTCGGCTTCAAGCCCACCGGCGCCCAGCAGCGGGTTGGCGCCGAGATCGCCTACGACCTGGCCCAGCAGGAACCCATGCTGCGCCTGGTACAGGGCGATGTCGGCGCCGGCAAGACGGTGGTCGCCGCCCTCGCTGCGCTCCAGGCCCTGGAGGCCGGCTATCAGGTGGCGTTGATGGCGCCCACGGAAATCCTCGCCGAGCAGCACCACCTCAACTTCAGCAAGTGGCTGCAACCGCTCGGCATCGAAGTCGCCTGGCTGGCCGGCAAGCTCAAAGGCAAGGCCCGCGCCGCCGCCCTGGAGCAGATCGCCGCCGGCGTGCCCATGGTGGTCGGCACCCATGCGCTGTTCCAGGACGAGGTGCGCTTCAGGCGACTGGCCCTGGTGATCATCGACGAGCAGCACCGCTTCGGCGTCCAGCAGCGCCTGGCCCTGCGCCAGAAGGGCGTGGACGGCCGGCTCTGCCCGCACCAGCTGATCATGACCGCCACGCCCATCCCGCGGACCCTGGCCATGAGCGCCTATGCCGACCTGGACACCTCCATCCTCGACGAGCTGCCCCCCGGCCGGACCCCGGTGAACACCGTGCTGGTGGCCGACAGCCGCCGCATCGAAGTGATAGAGCGGGTCCGCGCCGCCTGCCGTGAAGGCCGCCAGGCCTACTGGGTCTGCACCCTGATCGAGGAATCCGAAGAACTGACCTGCCAGGCCGCGGAAACCACCTTCGAGGAACTCTCCTCGGCCCTCGGCGAGCTGCGCGTGGGCCTGATCCACGGGCGCATGAAGCCCGCCGAGAAAGCCGCGGTGATGGCCGAATTCAAGCAAGGCGCCCTGCAACTGCTGGTGGCCACCACTGTGATCGAAGTCGGTGTGGACGTGCCCAATGCCAGCCTGATGATCATCGAGAACCCAGAACGCCTGGGCCTGGCCCAGCTGCACCAGCTGCGCGGCCGCGTCGGCCGGGGCAGCGCCGCCAGCCACTGTGTCCTGCTCTACCACGCCCCCCTGTCGCAACTCGGCCGCGAGCGCCTGGCCATCATGCGCGAAACCTGCGACGGCTTCGTCATCGCGGAGAAGGACCTGGAATTGCGCGGCCCCGGCGAAATGCTCGGCACCCGCCAGACCGGCCTGCTGCAGTTCAAGGTGGCCGACCTGATGCGCGACGCCGACCTGCTGCCTGCCGTCCGCGATGCCGCCCAGGCCCTGCTGGCCCACTGGCCGCAGCACGTCAGCCCGCTGCTGGAGCGCTGGTTGCGCCACGGCCAGCAGTACGGCCAAGTGTGATGGGTTTCACGCTCAACCGTCGCCTCGCACCAATCCCCTTCGACCTGCTCGTTATACTCCGGGCAGAAAAATACAAAGCTGGAAGCTGCCATGACCGATGTCGCCCTCGCCCCGGATTCCTCGCCACAACCGCCTGAAGTGATAGTGCAGCTGCTCGAGAAGCTCGGCCTGGCCTTCCAGGTTCGCCTGGAGCATCCCGGCCTGCCTGCTGCGCAGCGGATCCAGGCCGTGCTGCTGGAGGACGCCGTCGGCGCCCTGCTGGTGCTTTACCCGCGCAGCCAGCTGCTGGACCTGAACCGCCTCGCCGAACTCACCGGCCGCAAACTGGTGGCGGTCAAGCCGGAACGCCTGGAACGCATGCTCGGCAAGCACCAGCTGGGTGCCCTGCCCGGCCTGCCGCCGCTGACCAGCTCGCCCTGCCTGTATGACGAGCGCCTGCTGCAGGAGCCCCGCCTGCTGGTGGAATCCGGCCAGCCCGGCGTGCTGCTGGAACTGGCCAGCGAGGACTACCGCGGCCTGCTCGGCAAGGCCAGCGCGGCACGCTTCGGCGAGCCGCTGTCGACCATCCGCCCCAACCTCGACCGCCCGGCCGACGACCGCGCCGAAATCACCCAGGCCGTGCAGGCCTTCACCGCGCGGCGCATCCAGCAGCGTCTGGAAGAGACCATCGAGATCCCGCCGCTGGCCGAGTCGGCGCAGAAGATCATCAAGCTGCGGGTCGACCCCAACGCCACGGTGGAAGACATCACCGGCGTGGTGGAAACCGACCCGGCCCTGGCCGCCCAGGTGGTGAGCTGGGCCGCTTCGCCCTACTACGCCGCGCCCGGCAAGATCCGCTCGGTGGAGGACGCCATCGTCCGCGTGCTGGGCTTCGACCTGGTGATCAACCTCGCCCTGGGCCTGGCCCTGGGCAAATCCCTGAGCCTGCCCAAGGACCAGCCACAGCAGGCCACGCCCTACTGGCAGCAGGCGATCTACACCGCCGCGGTGATCGAGGGCCTGACCCGCGCCATGCCGCGCGCCCAGCGCCCGGAAACCGGACTGACCTACCTCGCCGGGCTGCTGCACAATTTCGGCTACCTGGTGCTGGCCCACGTCTTCCCGCCGCATTTCTCGCTGATCTGCCGGCACCTGGAGGTCAATCCGCACCTGTCCCACAGCTATATCGAGCAACACCTGCTGGGCATCACCCGCGAACAGATCGGCAGCTGGCTGATGCGTTTCTGGGACATGCCGGAGGAGCTCTACACGGCCCTGCGCTTCCAGCACGACCCCGACTACCAGGGCGACAACGCCGCCTACCCCAACCTGGTGTGCCTGGCGGTCAGCCTGCTGCGCAACCGCGGCATCGGCTCCGGCCCGGAAGTGGCGATTCCGGACGATCTGTTCGAGGCCCTGGGGCTCACTCGGGAAAAGGCCGAGGATGCGGTGAACAAGGTGCTCCAGGCGGAAGCGGCGCTGCGCGAGCTGGCCTTGCAGTTCAATGCGCCGCACTGATCGGCAAGCATGAAAAAGGGGCGCCAGCGGCGCCCCTTTTCATTGGCTCTGTAGGGTGGATGACGCTTCTCCATCCACCAACGGCGCGATGCCGGCCCTCGAATGGTGGACCGGTAAAGCGTGGTCCACCCTATGGCTGAAACCAGCTCCTGTGGAGCGTTCATTCGCGATTGAAATCGCTCGCGACCCTCAGGCCGCCTTCTTCTCGACGGCCTTCTTCTTCGGCACCAGGTGCTTGGTCAGGCCCTGGAACCAGATCACCAGCCCGGGGTTGCCCTGGATCTGGATGTCCTTGTTCTGGATGCCCTGCATGAAGGCCAGCTGCTTGTTCTTCGCGCTCATGGTGGCGAAGCCGTAGGCGCCGTCCTTGAAGCCGATGGCGAAGGCCGGCGCGCTGGCGGTACCACGCTTGCTGACCACGCGCAGGTCTCGGACGATGAAGTGACGGGCGATCTTGCCGTCCAGGGTGTGCAGCTGAAACACCAGCTCCTTGCCCGCCAGCTGCTGCTGGAACTCGGCGTTGTCACGGCTGGCCTTGGCCATCAGGCGACCCAGCATCCAGAGAAGAAAGCGGAATTTCATGCGCGCACGGCCTCGAAGGGATGAGAAAGCGGCGCATTGTAGCGGTTTGCCGGCCGGACTACAGCCAGCCAAAGGTGGGGGCGGCGATGCGGAGTGAACTGCCCGGAACCTCCCCGGTTCCGGGCAGAAGAAGCTCAGTTCACGGCTTCTTTCAGGGATTTGCCCGGTTTGAAGGCAACGGTGTTGCTGGCCTTGATCTTTACCGGCTGGCCGGTTTGCGGGTTCTTGCCGGTGCGGGCACCACGATGACGTTGCAGGAAGGTGCCGAAGCCCACCAGGGTCACGCTGTCCTTGCGGTTCAGCGCATTGGTGATTTCTTCGAGCACCGCATTGAGTACGCGATTGGCCTGATCCTTGGTGAGATCGGCTTTCTCGGCGATGGCGGCGGCGAGTTCCGGTTTACGCATAGATGCCTCTTTGACGGTTTGTTGTTTTTGTGTCCGTGCTGTTCGTCCAGAACAGCGCCCAAGGCGCCGCAACGGCTCTGCGCTGCGGCAGACCAGAGGGAGGATGGCACGCCAATGGGCACTACGCCAGCGTCGTCGGAAGTATTTCCGAAGGAACCGAAGGATTAATCCGACAGAAGGGCCGACATTTACGCCAGAAGTGGAGGCAGTTCACGGTTCAGCGCCAGTTTCTCCTGCACGGCGGCCCCCGTCAGGGCATAGCCGAGCAGGCGGCCGGCCGCATCGCGGCACAGCGCCTTGATGTCACTGCCGGCGCCCTCCACCGTCCAGCTGCCGTCCAGGCCACGGGGCGGCGGCGACACCACCAGCGGGCAGACCGGGGTCTTCACCGTGACCGGCATGGCGCCGTAGGCCACCGCAGTGGGCTTGCCCGCCAGGGTCTGCGCCAGGGCGCGGGCACAAGCCATCAGCGGCATCACGTAGAGCAGGTTGAGGCCATCCACCTCGGCGCAGTCGCCCAGGGCGTAGATGTTGGCATGGGAGGTACGCAGCTGGCGGTCCACCGCGACGCCGCGATTCACCGCCAGGCCGGCGGCTGCGGCCAGTTCGGTACGCGGGCGCAGGCCCACGGCGGACACCACCAGATCGCAGTGGATGCGTGTGCCGTCGGAGAGGTGCGCCAGCAGGCCGTCTTCCCCATGGTCCAGGCGCGCCAGCACCGGGCCCAGGTGGAAGCGCGCGCCCAGGCTCTCCAGCCCGGCCTGCACGGCGGCGGCCGGGGCCGCGTGCAGCAGGCCCGGCATCACCTGCTCGCAAGGCGCCACCAGTTCTACCTGGAGCCCGCCCAGGCTGAGATCGTTGGCGAACTCGCAGCCGATCAGGCCGGCGCCGAGGATCAGTACACGACGCTTGCCGGCGGCGGCGGCGCGGAAGCGGGCGTAGTCCTCCAGATCGTTGATCGGGAAGATCGCCTCCTGGGCGTCGCCTTCCACCGGCACGCGGATGGTGTCCGCGCCCCAGGCCAGCACCAGGTCGCGGTAGGGCACGCTTTCCTCACCGATCCACAGGCGCTTGTGCCCCGGGTCGATGCCGGTGATGCGGGTGTGGGTGCGGATTTCCGCCTTGAGTTGCTCGGCCATGGCGCCGGCTTCGGCCATGGTCAGGCCGTCGGCGTCCTTGTTCTTGCCGAAACCGGTGGACAGCATGGGCTTGGAGTAGGAGCGGCCATCGTCGGCGCTGATCAGCAGCAGCGGGGTTTCGCCGTCCAGCTTGCGAAACTCCTTGGCCAGGTTGTAACCGGCCAGGCCGGTGCCGACTATCACCACGGGTGCACTCATTCTTCACTCCTGCTCGCGAAACGACGCGACGGCCCATGGGCCGTCGCTTGAATGGGGTTGGATGGCAGCCGGATCAGGCGATCTCGATCATCTCGAAATCGATCTTGCCGACTCCGCAGTCGGGGCATACCCAATCCGGCGGAATGTCTTCCCAACGCGTGCCGGGCGCTATGCCCTCCTCGGGCAGCCCTTCGGCCTCGTCGTAGATGAAACCGCAGACGATGCATTGCCACTTGCGCATGACCACCTCCGCCAGAGCGGAAATCCGTATTGAACCTACTCCAATCGACTGGCGGCCGCCAAGGGCCCCCGCGCCAGTCCAGACAGAGGATAGGCCCATACGAAAAAGCCGGCGCGGGGCCGGCTCTATCGATGGGGCGGGATCAGTTGATCTCGATCATCTCGAAATCCAGCTTGCCCACGCCGCAGTCGGGGCAGATCCAGTCCGCCGGGACATCTTCCCAGCGGGTGCCGGCGGCGATGCCGTCATCCGGCCAGCCCTGGGACTCGTCATAGACCAGGCCACACACCACGCATTGCCACTTCTTCATCACTCAGCTCTCCACGATAGGGCACTCTCGACCTGTTGCCTCGCTCGGGCGCTTGCGGTCGGTTCAGGGACTCAGGGCCGCTTTGTACTGGTTCACCCGTCGGCGGGCAAGAGGCAGCCGACAGGCATCGGCCGTGCTAATCTGCGCCGTCTTCCTCCGCCCAAGCCCTGCCCGTGCCCCACGCCGCCCTTGCCCATCCACCCCGCTGGCTGACCGCCACCCAGCTGCATCCCGCTCCCGCCGCCGGCGTCCGCGACTGGCTCTTCGACCAGGGCTCCCTGACCCGCCGGCTCACCGCGCTTTCGGACAACGCCTTCAGCGTCACCCCGCTGGAAGAAGGCTGGCAGACCCTGCGTGCCGACGAGTGCGCGGCCCTCGGCATCCCCGCCGGCAGCCAGGGCTGGGTGCGCGAGGTTTACCTGCGCGGCCACGGCGAGATCTGGGTATTCGCCCGCAGCGTCGCCGCACGCTCTGCCCTGGAAGGCTCGGGGCTGGACCTGCACCAGCTCGGCAGCCGTTCCCTCGGCGAGCTGCTGTTCAGCGACCGCGCCTTCGACCGCGGTGCCATCGAGGTGACCCGCTATCCCGCGCCCCTGCTGCCGGCAGCGGTGCGCGAGGAACGCCTCTGGGGCCGCCGTTCCTGTTTCTCCCGGGGGGAGCTGGGTGTGCTGGTGGCGGAGATCTTCCTGCCCGCGCTGTGGCGCGAGGCCGACGTCGAGGCCGTATAATCCGCTCTCCCAAGGAGAGCTGCCGATGTACCTCACGCTGCTGCAATCGCTGAATCGCCTGCATCCCCGCGCCATGGACTTCATCCAGCTGACCCGGCTGGACAAGCCCATCGGCATCTACCTGCTGCTCTGGCCCACGCTCTGGGCCCTGTGGATAGCCGGTGAAGGCAGCCCCAGCCTGGCCAACCTGGTGATCTTCGTTCTCGGGGTGAACCTGATGCGCGCCGCCGGTTGCGTGATCAACGACTACGCCGACCGCAACTTCGACGGCCACGTCAGCCGTACCCGCACCCGCCCCCTGGCCAGCGGGCGAATCACACCGCGCGAGGCGCTGGTGTTCTTCGCCATTCTGGTGGCCATCAGCTTCGTCCTGGTGCTCTTCACCAACGCCACCACCATCTGGCTGTCCTTCGGCGGCCTGGCGCTGGCGGCCTGCTACCCCTTCATGAAGCGCTACACCTACTACCCGCAGGTGGTGCTGGGGGCGGCCTTCTCCTGGGGCATGCCCATGGCCTTCACCGCCGAGACCGGCGAACTGCCGGCGGCGGCCTGGCTGCTGTACATCGCCAACCTGCTGTGGACGGTGGCCTACGACACCTACTACGCGATGACCGACCGCGAGGACGACCTGAAGATAGGGGTGAAGTCCACCGCCATCCTCTTCGGCGACGCCGACCGCCTGATCATCGCCGTCCTCCAGGGCTCGGCGCTGTTCTGCCTGCTGCTGGCGGGAAACCGTTTCGAACTGGGGCTGTATTTCCACCTGGGCCTGCTGGCGGCGGCGGCCTGCTTCGCCTGGGAGTTCCATAGCACCCGCACCCGCGACCCCCAGGCCTGCTTCAAGGCCTTCCTGCACAACCACTGGGCAGGCCTGGCGATCCTCGCCGGCATAGTCGCCGACTACGCGCTGCGCTGAGGCACAGCGCGCAACCAGCCACGGCCGTCTTCAACGCAGTATCGGCAACGCAGGTAGCTTTCCTAGTAGGCTTCGGGTTTGGCGACGTGCCAGACCCCCATCTTGCCGTCGCCGGTGACATCACCGGCCTTCTTGTCCATGACGAAGGTGTACAAGGGCTTGCCGTCGTAGGCCCACTGCATGGAGCCGTCGTCGCGCTTGACCACGCTCCATTCGCCTTCGGCCTTGGCGTTCGCGTCGGCCATCAGCGGCGGCCAGTTCTGCGCGCACTGGCCGTTGCAGGCGGACTTGCCGTCGGAATCCTTGTCATAGGTGTAGAGCGTCATGCCGTTGGCATCCACCAGCATGCCGTTCTTCTCCATCGCCGGCTCGGCCGCCAAGCCCAGCAGGGGCCAGCTCAGCAAGGCACCGGCAAGCAGCGGAACGAATCGGGGGGAAATTCTTCTCATTTTTCTAGCCTCTCCTCGGATTGGACAGCGACAGCCTGGCGGCAGCTGGATCACGGCTTGAGGTCGCAGCGGTACAGGACCGAAGGAGCCACGAACGCCCATCGGTACCGATAGGGTCCTGTGCCAGGCTCCAGGCCGCCCCGGGTTGGCGGCGGCCTCATAGAGGATAGACGAGGCCTGTTCCTTCGAGTTCCCTGGCCGATGACGCAGCAACGCGGCGCGCGACGAAACCTCGGCGGCGCCAACATCCGCGTGTCACATGCCTGCAATAATTCCGTTATCTAATGCGGCGCAATCAGACAAACACGCGACCTATTTGAGGCTTGAACATGGTTGGCAAGAACATCCTGATAGTCGACGACGAAGCGCCGATCCGCGAGATGATCGCCGTCGCCCTCGAGATGGCCGGCTACGACTGCCTGGAAGCAGAGAACACCCAGCAGGCCCATGCCATCATCGTCGACCGCAAACCCGATCTGATCCTCCTCGACTGGATGCTGCCCGGCACCTCGGGCATCGAGCTGGCCCGCCGCCTGAAGCGCGACGACCTGACCAGCGATATCCCGATCATCATGCTCACCGCCAAGGGCGAAGAGGACAACAAGATCCAGGGCCTGGAAGTGGGCGCCGACGACTACATCACCAAGCCCTTCTCGCCGCGCGAGCTGGTTGCCCGCTTGAAGGCCGTGCTGCGCCGCGCCGGCCCGAGCGACAACGAAGCGCCCATCGCCATCGGCGGCCTGCTGCTGGACCCCATCAGCCACCGCGTGACCATCGACGGCAAACCGGCCGAGATGGGCCCTACCGAATACCGCCTGCTGCAGTTCTTCATGACCCACCAGGAGCGCGCCTACACCCGCGGCCAGCTGCTGGACCAGGTCTGGGGCGGCAACGTCTACGTCGAGGAACGCACCGTGGATGTGCATATCCGCCGCCTGCGCAAGGCCCTCGGCGAGGTATACGAAAATCTGGTTCAGACCGTGCGCGGCACCGGCTATCGTTTCTCCACCAAAAGCTGAACCGGGCCCAGAGGGCCGAGCACAAGGACGCGATAGGTGAATCAAGACTGGCGCGGCGTAGTCATCCGCCGCCTGCTGCTGCTGATCGGTGCCTGCCTGCTGGTAGGCCTGGCCACCGGCCAATATGCCTGGGCCCTGGTAATCGGCCTGGGCGCCTACCTGGGCTGGACCCTGGCGCAACTGCTGCGCCTGTACAAATGGCTCAAGGAACACCAGCCCGACGAGCCGCCGCCCGACGGCTACGGTCTCTGGGGCGAGGTGTTCGACAGCATCTACCACCTGCAGCGCCGCGACCAGCGCGTGCGCGGCCGCCTGCAGGCGGTGATCGACCGGGTGCAGGAATCCACCGCCGCCCTGAAGGATGCCGTGGTGATGCTCGACAGCGACGGCAACCTGGACTGGTGGAACCGCGCCGCGGAAACCCTGCTGGGCCTGAAGACGCCCCAGGACAGCGGCCAGCCGGTAACCAACCTGATCCGTCACCCGCGCTTCAAGGAATACTTCGAGCAGGGCAACTACCAGGAACCGCTGGACTTGCCCTCGCCGGTCAATGACCGCCTGCGCCTGCAGTTCCATATCACCCAGTACGGCAACAGAGAACACCTGATGCTGGTGCGCGACGTCACCCGTCTCCATCAGCTGGAGCAGATGCGCAAGGACTTCGTCGCCAACGTCTCCCACGAGCTGCGCACCCCGCTGACGGTGATCGCCGGCTACCTGGAGACCCTGCTGGACAATGTCGAAGACGTGAACCCGCGCTGGACCCGCGCGCTGCAGCAGATGAGCCAGCAGGGCAGGCGCATGCAGAACCTGCTCAACGACCTGCTGCTGCTGGCCAAGCTCGAAGCCACCGACTACCCCTCGGACAACCAGCCGGTGGCGGTGGACCTCATGCTGTTGCAGATCAAGGCCGACGCCATCGCCCTGTCCGGCAACCGCCACCACCGCATCAGCCTGGAAGCCGACCACAACTACAAGCTGCGCGGCAGCGAGGCGGAACTGCGCAGCGCCTTCTCCAACCTGGTGTTCAACGCCGTGAAGTACACCCCGGACGAAGGCGAGATCCGCATCCGCTGGTGGGGCGATGACAACGGCGCGCACCTCGCGGTGCAGGACAGCGGCATCGGCATCGAGACCAAGCACCTGCCGCGCCTGACCGAGCGCTTCTACCGGGTCGACTCCAGCCGCAACAGCAGCACCGGCGGCACGGGCCTGGGCCTGGCCATCGTCAAGCACGTGCTGATCCGCCATCGCGGACGCCTCGACATCAGCTCGGTGCTCAACCACGGCAGCACCTTCACCTGCCATTTCCCGGCCAACCAGGTGGCCCGGCGCAACTGATAGCTGGCGCACCCCGACTTGCAAACTCGAGGTGCAGCCTTCACCCTTAGCCGGTCATTTCTCAGCAAAAACCTCCATGGACCCTTCCCCCAGTTCCAGCTTCCTCACCTATTTCGCCGATTTCGGCCTGATTCTCTTCGCCCTCTTCCTCGTGCTGCTCAACGGCTTCTTCGTGGCCGCCGAGTTCGCCATGGTCAAGCTGCGCTCGACCCGCGTCGAAGCCATCGCCGACAAGCACGGCTGGCGCGGGCGCATCCTGCGCACGGTGCACAACCAGCTGGACGCCTATCTTTCGGCCTGCCAGCTGGGCATCACCCTGGCCTCCCTGGGCCTGGGCTGGGTCGGCGAGCCGGCCTTCGCCCACCTGCTGCAACCCGTGCTGGAATACATCGGCATCGATTCGGAGAAGCTGGTCCACGGCATCGCCTTCTTCACCGCCTTCTTCATCATTTCCTACCTGCACATCGTGGTCGGCGAGCTGGCGCCCAAGTCCTGGGCCATCCGCAAGCCGGAACTGCTGTCCCTGTGGACCGCCGTGCCGCTCTACCTCTTCTACTGGCTGATGTACCCGGCCATCTGGCTGCTCAACGCCAGCGCCAACACCATCCTGCGCATCGCCGGGCAAGGCGAGCCCGGCCCGCACCACGAGCACCACTACAGCCGCGATGAGCTGAAACTGATCCTCCACTCCAGCCGCGCCCGCGACCCCAGCGACCAGGGCATGCGCGTGCTGGCCTCGGCGGTGGAAATGGGCGAACTGGAAGTGGTGGACTGGGCCAACTCACGGGAAGACCTGATCTTCCTCGAGCATGACGCGCCGCTGGCCGACATCCTCAGCGTGATCCGCCGCCACAAGTACAGCCGCTACCCGGTGCATGACGACCAGAAGGGCGAGTTCATCGGCGTGCTGCACATCAAGGACCTGCTGCTGGCCCTCTCGGCCCTGGACAGCCTGCCGGAGACCTTCGACCTGGCCGAGCTCACCCATCCGCTGGAACGGGTCACCAAGCACATGCCGCTCTCGCGCCTACTGGAACAGTTCCGCCAGGGCGGCGCGCACTTCGCCGTGGTCGAGGAGGCCGACGGCAAGGTGGTGGGCTTCCTGACCATGGAGGACGTGCTGGAAGTGCTGGTGGGCGATATCCAGGACGAGCACCGCAAGACCGAACGCGGCGTCCTCGCCTACCAGCCGGGCAAACTGCTGGTGCGCGGCGATACCCCCCTGTTCAAGGTGGAACGCCTGCTCGGCATCGACCTCGACCATGTGGAAGCCGACACCCTCGCCGGCCTGATCTACGAAACCCTCAACCGCGTGCCGGAAGAAGAGGAAGTGCTGGAAACCGACGGCCTGCGCATCATCGTGAAGAAGATGAAGGGCCCGAAGATCGTCCTGGCCAAGGTGCTCAAGCTGGACTAGCTGGCTAGAAGCTAGAAGCTAGAAGCTAGAAGCTAGAAGCTAGAAGCTAGAAGCTAGAAGCGGGGCAGGATGCACTTTTCACTTCCAGCTTCACGCTTCCAGCTTCCAGCTTTTTTCATTCCCCTCCCACCGCGAAGTTCGGCAGGCTGTCCACCGGCTGGGCGAAGTCGAAGGGGATGGACTCCAGCGCCAGGCCGACGTTGCGCTGGATGACGAAGTGCAGATGCGGGCCGGTGCTGTTGCCGGTGTTGCCGGAGCGGGCGATGCGTTCGCCGATGGCCACCTGCTGGCCCTCGCGCACCTGCACCGAGCCGCGCATCAGGTGCAGGTAGACACCCATGGTGCCGTCGTCGTGGAGGATGCGCACGAAGTTGCCGGAGGGGTTGTTGCCGCGGCCGCTCTGCCCGTTCTCGATCTTCACCACCACCCCGGCCCGCGCCGCCACTATGGGCGTGCCTTCGGGCATGGCGATATCCAGGGCGTAGCGGCCCTTGGGGGTGAAATGGCTGTAGCGGCCGTTGGCGCCCTGGGTCAGGCGGAAGGGACCGCCCTGCCAGGGCAAGGGGTAGCGGTAGAGCATCGGCTGCTGACGCGGGTCGCCCATGGCGTAGCGCAGCTTGGGCTTGTAACGCATGGGCCGGCTACTGTCGGCCGGCGCCAGGGTGGCCATGCGCATGCTGCTGCGCGGCGCCAGCACCCAGCGGATCGGTCGGTCCGGCGCCCCGGAAACGTTCTCCGCCTGGTCGATGCGCAACTCCACTTCCACCGGCGCGAACAATTCATTGCGCAGCAGCAGGGTTTCCCCGGCCGCATGCTTCCTGGTTTCCAGCTTCACCGACAGGTCCAGGCGCTCCACCATGCGGTCGCGGAACACGAACACCTTGGCGCCGGCCACGGCCTGGTCGGTATAGGTCACCACACCGTTGGCGTCGGTGTACTTGTAGATGGTCAGTGCCGCCGCCGGCAGGCTCGCGCCGAGCAGCAGCAACAGAGAAAGGAATCGCCCCAGCATGTACAACCCGTTGTTCTTCTGTGCTCCGTGGTGCGAAGACTAGCAGCGTGCCGGGCCGCGGGCGAGGCATCGCCCGTCGGGCTGTGACGGGGTTGGCTGGCCGCTCAGGCGCCGGGGACGAAATGCTTTTGCGCCGTACCGCGGGCGATCAGTCGCGACAGGTAGTCGAGCTTCTGCGGGTCGCGGTCGACGAAGCGGAAGGTCAGCTGCAGCCACTCGCTGTCGGGCCTGGGTTCCAGGGCGGCGATCCCGTGCAGGTAGCCGTTGAGCCGCGCCACTTCGCCACCCTCGCCCTGCTCCAGATCGAGCACCGCGCTTTCCAGCACCTGCGGCAGTGGCTCGCCGCGGCGCACCACCAGCTGCGCGTCCTTCAGGCTCAGGGCCTTGATCACACAGCTCAGCATGCCGGCCGGCAGGCGCAGCTGGGCCTGGCCCCGGCCACCCGGGGCCTGGGCGGCTGATCTGGCCGACAGTGCGGGGTTGGCGGGCCTGGCCACGGGCTCCGCCGGGGCCGGCGCGGCGCCGGCCGGACGCACCGCCTCGGCCCTGCCACCGGTGAGGGCCGCCAGGGAGTCATTGGCGAAGCCGCCGGACAGGCGTACCGGCGCGCTGGCCATCAGGGCTTCGAGCCGGCCCGTGCGGGCCAGGGCCTTCTTCACCTTGGTGACCAGCTGATCGTTGGAAAAGGGTTTGCCGATGTAGTCGGAAACGCCGGCCTGGATGGCCTGGATGACGTTCTCCTTGTCGCCGCGGCTGGTGACCATGATGAAGGGCGTGGCCTTCAGGCTGTCCTGCTCCCGGCACCAGGTGAGCAGCTCCAGTCCCGACATCTCGGGCATTTCCCAGTCGCAGAGGATCAGGTCGACGCCGGCGCGGGCGAGCAGCTGCTGGGCCTTGCGCCCATTGATCGCCTCTTCGATCTGGATACCGGGGAAATGGTCGCGCAGCCCCTTCTTCACCAGGTCGCGAATAAAGGATGCGTCGTCCACCACCAGCACATTGACCTTGCCCATCGGCTGCTCCTTCGGAAACGGGGCTAAGCATAGCCCCGGCCAATGGCCATTTGCCAAGCCTGTTTCGACTCGTCTTGCAAGATGGAGCCTGCGGCAAGGTCCGCTGCGCGGACTGGCTGGTGCGCATGGCGCACCCTACAGCGATCCCGGAAGCAGAACGCCCGGCACGGGGCCGGGCGTTCGGAGGGAAACGTCCGGGGTCAGCCTTGCGAGGCGTCCTTGCCGTTGCCCTTGACCTCTTCGGTCATGCGCGCCAGGCCCATGTGGCGGACGTCGGTGCCGCGCACCAGGTAGATCACCAGCTCGGAGATGTTGCGCGCGTGGTCGCCGATGCGCTCCAGGGAACGCAGGGCCCAGATGACGTTGAGCACGCGGCTGATGGCGCGCGGATCTTCCATCATGTAGGTGACCAGCTCGCGCAGGGCGGTCTTGTACTCGCGGTCGATGTTCTTGTCGTACTGGGCCACCGACAGGGCCAGGTCGGCGTCGAAGCGGGCGAAGGCGTCCAGGGCCTCCTGGACCATCTTGCGCACCTGGTCGCCGATGTGGCGCACCTCGACGTAGCCGCGTGGCGCCACGCCCTCCTCGCAGAGCTGGATGGCGCGGCGGGCGATCTTCGAGGCTTCGTCGCCGATGCGCTCCAGGTCGATCACCGACTTGGAAATGCTGATGATCAGGCGCAGGTCGGAAGCGGCGGGCTGGCGACGGGCCAGGATGCGCACGCACTCTTCGTCGATGTTGCGCTCCATCTGGTTGATCTGGTCATCGATCTCGCGCACCTGCTGGGCAAGGCCCGAGTCGGCGTCGATCAGCGCGGTGACCGCGTCGTTTACCTGCTTCTCGACCAGGCCGCCCATCGCCAGGAGGTGGCTGCGCACTTCCTCCAGTTCGGCGTTGAACTGCTGGGAGATGTGATGGGTGAGGCTGTCTTTGTCGATCATTCGTTTTCGCTCCGCGAAAGCTGGAAGCTTGAAGCCAGAAGCTTGAAGCCCGTTAGTCGATATCCCGTACCACTGCTACCAGCTTCAAGCCCTCCGCTTCAAGCTGGCGCGCTCGCGCGCTTAACCGTAGCGACCGGTGATGTAGTCCTCGGTCTGCTTCTTGGCCGGGTTGGTGAACAGGGTGTCGGTGTCGCCGAACTCGATCAGCTTGCCCATGTACATGAAGGCGGTGTAGTCGGACACCCGCGCCGCCTGCTGCATGTTGTGGGTCACGATGACGATGGTGTACTTGTTCTTGAGCTCGTAGATCAGCTCTTCCACCTTCAGGGTGGAGATCGGGTCCAGGGCCGAGCAGGGTTCGTCGAGCAGCAGCACTTCCGGCTCCACCGCGATGGTGCGGGCGATCACCAGACGCTGTTGCTGGCCGCCGGAGAGACCCAGGGCGGATTCGTGCAGGCGGTCCTTCACCTCGTCCCACAGCGCGGCGCCCTTCAGCGCCCACTCCACAGCCTCGTCCAGCACGCGCTTCTTGTTGATGCCCTGGATGCGCAGGCCGTAGACCACGTTCTCGTAGATGCTCTTGGGGAAGGGGTTCGGCTTCTGGAACACCATGCCCACGCGGCGGCGCAGTTCGGCCACGTCTTCGCCCTTGCGGTAGATGTTGTTGCCGTCCAGGCGGATCTCGCCGTCGACGCGGCAGCCGTCCACCAGGTCGTTCATGCGGTTGAAGCAGCGCAGCAGGGTGGACTTGCCGCAGCCGCTCGGGCCGATGAAGGCGGTCACGCGCTGCTTCGGGATGTTCATGCTGACGTTGTGCAGTGCCTGCTTCTCGCCATAGAACAGGGAGAGGCCAGGCACTTCGAGGGCAACGGTCTCCTCGGCCAGGCGCAGGTTCTGCTTGTCGCGGCCGAGGGCGGAAATGTTGACGCCGTGGCTGTGGGTTTCGTGTTGCATGCGGTTCACTCCGTTCAAGCTTGAAGCTTGAAGCTTGAAGCTCGAAGCGACTTCCAGCTTCCAGCTTCCAGCTTCCAGCTGAGAGTCAGTTGTCCAGCGCCTTGTATTTCTCGCGCAGGTGGTTACGGATGGCGACGGCCGAGAAGTTCAGCAGGGCGATCACCAGCACCAGCAGCAGCGCGGTGGCGTACACCAGCGGGCGCGCGGCCTCGACGTTCGGGCTCTGGAAACCGACGTCATAGATGTGGAAGCCCAGGTGCATGATCTTCTGGTCCAGGTGCAGGTAGGGGTAGTTGCCATCCACCGGCAGGCTCGGCGCCAGCTTCACCACGCCCACCAGCATCAGCGGCGCCACTTCGCCGGCGGCGCGGGCCACGGCGAGGATCAGGCCGGTCATCATCGCCGGGCTGGCCATGGGCAGGACCACCTTCCACAGGGTCTCGGCCTTGGTCGCGCCGAGGGCCAGGGAGCCTTCGCGCACCGCACGGGGAATCCGTGCCAGGCCTTCCTCGGTGGCGACGATCACCACCGGCACGGCGAGGATCGCCAGGGTCAGGGATGCCCAGAGCAGGCCCGGGGTGCCGAAGGTCGGCGCGGGGGCGGACTCGGGGAAGAACAGGCGATCCAGGGAACCGCCCAGCACGTAGACGAAGAAGCCCAGGCCGAACACGCCGTAGACGATGGCCGGCACACCCGCCAGGTTGTTCACCGCGATGCGGATCACCCGGGTCAGCGGGCCCTGTTTGGCATATTCGCGCAGGTAGATGGCGGCGATCACACCGAAGGGGGTGACGATCACGGCCATGATCAGGGTCATCATCACGGTGCCGAAGATGGCCGGGAAGATACCGCCTTCGGTGTTGGCCTCGCGCGGGTCGTCGGCGAGGAATTCCCAGAGCTTGGCGAAGTAGAAGCCGAGCTTGTCGAACAGGCCCATGGCGTTCGGCTGGTAGGCGTGGACCACCTTGCCGAGGCTGATTTCCTGCTCCTTGCCACCGGCCTCGCGGACCACCACGCTGTCGCGGTTGAACTCCTGGTGCAGGCCCATCAGGCGCTCTTCCAGGCCCTTGTAGCGCTGCTCCAGCTCGGCGCGCTCGGCGGCGATGTCGGCCTGGGCCTCGGCGCTCAGGGCGTCATTGAGCTCCAGCTTGCGGGTCTGCAGGCGCAGGCGCTCGAGGCCATGGTTGATGGCGCCGATGTCCTTCTTCTCCAGCTGGTAGAGCTGGTCGTAGAGGGCGTTGACGCGCTCCAGGCGTTTCTGCAGCTCGGCCATGGCGGCCTCGCCTTCGGCCACCACCTGGCCGTTTTCCTTGACCGAGACCAGGCGGCCGTAGAAGTTGCCCCACTCGCGGCGCTCCAGCGCCACCAGTTCGACCGGGTACTTCTGCTCCTGCAGCCAGTCGCCCACCACCCAGGTGAAGTCGCTGCCGTAGACGTCACGGTTGCCCACCTTGAGCAATTCGCGGGTCATGAACTCCGGACCCTCTTCCGGCACCGGCAGACCGGCGCCCTTCAGGCGCGCACGGGACACTTCCTCGATCTGCACCGCCTCGCCGACCACCGGCTTGGCGGCCTGGCCGGGCACCACGTACTGCGCCTCCACCAGGTCCGCCGGCCAGAAGTGGGCCAGGCCGCGCACGGCGATCACCGAGAGCAGGCCTATGGTCATGATGACCGCGATGGACACCGCGCCGCCGCTTATCCAGACGCCCGGTGCGCCGCTCTTGAACCAGTTTTTCAGGGAAACCTTTTTCACGGATTTCTCCACCGCTTGAGTCTTCCAGTTCCTCCCGCATCACTGCCGGAGGTTTCGTGTTGTTCACCCCTCTCCGATCAGGGAGGGGCTGGGGAAAGAGCGTCGGCGCGTGGCCAGACATCCCTCTCCCGGTCCTGCGGACCACCCTCTCCCTGAAGGGAGAGGGTCATCGGATGCGCCTCTGTCGAGGCGCGCTTTTAAAGAGAGGCGTACTTCTTGCGCAGGCGCTGACGGATCAGCTCGGCCAGGGTGTTCATGATGAAGGTGAAGGTCAGCAGCACCAGGGCCGAGAGGAACAGCACCCGGTAGTGGCTGCCGCCGACTTCCGATTCCGGCATTTCCACCGCCACGTTGGCGGCCAGGGTACGCATGCCTTCGAAGATGTTCACTTCCATCACCGGGGTGTTGCCGGTGGCCATCAGCACGATCATGGTCTCGCCCACGGCGCGGCCGAGGCCGATCATCAGCGCCGAGAAGATGCCCGGGCTGGCGGTCAGCAGGACCACGCGGGTCATGGTCTGCCAGGGCGTGGCGCCCAGGGCCAGGGAACCGTAGGTCAGGCTGCGGGGCACGCTGAACACGGCGTCTTCGGCGATGGAGAAGATGTTCGGGATCACCGCGAAGCCCATGGCCAGGCCGACGATCAGGGCGTTGCGCTGGTCGTAGGTGATGCCCAGGTCGTTGCTGATCCACAGGCGCATGTCGCCGCCGAAGAACCAGCTTTCCAGCAGCGGGCTCATGCCCAGCGCGAACCAGGCGGTGAAGCCCACCACCGGGATCAGGATGGCCGCTTCCCAGCCGTCCGGCACGCGCAGGCGGATGGACTCCGGCAGGCGGCTCCAGATGAAGCCGGCCAGCAGGATACCGATGGGCGTAAGCAGCAACAGACTGAAGATGCCGGGCAGGTGGCCTTCCACATAGGGCGCCAGGAACAGGCCGGCGAAGAAGCCCAGGATCACGGTGGGCAGGGCTTCCATCAGCTCGATGACCGGCTTGACCTTGCGGCGCATGGCCGGCGCCATGAAATAGGCGGTGTAGATGGCCGCGGCAATGGCCAGCGGAGCGGCCAGCAGCATGGCGTAGAAGGCCGCCTTGAGGGTGCCGAAGGTCAGCGGCGCCAGGCTCAGCTTGGGCTCGAAGTCGGTGTTGGCGGCCGTGGACTGCCAGACGTACTTGGGCTCGTCATAGCTCTCGTACCAGACCTTGCCCCACAACGCGCTCCAGGAGACCTCCGGGTGCGGGTTGCTCAGGCGGAAGGGCATCAGCTGACCGCCCTCTTCGACCAGGACACGATTGGCACGCGGCGACAGGGCCAGCAGGCCGGATGCGTCGGTCACCGGTTCCACCAGCAGGGTGCGGTTGGCGGTGCTGTGGAACACGCCGAGGTGGCCGGTGGCGTCCAGGGCGACGAAGCCCTTGCGGCGCTCTTCCGGGGTGATCTGCACCACCGGGGCGCTGCCCAGCTGGAAGTCGCGGATGTGCTTGAGGCGCGAGGAACCATCCGGATCGCGAGCCATGAACCACTGGCTGATGCCGCCCTTGGAGTCGCCCACCATCAGGGAGATGCCACCGAGCAGCATGGTGCTGGCGGTGATCTCGCGCTCGCCATCTTCCAGCAGCTTGTAGCGGCCGTTCAGGGCGTTTTCGCGCAGGCTGAAGACGTCGGCCTGGGCACGGCCGTTGAGGACGTAGAGCCACTGGTGGCGCGGGTCGATGTAGATGGCCTTGATCGGTTCGACCATCTGCGGCAGCTCGACGCGGGACTGCTCCTGGGTGGTCTCGCCGGTCAGCATGTTCTCTTCGCTGACCACCTGCTGCACGTGCAGCTGGTTGCCGGTGGAACCGGCCAGCATCAGGGTCTCGTCATTGATGCTGAGGGCGACATGCTCCAGGGCGCGACCCTGGGCGTCCAGCACCATGGGCGTCTCGCCATAGGGGAAGCTGACCTGGGGCTCGATGGTCTTCTTGTTGTCCGGGTAGGTGACCTTGTAGCTGTGCTTGAAGATCAGCGCCTGGCCGTTGGACAGGCCCAGCACCACCAGCGGGCTGCCGGGCTGGTCCTGGCCGATGGAAACCACACTGGCGCCCGCCGGCAGTGGCAGTTGCTGGCGTTGCAGCAGGTTGCCGTCCTTCACCGCGAAGAACTGCACCTCGCCCTTGTCGGCGACGCGCAGGCCCACCATGTTCTGTTCTTCCAGGGCCAGCAGCAGCGGCTTGCCGGCGTCCTGTTGCAGCCAGGCCGGGCTCTGCACCTTTTTCGCGGTCAGTTCGGCGCCCTGGAACAGCGGCAGGACCACATAGGCCAGGTAGAAGAAGATCAGGGTGATGGCGCCGAGAACGGCAAGGCCGCCCACCAGCACGTACCAGCGGGTCAGGCGGTCCTTCAGGGCGCGCATCTTGCGCTTGCGCACCAGCGCAGGCGTATTGAAGTCGATGCGGGCGGGTGGGTTCTTCGGTGTTGTCAGGGAGTTGGCCAGGTCAGTCATGGATTCGGGCTCTTGCCACAGTCGGCGCGCACAGGCTTTTACGATGGGGGCACAGCCTACGGTCTTCGTGTGACAGAAAAATTACAGCGAGTTGACGTGGCGAAGCCCACCCGGAGGAGGCCTCGGGTGGGCTTCTGCGGCGGGGGTCTCCCGTCGCCCTTGCGTCCTTGCGGGGCGGCGTGCACAAGGCCGCCGCCCCCTTATCCGGCCTGGATTACAGGCCCAGTTCCTTCAGGGTCTTCTCAGCAACTTTAGCCGGAACCGGGATGTAGCCGTCCTTGACGACCACTTCCTGACCCTGCTTGGACAGCACCATCTTCACGAACTCGGCTTCCAGGGGAGCCAGCGGCTTGTTCGGCGCCTTGTTCACGTAGACGTAGAGGAAGCGGGACAGCGGGTAGCTGCCGTTCAGGGCGTTCTGCTCGTTGTCTTCAACGAACTCGCCGCCTTCCTTCTTGGCCAGGGGCACGGTCTTCACGCTGGAAGTCTTGTAGCCGATGCCGGAGTAGCCGATGCCGTTGACGGACTGGCTGATGGACTGAACGACGGAAGCGGAACCCGGCTGCTCGTTCACGTTGGCCTTGAAGTCGCCTTTGCACAGGGCTTCTTCCTTGAAGTAGCCGTAGGTGCCGGATACCGAGTTACGACCGAACAGCTGGATCGGCTTGGAAGCCAGGTCGCCGGCCACGCCCAGGTCGCCCCAGGTCTTGACGTCGCTCTTGCCACCGCACAGGCGGTTGGCGGAGAAGATCGCGTCGACCTGCTGCATGGTCAGGCCTTTGATGGGGTTGTCCTTGTGCACGAAGATCGCCAGGGCGTCGACGGCCACCGGTACGGCGGTCGGCTTGTAGCCATACTTCTCTTCGAAGGCCTGCAGCTCGACATCCTTCATCTTGCGGCTCATCGGGCCCAGGTTGGCGGTGCCTTCGGTCAGAGCCGGCGGCGCGGTGGAAGAACCGGCGGCCTGGATCTGGATGTTCACGTTCGGGTATTCGCGCTTGTACGCCTCGGCCCACAGGGTCATCAGGTTGGCCAGGGTGTCGGAACCTACGCTGGAGAGGTTGCCGGAAACACCAGTGGTCTTCTGGTAGGCCGGGATGGCCGGGTCGACGGCGGCAACCGCACTGGCGGTGGCGACACCGGCGGCGACGAAGGTCAGGGCCGCCATCAAACGCTTCAGTTTCATGCCTTGCTCCTAAGCAGGACGAGGGGGTTGAATGCAACGGGGGCCAGTATCGAGAGGCCGTATGACCACTCTATGAATTGATTGTGACAATTGGATGAATGGCCACTATCGCTTGTCCAATCGCGGTCAAAGCACGGATAACCACCCGGAGAGCGCCCCATGAAGCGTCACCCCCTGCTGCCCCTCGCCCTGCTCGCCCTGTGCACGGCGTGCGGTGAAATGGCCACCTTGAAGGTCGAGGACGGCATCGGCCCCAACCCCCAGTTGCCGCCGCCGAAACGCACCCTGATCCCCACCGTCAACATCGCGCCGGCAGTCGGCTGGGCGCCGGGCGCCAAGCCTGTGGCTGCCGAGGGCACCCGTGTCGAGGCTTTCGCCGAAGGCCTGCAGCATCCGCGCTGGCTCCACGTGCTGCCCAACGGCGACGTGCTGGTGGCGGAAAGCGCCGCACCGGGGACCGACAGGCCGGCAGGGGTGAAGAGCTGGGCTGCCGGCCTGTTCATGAAACGCGCCGGTGCCCAGGTGCAGAGTGCCAACCGCATCTCCCTGTTGCGCGACATCAATGGCGATGGCGTGGCCGACCTGCGCAGCACCTTCATCAAGGGACTCAACTCGCCCTTCGGCATGGTCCTGGTGGGCAAGGACCTCTACGTCGCCAACGCCGACGCACTGATGCGCTTCCCCTACGTCAAGGGCGCCACCGAGATCGTCGAGCCGGGCACCAAGGTCACCGACCTGCCCGCCGGCCTCAACCACCACTGGACCAAGAACGTCATCGCCAGCCGCGACGGCCGCAAGCTCTATATAACGGTGGGCTCCAACAGCAATGTCGGCGAGAACGGCATGGAGGCCGAAGAAGGCCGCGCCGCCATCTGGGAACTGGACCGCGCCAGCGGCAACAAGCGCCTTTACGCCACCGGCCTGCGCAACCCCAACGGGCTGGCCTGGGAACCGCAGACCGGCAAGCTGTGGACGGCGGTGAACGAGCGCGACGAACTCGGCAGCGACCTGGTACCGGACTACATCACCTCGGTGAAGGACGGCGGCTTCTATGGCTGGCCCTACAGCTATTTCGGCCAGCATGTGGACGAGCGGGTCCAGCCGCAGCGGCCGGACCTGGTGGCCAAGGCCATAGTCCCCGATTACGCCCTGGGCCCGCACACCGCATCCCTGGGCATCGCCTTCGCCAAGGGCAGCAAATTGCCGAAGTTCCAGAACGGCCTGTTCGTCGGCCAGCACGGCTCCTGGAACCGCAACCCCCACAGTGGCTACAAGGTGATCTACGTACCCTTCAAGGGCGGCAAGCCCAGCGGCCAGCCGGTGGACCTGCTGACCGGCTTCCTCGACGAGCAGGGCAACGCCCAGGGCCGCCCGGTGGACGTGAAGCTCGACGGCAAGGGCGCCCTGCTGGTGACCGACGATGTGGGCAACAAGGTCTGGCGGGTGAGTGCGGCGAAGAAGTGAGGCCCGAGAGGATGCCGGCTTCCCTCACCCCAACCCTCTCCCAGTCCATGCAGGATGGGTAGAGCGAAACCCATCACCGTCGAGGGGTTTCGCAGTTCGGGTGGATGGCGCTTTTCCATCCACCATCCCGGTGGAAATCCAACACGCGGATTTCCACCGGGCAACACGGTCAGCGCTTCTTCGCGATCAGGAACAACCCGATCAGCACCGCCACGCCGCAGAGCGTCCCCACATAGTAGGCCGGCCCCAGGCTGTCCCACTTCATCAGCAGCGACACCACCATCGGGGTCAGGCCGCCGAAGATGGCGTAGGCCAGGTTGTAGGAGAAGGACAGGCCGGAGAAACGCACCACCGCCGGGAAGGCCTTGACCATCACATAGGGCACCGCACCGATGGTGCCGACGAACAGGCCGGTCAGCGCGTAGAGCGGGAACAGCCAGTCCGGATGGGCCTTGAGGCTGGTGTAGAAGGTCCAGGAGCTGATCGCCAGCAGCAGGCCGCCCACCAGGAAGGTGCGCCCGGCGCCGAAGCGGTCGGCCAGGACACCGGCCACGACGCAGCCGATGGACAGCAGGACGATGGCCAGGCTGTTGGCCTTCAGCGCGGTGGCGGCTTCGAAGCCGTAGACAGTCTGCAGCAGGGTCGGGGTCATCAGGATGACCACGACTATGGCGGCGGACAGCACCCAGGTCAGCAGCATGGACAGCACGATGGCGCCACGATGCTCGCGCAACACGGTCTTCAGCGGCACCTCGTCGGCCAGCGCCTTGCGCTGCTGCATCTCGGCGAACACCGGGGTTTCGTGCAGCCATTGCCGCAGGTAGACGGCGAACAGGCCGAACACGCCGCCCACCAGGAACGGCAGGCGCCAGGCCCAGTCCAGCACCTCGGCCGGGGAATAGAGGCTGTTGATCAGGGTCGCCATCAGCGAACCCAGCAGGATGCCGGCGGTCAGCCCCGAGGTCAGGGTGCCGCAGGCGTAACCGATATACCGCGACGGCACGTGCTCGGCGACGAAGACCCAGGCCCCCGGCACTTCGCCGCCGATGGCCGCGCCCTGGATCACCCGCATCAGGAGCAGCGCCAGCGGCGCCCAGATGCCGATCTGTTCATAGGTGGGCAACAGGCCCATGGTCAGGGTGGGCACCGCCATCAGGAAGATGCTCAGGGTGAACATGCGCTTGCGCCCCAGCAGATCGCCGAAGTGCGCCATGACGATACCGCCCAGGGGCCGCGCCAGGTAGCCGGCGGCGAAGATGCCGAAGGTCTGCAGCTGGCGCAGCCAGTCGGGCATCTCGGCGGGGAAGAACAGCTTGCCCACCACCGCGGCGAAGAACACGAAGATGATGAAGTCGTAGAACTCCAGGGCGCCGCCGAGGGCGGAGAGCGACAGGGTCTTGTAGTCGCTGCGGGTCAGCGGGCGCGAGGCGGGCGCCTCGGAGGCAAGCACGGAAGACATTGTTGGGATTCTCGTCTGGGGGTGCAGGGCGTTTCCCGCTACTTGGGCGGAAAAATCGCCTGGCAACATATCAAAAAGCGTCAAATGTACACAGTCTCAGCCACAAAACCGCTGCCAGCGCGCTACAGCGGTCGTCTGGCGGTGCCCCATGGCGATATACTGCCCGCTGTTCAGCGCAGGTCGGCATGCAGTGGGTCGGCGGCGCACAGGGAAGGAAGGGCAGCGCCCCTCTCCAGGCATTGGCGCCACACACACGAAACAGGCAGTCCCGGCATGATCGAAATCGAAGAAGAAGAGAACCTCACCCCGCAAGGCGACCTCGCCCTGCAGATCACCGCGCTCCCGCGGGAAACCAACGGCTTCGGCGATATCTACGGCGGCTGGCTGGTTTCCCAGATGGACCTGGCCGGCACCGCCATGGCCAGCAAGGTGGCCGCGGGCCGCGTGGCCACGGTGGCCATCGACCGCATGGCGTTCCTGGTGCCGGTGGCCGTGGGCGCCCAGCTCTCCTTCTACACCCAGACCCTGGAGATCGGCCGCAGCTCCATCCAGATGCTGGTGGAAGTCTGGAGCGACGACCCTCTGTCCAGCGAGTGGCGCAAGGTCACCGAGGCCGTGTTCGTCTTCGTTGCCATCGACGGCAGCGGCCGCACCCGCCCGGTCCCGCCGCGCCGGGGCTGAGCCGCAACGCAGAACCTGTAGGGGCGATTTCAATCGCCAAGGGCGGCGCAGCTGCCCCCATCAGCCGTGTAGGGTGGAGAGCGCCTTTCTATCCACCAGCGAGGCCAATCAAGGACACCGATGGTGGAAATCCCCAAAGGGATTTCCACCCTACGCCTCGATTGATACGGAATCTCCCACGGACCAGCCCAACGCCGCCCGACCCGACCTAGAGGCGAAGCGCGTCCACCGGATGCAGCTTCGCCGCACGCCGGGCCGGCGCCAGCCCGGCGCTCATGCCCACCAGGGCCGAGAGCAGCAACGCCAGCAGCACCAGGGACAGGTCCAGGCGCAGGGGCAGCTCCGGCACCAGCAGGCGCAGGCCGCCCACCAGGACGAAGACCATTACCAGCCCGAGCAGCCCGCCCAGCACCGACAGCAGCGTCGCCTCGGTCAGGAACAGCAGCAGCACCTGGCGCGGTGCGGCGCCCACCGCGCGGAGCAGGCCGATCTCGGCGGTGCGCTCGCCCACTGTGGTGGTCATGATGGTGAGGATGCCCACCGCCCCCACCAGCAGGGAGATTCCTCCCAGGGCGGCGATGCCCAGGGTGATGGCGGCGAGGATGCGGTCGAGGCTGCCCAGCAGGTCGCCCTGGGAGGTCATGCGGAAGTCCTCGCGGCCGTGACGCTCCACCAGCAGCCGCCGCACGGTCGCGGCGAAGTCCTCGGCCGCTACGCTGTCGTCGAACAGCACATGGATCTTCACCAGGCCTTCGCGGTTGAACAGGTGCCCCGCCCAGTCCACCGGTATGTAGGCGATATCGTCCAGGTCGAAACCCAGCAGGTTGCCCTTGCTCGCCATCACCCCGATCACCCGGAAGCTCATGCCCCCCACCCGCACCCGCTGGCCGACCGGATTGGCGCCGCCGAACAGCTCCACGCCCAACTTCGCCCCCAGCACCACATAGGGTGGCGTACGGCCATCCCGCGACGGCGGCAGGAACTGCCCCTGGGCCATTTGCACGCGCCAGGCGGCCGCCAGCTGGGAGCCGCTGCCGAGGATATCCACCCGCCGCTGGCGCCCAGCGGCCTGGATATCGCCATTACCCTGGATGATCGGCACCACCGCCTCCGCATGGGACAGGCGCCCCAGGGCGTCTGCGTCGGCGATGGTCAACGGCCGCGCGCTGGCGAGAATCCCGCCGATACCACCCGTCGGCAGAGTGCCGGGACGCACCGTGACCACCCGGGTGCCGAACTGGGCGAAGCTGTCCAGCACCCGGGTACGCAGCCCTTCGCCCATGGCGGTGAGCAGCGCCACGGCGGCGATGCCGATGGCCACCCCGAGCAAGGTCAGCAGACTGCGCATGGGCTGGCTGGAAAGGGCCGAGCCACACAGGCCGAGACCATCGCGCCAGCGCATCACTGGCTGCCCTGCGGACGCAGTGCCTGGACCGGCGCCTGGGCGGCGGCATGGCTGGCCGGCAGCCAGGCGAACAACAGCGCGGCGCCGAGGGCCAGGGCCGGCGCGCCGAGCCGCGCCCACCAGGGCGCCTGCAACGGCAGGTCGCTGGCCAGCCGGCCGATCCAGAGCAGCAGCTCGCCGAGGGCCAGCCCGGAACCGGCGCCGAGCAGCGCCAGCAGGGCCGCCTCACCGAGAAACAGCAGGCGCACCTGGTTCGAGCTGGCCCCCACGGCCTTGAGCAGGCCGATCTCGGCGGTGCGCTGCAGCACGGAGATCCAGGTCACGTTCATGATCAGGATGCCCGCCACCAGCAGGCTGATGGCCGCGATGCCGGCCAGCGCCAGGGTCAGGCCGCCAAGGATGTCGTCGAAGGCGGCGAGCATGGAGTCCTGGCTGAGCAGGGTGACATCCTCCTCGCCCTGGTGGCGCTCCTTGAGGACCGCCAGCACCTGGCGCCCGGCACTGTCCAGGTAGCTGCGGCCACGGGCCTCGACGAAGATCCGGAACAGCCCTTCGCGATCGAACAACGCCTCGGCACTGGCCACCGGGACGATCAGCGCCTCGGAAAAGTCCATCCCCAGGGATTCGCCACGCTCGTCCAGCACCCCGATCACCCGGAAGCGCCGGTCACCGGCGCGTAGCCACTGACCCAGGGCCGGGGCGCTGCCGAACAGCTCGCGGCGCAGGCGGCTTCCGATCACGCAGACCTGCTCCGCCTCTCCCGGCTCCAGTTCCGGCAGCGCCTGGCCCTGGGCAAGACGCAACTGGCGGATGGCGAAAAAGGCCCGGGTGGTACCCAGGGTCAGGGCCTCGCGATTACGGTTGTCGCGGCTGACCTCCAGCTGCCCGGCATGCAACGGCGCCACCCGCTGCACCGCCGGCAGGCGGCCGAGCGCCGTGGCGTCGGCCTGGGTCAGCGGGCGCGGCGCCATGCCGGTGATGGGCGGCATGCCGCCGGTGGTTTCATTGCGCCCGGGCAGGACGATGAGGATATCCCGCCCGAGCAGGGAGAATTCCCCCAGCACATAGGCCCGGGCGCCCTCCCCCAGGCCGCCCAGCAGGGTCACGAAGAACACGCCCACCGCCATCGCCAGGAGCAGCATGAGACTGCGCGAACGGTGCCCGCTCAGGGAGCCGAGCCAGAATCGGCAGGCATCCAGCAGGTCCATCAGGCGACCACGCCCTGGCGGCGATCGCTGAGTATGCGTCCGTCGCGCATCTGCACCTGTCGAAGGGCCCGGGCGGCGTGCTGGGCGTCGTGGGTCACCAGGATCAGCGTCAGGCCCTCGGCATTCAGCTCCTCCAACAGGGCGACCACCTCGGTGCCGGACTGGCTGTCGAGGTTGCCGGTGGGCTCATCGGCCAGCAGCAGGCGGGGCCGCATCACCATGGCGCGGGCGATGGCCACGCGCTGGCGCTGGCCGCCGGACAGCTCGGCCGGGTGATGTCGCAGCCGCTCGCCCAGGCCCAGGCGTTCGGCCAGCAGCAGGCCGCGGCGATGGCGTTCGGCGGGGTCGACACCGGCCAGCAGCATGGGCAACTCGATATTTTCCAGGGCGGTGAGGCGCGGGATCAGGTGGAAGGACTGGAAGACGAAGCCGATCAGACGGCTGCGCAGGGCGGCACGACGCTCTTCGCCGAGAGCCGCGGTGGGCTCCTCGTCCAGCCAGAATTCGCCGCTGTCGGGAGCGTCCAGGAGCCCGAGGATGTTCAACAGGGTGGACTTGCCGGAACCGGAGGCCCCGGTGATGGCCAGGTACTCGCCGTCCGCCACTTCCAGGTCGAGGTGGTCGAGGCCGCGCACCTGCTGCTCGCCCAGCAGGAAGCTGCGGCTGACCTGGTGCATGAGGATCACCGCCCGTGCTCCTGCACCTCGCCGCTGGGGCTGACCACGCTACCGTCGGCCAGGCCCTCCTGCTGCAGGCTGGGCAGGATACGGTCGCCGGCCGCCAGCCCGTCCTTCACTTCGCTCCAGCGCCAGTTGGCCAGGCCGATTTCCACCTTCTGCTCGCGCAGGTGGCCGTTGCTGGGGTCGTAGCGCAACACCCTGCCGCCTTCCAGCAGGCTTTCGGTGGGCACTCGCAGGGCCTGTTCACGCTGGGCAAGAAGAATTTCCACGTCGGCGCTGTAGCCGCTGAGCAGCATCAGGTCCGTTGGCACACGCTCGAACTTCACTTCGACGTCGACGGTGCGCGCCTGCTTCTCCAGCTCGCGGACGAAGGGCGCGATGCGGCTGACCCGGCCTGCGAAGCTGCGCCCACCGAAGGCGTCGAGGGTGATGCGCACCGGCATGCCGGGGCGCACCAGCGCGGCGTCCACTTCGTCTATGGGGGCTTCGACGTAGAGGCACTGGTCGTCGATCAGATCCACCGCCGGCGGCGTTGGAATGCCCGGCGGCGAGGGCGTGACCACTTCGCCCAGCTCGCCGTTGATCTCGGCGACTATGCCGGCGAAGGGTGCACGCAGGGTGGCCTGGTCCAGTTGTGCCAGGTGCAACTCAAGGCTGGCTTCGGCCTCGCGAATCTTCGCCTCGCCGCCGCTGCACAAGAGCTGCGACAGGCGCGCGCGAGTGGCGCTCTGGTCCAGCTGGTCCTGGGGGGCCAGCTTGCGTTCGGCGAGGCGGTCCAGACGCTGCAGGTCGCGCTGGTCCTGGCTGGCCTGGCTGCAGCTCTGCTCGCGCAGGTTGCGCTGGGCGTCCAGCCGCGCGCGGGCTTCGTCCACCCGCGCCTGCAGGTCGTCCTGGCGCAGGCGCATGAGCACATCGCCGGCTTGCACCCTCTGCCCCGCATGGATCAGCAGCTCACTCACCTGACCGCCGGTCTTGAACGACAGATGGGCACGCCGGCAGGCTTTCACGGTACCCGCGCGGGTGTTGGCCACCAGGGTTTCCACCTCGCCCTTGGCCACCTCCACCAGTTGCACCGGCACCGGCTCGGGGCGCGCCCAGAAGCCCGCCAGCGCCGCCAGGGTGAGCAAAATAGGAATAATTATCAGTAGCTTGCGCATGGCATCGACTCCACTTGCGAGCGATCAAGAAAAGTCTAGGTCCGTCGGTGGGGGCCCTTTCGGCACCAACGTCCCGCACGCGGCCGGCCTTCTGCCAAGGAGCGTCGAGAAATCACGGCCTTAGCGGTGCCAACCGCAAGTCGGGTCCGGCGGCTCCTCTGACCATCCATGTCAAAACGCCGACAAGTGGACCCGCACTTGCGATGAGCAAATGCGAACGCGTCAAAATCAAGTCATTCGCAACCCATTCAGCGAACTCTTGGTCGAATCCCGAGAAAGCCCTTGCCGCCTCTGCCATGCTGATTCGAAATAGCAGATGGCGCCCCGGCGGCCCGACAGCACAGCAAGCGGAGATTGCGATGTACGACGAAACCCTGCCCACCGTGGAACAACTCGAGGTGGATGAACTGGCGTGCTGGCGGGTGCATACCCGTCACGCGGAACTGCTGGTGGCCCAGCAAGGTGCACAGGTGCTGAGCTATCAGCCCCATGGCGAGGAGCCGGTGATCTGGCTGAGCGGCCAGGCGGCGTACCAGAAGGGCAAGGCCGTGCGCGGCGGCGTACCGGTGTGCTGGCCCTGGTTCGGCGACCTGCGGCGCAATCCGGCGCAGGTCCAGGGCATGCACGAGGGCGGGCCGATCTGCCCGGCCCATGGCCTGGTACGCGAACTCGACTGGGAGCTGCTGAACATCGACACCGACGGCCCTGCCGTCCACCTGGCCTTCACCCTCGACAGCCGCAGCCCGCTGCTGCCCGGCTGGCCCCATGCCGCGAAGCTGCGCCTGGACATCCGCCTGGACGAGCAACTGCAGCTGACGCTCTCCAGCCACAACGTCGGCGACGCGCCCCTGGCCATCAGCCAGGCGCTGCACAGCTATTTCGCCGTCGGCGACATCCACGAGGTGGAAGTCGAGGGCCTGGACGGCTGCCGCTATATCGAGACCCTGGAAGAATGGCAGCAGTGCAAACAGCGGGGGAATATCGCCTTCAACGGCGAAACCGACCGCATCTACCTGGAAACGCCCACGCGCATGGCCATCCTCGACCGCTCATGGAAGCGTCGCATCGAACTGGAGGTCAGCGGCTCGTCGTCGGCTGTGGTGTGGAATCCCTGGATCGACAAGGCCAAGCGCCTCAGCCAATTCGGCGAGGACGCCTGGCAGGGCATGCTCTGCATCGAAACCGCGCGGGTAATGGACGACTTCCTGGTGCTCAAGCCCGGCGAAGAGCAGCGCATGGCGCTCAAGGTCGGCAGCAAACCGCTCTGATCACTGTAGGGGCGAATTCATTCGCCAAGCAGGCCGCAGGCCTGCCCCCTCACCCCAACCCCTCTCCCAGAGGGAGAGGGGCTAAAAGAGCCCTCTCCCGCCAACGGCAGGGGGCAGAGGATCAGAGATCGCCCTCTTCCACCAGCCGCACGCTACCGGCGTCCAGGGCATAGGCGGCGTCGGCCAGGTCGTTGCTGACCTTTTCCACCTTCAGCGTGCCGTCCACCCAGATGGGCGCATAAATGTCGTCCAACTGGATGCCCCTGGGATAGCGCACCAGGACGATCTGGTTCGGCGGTGGCGGCGGCACGTGGATGCAGGCGCCCGGATAGGGCACCAGGAAGAACAGGGTGCTGCGACCCTTGGCGTCGCTTTCCAGGGGCACCGGATAGCCGCCGATATGGATCGCCTTGCCGTCCAGCGCGGCCACCGTCCTGGCCGAATACATCACTGCCGGCAGGTCCTTCTGCTGCTTGAGGCCGCCCTTCTGGCCGAAGGTGCCATCGGCCTCGGGGCTGTCGTGGCTGATTTCCGGCATTTCTTCGAGGGCCTTGCGGTCCTCGGGCGGCATCAGGTCCAACCAGTCGGTTTCGGGGAGTTCGGCACGGGCGAAGGTGCAGCAGAACAGCAGCAGGAGGCAGGCGAAACGGCGCATGGAAGGACTCGCAAGCGTGGGGCGGGAACGTCAGGCGCCAAGACTACCCCCGCACCGCGGCGGTTCCCAGCCCCACCAAGGAGCGGTCAGCTAACTCTTCTTCATGAAGCCGTAGACCACCAGCAGCACCACCGCGCCTACCACCGCGCCGATGAAGCCCGCTGCCTGCCCGGCCTGGTAGATGCCCAGGGCCTGGCCGCCATAGGTGGCCAACAGCGAACCGCCGATGCCGAGCAGGATCGTCATGATCCAGCCCATGCTGTCGTCGCCGGGTTTGATGAAGCGTGCGATCAGGCCAACGATCAGCCCGATGATGATGGTGCCGATGATGCCCATGTCATGCCCTCCGAAGGTAGTTGAGGCATGCCTGAGCCTAGTTGGCTGCGGGAAGGCTCGCCATCGACCGCCCCCTGCGGGGCGGCCGGTGGTTCGTCAGCCCTTGGCGATCAGCGCTTCGACTTCGGCGATCTGCCGATCGAGGGTGGCGCGATCGGCGCTGCGGATGGTGGCGTGGCCCACCTTGCGGCCGGCCTTGAAGGCCTTGCCGTAGTGGTGCAGGTGGCAGTCGGCGATGGCGACGACCTTGTCCACAGCCGGCACTTCGCCGATGAAGTTGAGCATGGCGCTCTCCCCGAGCTTGGCGGTGGGGCCCAGGGGCAGGCCGGCGACGGCGCGCAGATGGTTCTCGAACTGGCTGCACTCGGCGCCTTCGATGGTCCAGTGGCCGGAGTTGTGCACCCGCGGGGCGATCTCGTTGGCCTTCAGGCCGCCGTCCACCTCGAAGAACTCGAAGGCCAGCACGCCGACGTAGTCGAGCTTCTCCAGCACCCGGCCGACATAGTCCTCGGCCAGGGCCTGCAGCGGGTGGTCGGTGCTGGCGACGGACAGGCGCAGGATGCCGTTCTCGTGGGTGTTGTGCACCAGCGGGTAGAAGCGCGTCCCGCCGTCACGGGCACGCACCGCAACCAGGGACACTTCGCCGGTGAAGGGCACGAAGCCTTCGAGGATGCAGGGCACGCTGCCCAGCTCGGCGAAGGCGCCGGCTACATCGTCAGCCTTGCGCAGGACCTTCTGGCCCTTGCCGTCATAGCCCAGGGTACGGGTCTTGAGCACCGCCGGCAGGCCGATGCGGGCGGCCGCGCCGTCGAGGTCGGCCTGGGACTGGATATCGGCGAACTCCGGCGTGGGAATGCCGAGGTCCTTGAACAGGGACTTCTCGAACCAGCGGTCGCGGGCGATGCGCAGGGACTCGGCGCTCGGGTAGACCGGCACGAACTGCGAGAGGAAGGCCACCGTCTCGGCCGGCACGCTCTCGAATTCGAAGGTCACCAGGTCCACCTCGTCGGCCAGTTGGCGCAGGTGGTCCTGGTCGCCGTAGTCGGCGCGGATATGCTCGCCCAGGGCGGCGGCGCAGGCGTCCGGCGCAGGGTCGAGGAAGGCGAAGCTCATGCCCAGCGGAGTGCCCGCCAGGGCCAGCATGCGGCCCAGCTGGCCGCCACCGATAACGCCGATCTTCATGGGTCAGGCCTCACGCGGGTCCGAGTTGTCCAGGACCATGTCGGTCTGCTCGCGGCGGAAGTCCTTCAGCGCAACGTGGTACTTCGGGTACTTGCCGCCGAGGATGCTGGCGGCCATCAGGGCGGCGTTGATCGCACCGGCCTTGCCGATGGCCAGGGTGCCGACCGGGATGCCGGCGGGCATTTGCACGATGGACAGCAGCGAGTCGACGCCCGAGAGCATGGACGACTGCACCGGCACGCCGAGCACCGGCAGGTGGGTCTTGGCGGCGCACATGCCCGGCAGGTGGGCGGCACCGCCGGCGCCGGCGATGATCACCTCGATGCCACGGGCCTCGGCCTCTTCGGCGTACTGGAACAACAGGTCCGGGGTGCGGTGGGCGGACACCACCTTCACCTCATGGGGGATGCCCAGCTTGTCCAGCATCTCGGCGGTGTGGCTGAGGGTGCTCCAGTCGGACTTGGAGCCCATGATCACGCCTACCAGTGCGCTCATCGTCGTGCCTCGTCAATGGTCGAAAAACCAACAAGCCACGCAATGGCGTGGCTTGTTATGCGATGGGGGCCGGTATTGCGGGGCGCGCTGCCGGCCGAAGGCCGCGCAGTATAACGCAATGCCGCGCCGGGCGTGCATTTGCCGTTGCCACTCGTCCAGTTCCCCGCCGCAGCCGGGATAGACCACGAAAATATTGCCGCAGCTCAAGGTCCGCGCGGGCCGGCGGCACAGAATCGAAACCTCTACCAAGGAGGTGCACGCCATGAACCAGACGATGAAAGCCGCGGTGGTCCACGCCTTCGGCGAACCCTTGCGCATCGAGGAAGTGAAGGTCCCCCTGCCCGGCCCCGGGCAGATCCTGGTGAAGATCGAGGCCTCGGGCGTCTGCCACACCGACCTGCACGCAGCCGAGGGCGACTGGCCGGTGAAGCCGAGCCTGCCCTTCATCCCCGGCCACGAGGGCGTGGGCCATGTGGCGGCGGTGGGCGCCGGGGTCACCCGGGTCAAGGAAGGCGACCGCGTCGGCGTGCCCTGGCTCTACACCGCCTGCGGCTGCTGCGAACACTGCCTGACCGGCTGGGAAACCCTCTGCGAGAGCCAGCAGAACACCGGTTACTCGGTGAACGGCGGCTATGCCGAGTATGTGTTGGCCGATCCGAATTTCGTCGGACTGCTGCCGAAAAACGTCGAATTCGCCGAGATCGCGCCGATCCTCTGCGCCGGCGTCACCGTCTACAAGGGCCTCAAGGTCACTAGGGCGCGACCCGGCCAATGGGTGGCGATTTCCGGCATCGGCGGCCTCGGCCATGTGGCCGTGCAGTACGCCCGCGCCATGGGCCTGCACGTGGCCGCCATCGACGTCGACGACGCCAAGCTGGAACTGGCGCGCAAGCTGGGGGCCAGCCTGACCATCAATGCGAAGCACGAAAAACCCGCCGAGGCGATCCAGCGCGACATCGGCGGCGCCCACGGCGTGCTGGTCACGGCGGTCTCCAACAGCGCCTTCGGCCAGGCCATAGGCATGGCCCGGCGCGGCGGCACCGTGGCCCTGGTGGGCCTGCCGCCGGGGGACTTCCCCACGCCGATCTTCGACGTGGTACTCAAGGCCATCAGCATCACCGGCTCCATAGTCGGCACCCGCGCCGACCTGCAGGAAGCCCTGGACTTCGCCGGCGAAGGCCTGGTCAAGGCCACCATCCACCGCGACAGGCTGGAGAACATCAACGGCATCTTCGAGCAGATGCGCGCTGGGAAGATCGAAGGCCGCATCGTCGTGGAGATGTAGTCAGCCCGCGTTTTTTGTAGGAGCGAGCTTGCTCGCGAAGGGGACCGCGCATTCGCCAGCAAGCTGGCTCCTACAGCGATCAGCCCTCGCCGCCCATGCCACCTTCCAGCTTGCGCCAGAGCAGGCGCACGGCGGCCTTGCGCACCAGGGCGCAGCGATACAGGCGGATTTCCAGCGGCACATGCCACTGGCTGCCGCCACAGACCACCAGGTCACCGCGGGCCAGTTCAGCCTGGGCGCTGAAGCGCGGCACCCAGGCCACCCCCAGCCCCTGCAGGGCCATGCTCTTCAGGCTGTCGGCCATGGCGGTCTCGTAGACAGTGGTCGAACGCAAGGCGCGCTGGCGCAGCAGGATGTTCACCGAACGACCGAGGAAGGCACCGGCGCTGTAGGCCAGCAGCGGCACGCTCTGCCCGCTGTCGAGTTCGTAGAGCGGCTTGCCGTCCTCGCCCACCGCGCAGACCGGGAGCATCTCGGTACGCCCCAGATGCATCGACGGAAAGATTTCCGGGTCCATCTGCAGGGCCGCATCCGGGTCGTAGAAGGCCAGGATCAGGTCGCAACCGCCCTCGCGCAGCGAGTGCACCGCCTCGCCCACGTTGGTGGCGATCAGGCGGCTGGCGATGTTCAGCCCTTCGCCGCGCAGCCGCGCGATCCACTGCGGGAAGAAGCCCAGGGCCAGGGAGTGGGCGGCGGCGAACTGCAGCACCTCGCCCTGCTGGCCCTCCAGGTGGTGCAGGTGGCGTACCACCTCGCCCAGTTGCTCCACCATGCTGCGCGCGGTGACCAGGAACAGCTGGCCCGACTCGGTCAGCTCCACCGGCGTGCGCGAGCGGTTCACCAGGGTCAGCCCCAGCGCCGCTTCCAGGCTGCGAATGCGCCGGCTGAAGGCCGGCTGGGTGACGAAACGCCGCTCGGCGGCCTGGGAGAAGCTGCGGGTGTTGGCCAGGGCGACGAAGTCTTCCAGCCACTTGGTTTCCAGGTTCATCTGAGGTTTCCAGGATGCTCGATTTTGGTGCACACGCTCGCGGTCAAATCCGCGTCACTCGGACATTATGCCGATTGTGCATGACGTAGCGAATAACAGCATTGGCCGACAAATGGCTACAGGCCTAGATTATTGGGCATCGCGGCACTGGCCGTGTTCCCCCAGAGATGAATGACATCATGTCCTCCGCTGCATCCTTCCGCATCGAAAAAGACCTGCTCGGCACCCTCGAAGTTTCCTCCGAGGCCTACTACGGCATCCAGACCCTGCGCGCGGTTCACAACTTCCGCCTGTCCGGTGTGCCGCTGTCGCACTATCCGAAGCTGGTCATCGCCCTGGCCATGGTCAAGCAGGCCGCCGCCGATGCGAACAAGCAGCTCGGCCACCTCAGCGCCGAAAAACACGCCGCCATCAGCGAAGCCTGCGCACGCCTGATCCGCGGTGACTTCCACGACCAGTTCGTGGTGGACATGATCCAGGGTGGTGCCGGCACCTCCACCAACATGAACGCCAACGAGGTGATCGCCAACATCGCCCTCGAGGCCATGGGCAAGCAGAAGGGTGAGTACAAGTACCTGCACCCGAACAACGACGTGAACATGGCGCAGTCGACCAACGATGCCTATCCCACCGCCATCCGCCTCGGCCTGCTGCTGGGCCACGACGCCCTGCTGGCCAGCCTCGACAGCCTGATCCAGGCCATCGCCGCCAAGGGCGAGGAGTTCGCCGGCGTGCTGAAGATGGGCCGTACCCAGCTGCAGGACGCGGTGCCCATGACCCTCGGCCAGGAATTCCACGCCTTCGCCACCACCCTGGGCGAAGACCTCGACCGCCTGCGCCGCCTGGCACCCGAGCTGCTCACCGAAGTGAACCTGGGTGGCACCGCCATCGGCACCGGCATCAACGCCGACCCCGGCTACCAGCGCCTGGCCGTCGAACGCCTCGCCGCCATCAGCGGTCAGCCGCTGAAGCCGGCCGCCGACCTGATCGAAGCCACCTCCGACATGGGCGCCTTCGTGCTGTTCTCCGGCATGCTCAAGCGCACCGCGGTCAAGCTGTCGAAGATCTGCAACGACCTGCGCCTGCTCTCCAGCGGTCCGCGTACCGGCATCAACGAGATCAACCTGCCGGCGCGCCAGCCGGGCAGTTCGATCATGCCGGGCAAGGTCAACCCGGTGATCCCGGAAGCGGTCAACCAGGTGGCCTTCGAAGTGATCGGCAACGACCTGGCCCTGACCCTGGCGGCCGAAGGCGGCCAGCTGCAGCTGAACGTGATGGAGCCGCTGATCGCCTACAAGATCTTCGACTCGATCCGCCTGCTGCAACGCGCCATGGACATGCTGCGCGAGCACTGCATCAATGGCATCACCGCCAACGAGGAGCACTGCCGCCGCCTGATGGAGAACTCCATCGGCCTGATCACCGCGCTGAACCCCTACATCGGTTACGAGAACGCCACCCGCATCGCCAAGCAGGCCCTGGAAAGCGGCCGCGGCGTGCTGGAACTGGTGCGCGAGGAGAAGCTGCTGGACGAATCCATGCTGGCCGACATCCTCCGCCCGGAAAACATGATCGCCCCGCGCCTCGTGCCGCTGAAGGGCTGATCAGGCAACGAACTCACCAGGAGGGGCGCAGCCCCTCATTCCAAAGGATGGTCGCCTGACCATCCTTTTTTTTTTTGCCTGAAAAATGGCCAGTCCCGACGCGAAAGCCGATTCAGCCGTAGGGGGATATCGCTTTTCATATCCACCAGCGGAGCCGGGCCGAACCCCGCTGGTGGACCGGTGAAGCGTGGTCCACCCTACAAACGCCACAGATTCATTCGCGAAGGCCCCGATCGCGATTGAAATCGCTTACTCCGGAGGTAAGCCGGGGACGTAGGGGGATAGCGCTCTTCTATCCACCAGCGGAGCCGGGCCGAACCCCGCTGGTGGACCGATGAAGCGTGGTCCACCCTACAAACGCCAGACCTTTCTCAGGGTGCGCAGCGCCTCGGCGATCTGCGCCTCGGGCACAGCAGCGAAGCCCAGCACCAGCCCCGCGCGGTTATCCACAGGCTCGGCGCTGTCTTCCAGCCAGTATTCGCTGAGGCCGTTCATTTCCACCCCCGCAGCGCGGGCGGCGGCCAGCAGTTCCCGCTCACGGGCCAGGCTCTCGACGCGTACGCAGAGGTGCAGCCCGGCTTCCACCGGCGGCATGGGTGCGCAACCGGGAATCGCCGCCGGCCAGTCCCGTAGCAGGGCATCACGACGCGCCCGCGCGGCCTGGCGCATGCGCCGCACATGGCGCTGGAAGTGGCCGGCGGCGATGAACTCGGCCATCACCGCCTGGGTGCCGATTTCCGAATGGCGCATATCCAGCGCGCGGCGCTGGGCGAAAGCCCGGGCCAGGGCCGGGGGCAGCACCAGGTAGCCCAGGCGCAGGGCGGGAAAGGCGATCTTGCAGAAGGTGCCGATATAGATCACCCGCCCCTGCCGGTCCAGCGCCGCCAGGGGCGCCAGCGGGGTGCCGCTGTAGCGGTACTCGCCGTCGTAGTCGTCCTCGACAATCCAGCCGCCCTGGCGTTCGGCCCACTCCAGCAATTCCAGGCGCCGCGCCAGGGACAGGGTCACGCCCGTGGGGTATTGGTGCGAGGGCGTGACATAGACCAGCCGGCAGTCCTCCAGCCGCGCCAGGGCGGCACTGTCCAGGCCATCGTTATCCACAGGCACGCCGCACAGCTCGGCGCCGGCCACGGCGAAGGCGTGGCCGGCGGCGCGATAGCCGGGGTTTTCCACAGCCACCCGGTCACCGGGCTGCACCAGCAGCTGGGCACACAGGCTGATAGCCTGCTGGGCGCCGCAAGTGATCACCACCTGCTCCGGGTCACAGGCCAGCCCGCGGCTGCTGCGCAGGTAGGCCGCGACCAGCTCGCGCAGGGTCCAGTCCCCGGCCGGGTCGCCGTAACCCAGTCGCGCGGGCGAGGGCTTGCGCCAGAAGCGGGCCGAGAGGCGCGCCCAGGTCTCGAAGGGAAACAGGTCGAAGGCCGGTACGCCAATGCGGAAGGCCCTCGGCGCGCCTGTCACCGGCGGCGGCAGATGATGGGTCTGCAGGCGCTCGAGTGCCGGCCCCGGCGCCGGGCCCGTCGGCAGCGGTCGTGGCACGGGCCGCGCTGTGGATAACTCGACCACGTAGGTGCCATCGCCCACCCGGCCTTCCACATAGCCTTCGGCGTAGAGCTGGTCCAGGGCGCGAGTCACGGTGTTGCGCGAGATCCCCAGTTGCGCCGCCAGGTCGCGGCTGGCGGGCAGGCGTGCGCGGCTGCCGAGGCGGCCATCGAGGATGCGCTCGCGCAGCGCCTGGTAGAGCTGGCGCGAGAGCCCTTGGGCGGGATCCAGGCGGATGCCGGAAAGGTCGACGGGAAGGGGTGGCGTGGCTGGCATCTTCGGCCCCTGATTGGCTCTATAGAACTGACGGGAAATGGCTCTTACAACAGACCAATATCCTGCCTAGCATGAAGCCATTCCGCCAGGAGAAGCCTTCATGTACGTCCCTTCCGCCTTCCGTCAGGACGATCTCGCCCAGCTGCACGCCCAGATCCGCGACACCGGCCTCGCAGTGCTCACCAGTGCCGGCGCCCAAGGCCTGCTGGCCAGCCACCTGCCGCTGTTGCTGGAGCCCGGCGAGGGCGAGTTCGGCACCCTCTACGGCCACTTCGCCCGCGCCAACCCGCACTGGCGCGACCTGGCCGAGGGCGCCGAAGCGCTGGTGGTGTTCTCCGGCCCGGACGCCTATGTCACCCCCAGCTGGTACCCGGCCAAGGCCGAGCACGGCAAGGTGGTGCCCACCTGGAACTACATCGCCGTGCACGCCTGGGGCCAGGCCGAGGTGTTCGACAAGCCGGAGCGCCTGCTGAGCCTGGTCGGCCGTCTCAGCGCCCAGCACGAGTCGGATCGCCCACGGCCCTGGTCGGTGGACGAGGCGCCGCGCGACTACCTCGACGCCATGCTTCGCGCCATCGTCGGCTTCGCCCTGCCGATCCGCCGCCTGGAGGGCAAGTGGAAGCTCGGCCAGAACCGCTCGGCCGCCGACCAGGCCGGAGTACGCGAAGGGCTGGCCGCATCGATCAATCCACGCGACCGCGAACTGGCCGCGCGCATCACCGTCACCGACTGAACCACACGAGGAAGGAACCCATGTCCACCACACCCCTCGAAATCCGCCCGGTCCGCGCCGCCGACCACGCCGCCTGGCTGCCGCTCTGGCAGGGCTACCAGCGCTTCTACAAGACCGAGATCGCCAGCGAAACCACCGAAGCGACCTGGCAGCGCTTCCTCGACCCGGCCGAGCCGATGCACGCCGCGCTGGCCTGGCACGACGGCAAGGCCGTGGGCCTGGTGCATTTCATCTTCCACCGCAGCTGCTGGACCATCGGCGACTACTGTTACCTGCAGGATCTCTACGTGGCTGAAGGCCTGCGCGGCGGCGGCATCGGCCGCCAGCTGATCGAGCATGTCTACGGGGAGGCGCGCGCCGCCGGCGCGTCGCGGGTGCACTGGCTGACCCATGAAACCAACACCGAGGCCATGCAGCTCTACGAGCGCATCGCCGATCGTTCCGGCTTCGTCCAGTACCGCAAGACCCTCTGACCGGAGAGCGCCATGACCACCCAGGACCTGAGCCAATGGCAGCCCCGCCCTGCCCCCGCCCACACTCCGCTGCCCGGTCGCTTCGTGCGCCTGGAAGCACTGGACGCCGCGCGCCACGGCGATGACCTCTGGCAGGCGTTGCAGGGCCCGGATCCGGCGCTCTGGGGCTACCTGGCCTACGGCCCCTTCGCCAGCCGCGAGTCCTTCGACGCCTGGCTGGCAGGCAATGCCGACAGCCGCGACCCGCTCTTCTATACGGCGATCGACCTGGCCAGCGGCCGTGCCCTCGGCCTGCTCAGCTACCTGCGCATCACGCCGAAGGATGGCGTCATCGAGATCGGCCATATCGCCTTCGGCAAGGCCATGCAGCGTACGCCGGGCTCCACCGAAGCGGTCTGGCTGCTGGCCCGGCATGCCTTCGACGACCTCGGCTACCGCCGCCTGGAATGGAAGTGCAACGCGCAGAACGCCCGCTCCATGCGCGCCGCCGAGCGGCTGGGTTTCAGCTACGAGGGGCTGTTCCGCCAGCACATGATCGTCAAGGGGCGGAACCGCGACACCGCCTGGTTCGCCATCATCGACACGCAATGGCCGAAATGCCGCGAGGCCTTCGAGCGCTGGCTGGCGGTGGATAACTTCGATGGCGAGGGGCGACAGAAGCGGCGGCTGGAGGAGTTCAGGGGTTGAATGGGGGGACCGCTGCGCGGTCCTTGGCGAATGAATTCGCCCCTACAACGGCAGGTGCAAATCCTGTAGGGGCGAATTCATTCGCCAAGCAGGCCGAAGGCCTGCCCGATCTCATTCGATCTCGAACAGCCCGTTCTTCAGCGGCGCCACATCCAGGCGCTGGCGCACGTCGTCATCGATGCGCGGATCGTCCGGGCGGTAGAGCCGCACCTGGCGGTACGCGGCCACGCGGTTGATCTCCGGGCCCAGATACTCCCAGACCACCCGGGTGCAAGCCGGGTTGCGCCGGTCGCCGCTGGAAACGCCGGTCTTCAGGCCATTGAGGCGGGTGATGCGGCTCTTGTAGCTGGGAATCAGGATGGTCTGGCTCATCTCGTTGAGGGTGAGCGACTCGTAGTCCACCAGGAACAAACGGTCCTGCAGCTGGAAGGCCACCCCCCGATAGCAGCAGCGCACCCAGTCCTCGGCCTCCATGTTGCTGCTGGAGCGTTCCTGGCGCTCCTGGCGCTCCAGGAAGAAGTTGCCGTCTTCCTCCCACAGGCGCACCAGGGACAGCAGGATGGTGCCGGGCACCGACATGCAGTTGGAGTACTCGAAATAGAAGCCGCAGTAGCGCGACAGGTTGCCGGAATGCTCGCGCAGGGGGTCGAGCAGTTCCAGCAAGGGGTCGCTGCGACCGCCGCCGCCCTGGTCCGGCGCTCGGGTCCCAAGGAGGCGGGCGAACTGCTCTGGCGGCATGCCGATCTCGTAGTCCTCGACACCGAAGAAGTCGCAGATGCGCTTGAGGTTGTAGGCGGTCGGCCGGCTCTGGCCGTTGAGGTATTTGTTGAACTGGGCGCGATTGATCGACAACTTGCGGCAGACCTCCGCAATCGAACGGTAATGGCTGCAAAGCAGCTTGAGATTGTTGCCGAGATACTCTGCCATGCCACCGACCTGCCTATTGCGAGTGGCGCGATTATAGCGCCAAGTAGCGCCACCTAGGTGCAACCCGCGAAATTGTTATCCGCATCGCATTCCCCCACCCTGCGCGCCACGGCCGAGCCCTGCCCGCTCGCAGCCGTTCGTCCATCACGCGAACAATAAGAATCGAGGTCTCACTCATGCTTGAAGTGATCAACGATTTCCTCTCGGGGAAAGTGCTCATCGTGCTCATCGTCGGGCTCGGCACCTATTTCACCCTCCGCTCCCGCTTCGTCCAGTTCCGCCATTTCGGCCACATGTTCGGCGTGTTCAAGGAATCCATCCGTGGCCAGGCCGGCCAGCTGAGCTCCTTCCAGGCCCTGATGCTGAGCCTCGCCGGCCGCGTCGGCGCCGGCAACATTGCCGGTGTGGGCATCGCCGTGACCCTGGGTGGCCCGGGTGCGGTGTTCTGGATGTGGGTGACCGCCCTGGTCGGCATGTCCAGCAGCTTCTTCGAGTGCACCCTGGCCCAGGTCTACAAGCGCGCCGACGGCGACGGCCTGTACCGCGGCGGCCCTGCCTACTACATCGAGCACGGCCTGAAGCTGCGCTGGATGGCCATGGTCTTCGCCACCCTGCTGCTGGTGACCTACGGCTTCGCCTTCAACGGCCTGCAGTCCTTCACCGTCACCCACTCGCTGGAAAACGCCTTCGGCCTGCCCGTGCAGTACACCGGCATCGGCCTGGCCGTGCTCCTGGGCCTGGTATTCATCGGCGGGATCAAGCGCATCGCCGCGGTGTCGGACCTGCTGGTACCGGTCAAGACCCTGGCCTACATCGGCGTGACCCTCTACGTGATCTTCACCCAGATCGAACTGGTGCCCGGCATGCTGGTGACCATAGTGAAGAGCGCGTTCGGCCTCGAGCCCGCCTTCGCCGGCCTGCTCGGCAGCGCCATCGTGATGGGCGTGAAGCGCGGCGTGTTCGCCAACGAAGCGGGCCTGGGCAGCGCGCCCAACGTGGCCGCCGTGGCCGCCGTCAAGCACCCGGCCGCCCAGGGCGTGGTCCAGGCCTTCAGCGTGTTCCTCGACACCTTCGTGATCTGCACCTGCACCGCGCTGCTGATCCTGCTCTCCGGCTTCTACACCCCAGGCTTCGAAGGTGACGGCATCGTCCTGACCCAGAACTCCCTGGCCGCCGTAGTGGGCGATTGGGGCCGGATCTTCGTCAGTGTGGCGTTGAGCCTGTTCGTCTTCACCTGCATCCTCTACAACTACTACCTCGGCGAGAACGCCCTGCAGTTCCTGGCCGGCCGCAGCCGCGCCGCCCTGCTGGGCTACCGTGGCCTGGTGCTGGCGCTGATCTGCTGGGGCTCGATGCAGAACCTGGGCACCGTGTTCGCCTTCGCCGACATCACCATGACCTGCCTGGCCTTCGTCAACCTGGTGGCCCTGGCCCTGCTGATCAAGGTCGGCCTGCGGGTGATGCGTGACTACGACGAGCAGCGCAGGGCGGGCATCGAGCAGCCGGTGTTCGATTCGGCCAAGTTCGCCGACCTGAACCTGGATCGCGATGCCTGGCCAGCCAACCCGGCAACCGATGCGCCCACCGTCACCGTCTCCCACGGCCTGGCGCAAAGCCACCGCTGATCGCGGGTCCCGGTAGTACCTGGTGCCGCTCCTCCGCTGACGCGGGGAGCGGCACCGTCGTTTCCGCACCCTGAATTTCTTATGTGATGCGCACCATGAATGCTGTGAAGAACCTCTTCGTGCTCTACACCGGCGGCACCATCGGCATGCTGCAGACCCCGGAAGGCCTGGCCCCGGCCAGCGGCTTCGAATCCCGCATGCACGAGCAGCTGGCGATCCAGGGAATGGCACTGGATTGGCACTTCCAGGAACTCCTGCCACTGATCGATAGTGCCAACATGCGCCAGGCCAACTGGCTGGCCATGCGCGACGCCATAGTCGAAGCGGTGCAACGCGGCCATGACGGCGTGCTGCTGCTGCACGGCACCGACACCCTGGCCTACAGCGCCGCGGCCCTCGCCTTCCTCCTGCTCGGCCTGCCGGTGCCGGTGCTGCTGACCGGCGCCATGCTGCCGGCCGGCAGTGACGGCAGCGATGCCTGGCCCAACCTGCTGGGCGCCATCCGCGCGCTGCAGGCGGGCATCGCGCCCGGCGTGCACCTGTTCTTCAACGGCGAACTGCTGCACGGGGCCCGTGCCAGCAAGCTGCGCTCGGAAGCCTTCGATGCCTTCGCCGAGCTGCCGCGCCCGCGCGAGGGCGAACGTGCCGCGGTCATTCCGCCCGGCCTCGACTACCGCTCCCCGCGCCAACCGGTGAACCTCGCCGTGCTACCGCTCTTCCCCGGTATCCAGACCAGCCATGTCGAAGCCCTGCTCGGCAGCGGCGTGCGCGGCCTGTTGCTGGAGTGCTACGGCAGCGGCACCGGCCCCTCGGACGACAAGGCCTTGCTGGACGTCCTGCGCGCCGCCCACCAGCGTGGCGTGGTGCTGGCCGCCAGCAGCCAGTGCCCGGCCGGCCATGTGCAAGCCGGTGTCTACGCCGCCGGCAGCCAACTGCTCGCCACCGGCCTGGTGCCGGCCGGCGGCATGACCCGCGAGGCAGCCCTGGGCAAGCTGTTCGCCCTGCTGGGCGCCGGACTCCGGCAGGAAGAGGTGGAGCAGTGGTTCGCGGTGGACCTGTGCGGGGAGTTGGTGGACTGACCCTGCTGCCACCAACCATCCGGCGGGCGCTTTTTCTGCAGGGGCGAATTCATTCGCCAAGGGTCGCGAAGCGGCCCCCTTGGGAACCCGAAAGGCAGGCCTTCGGCCTGCTTGGCGAATAAATTCGCCCCTACAGCTGCAAGTCGAGCCGACATAAAAAAGGGGAGCCTTGCGGCTCCCCCAGGGGACTATCGCCGGAGCAATCAGGCGATTTCGATCAGGACCTCGCCCGGGTTCACGCGGTCGCCCTTGGCCACATGGATGGCCTTGACGGTACCGGCGATGGGCGCCTGGACCTCGGTTTCCATCTTCATCGCCTCGGTGATCAGCACGGCCTGGCCGGCTTTCACCTGGTCGCCTTCCTTCACCAGTACGTCGACGATATTGCCCGGCATGGTGGTGCTGACATCGCCCGGAGCGCTGGCCTGCTTGCGCTTGCTGCCGCTGCCACCGATGAACTCGTTGAGCGGCTCGAACACCACTTCTTCCGGCATGCCGTCGATGGCCAGGTAGAAGTGGCGCTTGCCGTCGCTCTTCACGCCCACACCGGTGATGTCGATGCGGTAGCTCTCGCCGTGCACGTCCACCACGAACTCGGTGGGAACGCCTTCGCCGCCGACCGAGACCGCGCCATTGCCGGAGGGGATCGGCAGCAGCTCTTCCGGCTTCAGGGTACCGGCGGCGCGCTCTTCGAGGAACTTGCGCCCGATGTCCGGGAACATGGCGAAGGTCAGCACGTCTTCCTCGGACTTGGCCAGGCTGCCGATATCGGCGCGCAGCTTGTCCAGTTCCGGCTTGAGCAGGTCGGCCGGACGCACCTCGATGATGTCCTCGTTGCCGATGGCCTGGCGGCGCAGCTCTTCGTTGATCTGGCCGGCCGCCTTGCCATAACGACCCTGCAGGTAGAGCTTCACCTCGTTGGTGATGGTCTTGTAGCGCTCGCCGGCCAGCACGTTGAAGAAAGCCTGGGTACCGACGATCTGCGAGGTCGGGGTCACCAGGGGCGGGAAGCCAAGGTCGGCGCGCACGCGCGGGATCTCTTCGAGCACTTCGTTCATGCGGTTGAGCGCACCCTGCTCCTTGAGCTGGTTGGCCAGGTTGGAAATCATCCCGCCCGGTACCTGGTTGACCTGCACGCGGGTGTCGACGCCGGTGAATGCGCTCTCGAACTGGTGGTACTTCTGGCGCACGGCGTAGAAGTAGACGCCGATTTCCTGGATCAGCTCCAGGTCCAGGCCGGTGTCGTACTCGGTGCCGCGCAGGGCCGCGACCATCGACTCGGTACCCGGGTGGCTGGTACCCCAGGCCATGCTGGAGATGGCGGTGTCGATGTTGTCGGCGCCGTTCTCGATGGCCTTCAGCTGGCACATGCTGGCCACGCCGGCGGTGTCATGGGAGTGGATGAACACCGGCAGGCTCAGCTCGGCCTTCAGTGCCTTCACCAGTTCGCCGGTGGCGAAGGGGGTCAGCAGGCCGGCCATGTCCTTGATGGCGATGGAGTCCACGCCCATGGCGGCCATTTCCTTGGCCTGCGTCACGAAAGCGTCGATAGTGTGCACCGGGCTGGTGGTGTAGCAGATGGTGCCCTGGGCGTGCTTGCCGGCGGCCTTCACCGCTTCGATGGAGACGCGCAGGTTACGCACGTCGTTCATCGCGTCGAAGATGCGGAACACGTCGATGCCGTTGACCGCCGCCTTGGCGACGAAGGCGCGGACCACATCGTCGCTGTAGTGGCGATAGCCGAGCAGGTTCTGGCCGCGCAGGAGCATCTGCAGGCGGGTGTTGGGCAGCGCGGCCTTGAGTTTGCGCAGGCGCTCCCACGGGTCTTCCTTGAGGAAGCGCACGCAGGAGTCGAAAGTGGCGCCGCCCCAGACTTCCAGCGACCAGTAGCCGACCTTGTCGAGCTTGTCGCAGATCGGCAGCATGTCTTCGGTGCGCATGCGGGTGGCCAGCAGGGACTGGTGCGCGTCGCGCAGGATGGTATCGGTGACGGTGATCTTCTTGCTCATGTTCTGAATCCTTCCCCTACAGGCCGGCGTGGGCGGCGATGGCGGTGGCGATGGCGATGGCCAGGTGCGACGGGTTGCGCTTGATCGAGTACTGGGTCAGCTCCGGATGGGTCTCGACGAAACTGGTGTTGAACTCGGCGCTGCGGAACTCGGGATTGCGCAGGATTTCCTGGTAGTAGGGCGCGGTGGTCCGCACACCTTGCACACGCATGTCGTCGAGGGCGCGCAGGCCGCGGTCCAGGGCTTCTTCCCAGGTCAGTGCCCAGACGATCAGCTTCAGGCACATGGAGTCGTAGTACGGCGGGATGGTGTAGCCGGTGTAGATCGCGGTGTCGGTGCGCACGCCGGGACCGCCGGGGGCGTAGTAGCGGGTGATCTTGCCGAAGGACGGCAGGAAGTTGTTCTTCGGGTCCTCGGCGTTGATGCGGAACTGCAGGGCGAAGCCGCGGTGGATGATGTCGTCCTGCTTGACCGACAGTTCCAGGCCGGAGGCGATGCGGATCTGCTCGCGGACGATGTCGATCCCGGTGATTTCCTCGGTGATGGTGTGCTCCACCTGGACCCGGGTGTTCATCTCCATGAAGTACACCTCGCCCTCGGCGAGCAGGAACTCCACGGTACCGGCGTTCTCGTAGCCCACGGCCTTGGCCGCGCGCACGGCGAGGTCGCCGATGTAGGCGCGCTGCTCGGGGGTGAGCTGCGGGCTCGGGGCGATCTCGATGAGTTTCTGGTTGCGGCGCTGGATCGAGCAGTCGCGCTCGAACAGGTGCACGGTGTTGCCGAAGGAGTCGGCGAGGATCTGCGCTTCGATGTGTTTCGGGTTGACGATGCACTTCTCGAGGAAGACTTCCGCCGAGCCGAAGGCCTTGGTGGCCTCGGAGATCACCCGCGGGTAGGCCTGCTCCAGCTCCTCGTGGCTGTTGCAGCGGCGGATGCCGCGGCCGCCGCCGCCGGAGGTGGCCTTGAGCATCACCGGGTAACCGATGCGGTCGCCTTCGCGCAGGGCCTCTGCGAGATCGGCCACGTTGCCTTCGGTGCCGGGGGTGACCGGCACGCCGGCCTTGATCATGCTGCGGCGGGCTTCGGTCTTGTCGCCCATGCGGCGGATCACTTCGGCGGAGGGGCCGATGAACTTGATCCCGCGCTCGGCGCAGATTTCCGCCAGCTCGGCGTTTTCGGAGAGGAAACCGTAACCCGGATGCAGGGCGTCGCAGCCGGTCTCGACCGCCAGGTTCACCAGTTTGCGCGGGTTCAGGTAGCCCGCCAGGGGGTCGTCGCCGATGCTGTGGGCTTCGTCAGCGCGTTTGACGTGCAGGGCGTGCCGGTCGGCATCGGAGTAGATGGCCACCGAGCGGATACCCATCTCGGCGCAGGCGCGCACGATGCGGACGGCAATCTCACCACGGTTGGCGATCAGGATTTTCTTGATCACGAGTTTTCCCTCGGCCAAGTGAACAGGCGATCGGCTTAGCCGGTCGTTGAGTGACCGCAGATCGAGGTGCGGTCGCGTCATTACCCTACGCCCCGAGCGGGAATAACCCCAATCAATAATTATTGGGATATCCATTAGGATCGGCTTATAGTCAGCCACCTGCCCCGTCCCGTGAGGCCCCAATCGATGCGCAAGACCCTGCTGCGCATGACCCTGCGCCAGCTCCAGGTGTTCCGTGCGGTCTTCGAAAGCCGCTCCTACAGCCGCGCCGCCGAGGAAATGGCCCTGACCCAACCGGCTGTCAGCCTGCAGATCCGCCAGCTCGAGGAGCTGGTGGGCCAGCCGCTGTTCGAGTACGTCGGCAAGAAGCTCTACGTGACCGACGCCGCCGAGGCGCTGATGCGCGCCAGCAACGACATCTTCCAGCGCCTGGAAAGCCTCGACATGCAGCTGTCGGACCTGCAGGGCTCGCTGCAGGGCCAGCTCAACCTGGCGGTGGAATCCAGCGCCAAGTACTTCGTCCCGCACCTGTTCGCCGCCTTCCGCGAGCAGCACCCGGACGTCAGCCTGCACCTGGTGGTGACCAACCGCGCCCAGGTGATCAAGCGCCTCTCCGACAACCGCGACGACCTGGTGATCATGTCGCTGGTACCCCAGGACATGGCCCTGGAGTTCCTGCCCTTCCTGAACAACCCCATAGTCGCAGTGGCGCCACCCGGCCACCCCCTGTGCAATGCCGCCAAGCTGGTGCTGAAGGACCTGGAACCCTACACGCTACTGGTGCGCGAGGCCGGTTCCGGCACCCGCAAGGCCTGCGAGGAGTACTTCCAGCAGAAACGCGCGCACTTCGCCCAGACCATGGAAGTGGCCTCGCTGGACGCGCAGAAGGAATGCGTGGTGGCGGACCTCGGTATCGCCCTGATCCCCCGCCACGCGGTGAGCCTGGAGCTGGCCACGGGCCTGTTGCGCGAGCTGCCGGTGGAGGAATTGCCCCTGTATCGGAGCTGGTGCGCGGTGCACGCCAAGGGCAAGCGGCTGTCGCCGGTCGCCCAGGCGTTTCTAGGCTTTATCCGCGAAGAACGCGCACAGATCAGCGCACTTTCCCACCGCTTTTCCGGCGCACTGCCTTTGACGACAACAGGTAGTTGACCGCGATCAATTCGGGGTAGGGATAGTCCGAGCACTCCACTTGCAGGCGGCGTTGCTCGGCACGGTCTTCGATGGCGCGGCGGAACTGCATGCGCCGCTGGTCCTCCAGTTTGCGCCGGGTCTTGCTGTCCTGATGGGCGGATTCATCGTGAAAGCGTTGCATGGCATCTCTCCCTGGGTCGGGTCCGGTAGGCGGAGCATCGCCCAGGCCTGTGACGCTTTCGCGGCAACGCGGTGAATCTGTGGTGAAGGCGTGGGGTCAGGCTGTCGCGCCCACGGCGGACGCGGTGGGCACGAGGAGTTCCTGCAGAAGGGCGGCCGGCGGGTTCAGTCCTCGGCCGCTTTCACCGACTTCGGCGACAGCCGCAGGCTGCGCAGGCTGCGTTTCACGCTCTTGAGGTGGTTGACCAGGCTCGGGCCGCGGGCCATGGCCACGCCCATGGCCAGCACGTCGATCACCACCAGGTGGGCGATACGCGAGGTCAGTGGGGTGTAGATCTCGGTGTCTTCCTGCACGTCGATGGCGAGGTTCACCGTGGCGAGATCGGCCAGGGGCGTCTGGCTCGGGCACAGTGTGATCAGGGTGGCGCCGGCCTCGCGCACCAGGTTGGCGGTGATCAAGAGGTCCTTGGAGCGGCCCGACTGGGAAATGCAGATGGCCACGTCCGAGGGCTTGAGCGTCACCGCCGACATCGCCTGCATGTGCGGGTCGGAATAGGCCGCCGCAGTGAGCAGCAGGCGGAAGAACTTGTGCTGGGCGTCGGCCGCCACCGCGCCCGATGCACCGAAGCCGTAGAACTCCACGCGCTGGGCATGGGCGCAGGCGCCGATGGCGCGCTGCAGGGCATCCGGATCGAGCTTCTCGCGCACTTCCATCAGGGTGTGCAGGGTGGTGTCGAAGATCTTCAGGCTGAAGTCCGCCACCGAGTCGTCCTCGTGAATCGCGAACTGGCCGAAGCTGGCGCCCGCAGCCAGGCTCTGCGCCAGTTTCAGCTTGAGGTCCTGGAAGCCGCCGCAGCCGATGGCGCGGCAGAAGCGGACGATGGTGGGTTCGCTGACACCGACCCCCTGGGCCAGATCGGCCATGGAGCTGTGCATGACCGCGGCGGGATCGAGCAGAACATGGTCGGCGACCTTCAGTTCCGACTTGCGCAGCAGATGGCGCGACTGGGCGATATGTTGCAGCAGATTCACAGGGCAGGCTCTGTCTGGAAAGGGGGTTTGCGCCGGTTTCTTCCATCATGCAACCGCAGCTGAGTCGGTTATGATCGGGGAAACCAGGCTGTAGTGATCTTGTAGTTATACTACATGAGTCGCTTTTCCGCCCAGTTGAACCACCCTTTACCAGACTGCAAGGAAGGGAGAGCGAATCCTTGACCAGCTCCTGCGACATGCTCGTCTTCGGCGGTACCGGCGATCTCGCCCTGCACAAGCTGCTCCCGGCCCTCTACCACCTGCACCGCGAGGGGCGCCTGCATCCGAAGATGCGCATCCTCGCCCTGGCCCGCAACACCCTCGACCGTGACGGCTTCCTCGCCCTCGCCGAGCGCCGCTGCCGGGCCCAGGTAGCCCGCGCCGACTTCACCAGCGATGCCTGGCGCGGCTTCGCCGAACGCCTGGACTACTTCGCCATGGACGTATCCCAGAGCGCCGACTTCGGCCGCCTCGCCCGCCACCTCGGGCCGACGCCGGACTGCGGGCGGGTGCACTACCTGGCCACCGCCCCCGACCTGTTCGAAGACATCGCCGCGCACCTGGCCATCGCCGGCCTGGCCGGCCCGCATTCGCGCATCGTGCTGGAGAAGCCCATCGGCCATTCGCTGGTCTCGGCCCAGGCGATCAACGCCGCCATCGGCAAGGTGTTCGACGAATCCCAGGTGTTCCGCATCGACCACTACCTGGGCAAGGAAACCGTGCAGAACCTCATGGCCCTGCGCTTCGCCAACGGCCTGTTCGAGCCGATCTGGCGCGCCGGGCATGTCGACCACGTGCAGATCAGCGTCTGCGAGACCCTCGGCGTGGAGAACCGCGGCGCCTACTACGACCGCTCCGGCGCCATGCGCGACATGGTGCAGAACCACCTGCTGCAGCTGCTCTGCCTGGTGGCCATGGAGGCGCCGGTGCGCTTCGACGCCGAGGCGGTGCGCAACGAGAAGGTGAAGATCCTCGAGGCGCTGAAACCCATTTCCGGCCAGGACGTGCGCGACAAGACCGTGCGCGGCCAGTACAGCGCCGGCAAGATCGGCGGCCACGACGTGACCGCCTACTACTTCGAGAAGAACGTCGACAACGACAGCGACACCGAGACCTTCGTCGCCGTGCAGGCGGAGATCGACAACTGGCGCTGGGCCGGCGTGCCCTTCTACCTGCGCACCGGCAAGCGCCTGGCGCGCAAGTACTCGGAGATCGTCATCCAGTTCAAGCCGGTGCCCCACCGCCTGTTCGCCGACGGCGAGGCCAACCGCCTGCTGATCCGCCTGCAGCCGGAAGAGCGCATCAGCCTGCAGCTGATGGCCAAGAGTCCGGGCAAGGGCATGAACCTGGAGCCGGTGGAGCTCGACCTCAACCTGGCCAAGGCCTTCAGCCACCAGCGCCGCTGGGATGCCTACGAACGCCTGCTGCTGGACGTGATCGAAGGCGACTCCACCCTCTTCATGCGCCGCGACGAGGTGGAAGCCGCCTGGCGCTGGGTCGACCCGATCCTCGCCGGCTGGCACGAGCATTACCAGAGCCCGCGCCCCTACCCCGCCGGCTCCACGGGGCCGGAGCAGGCCCACAGCCTGCTGGAATTGCACGGACGGGAGTGGAACGACTGACCTGACTCGATGGTGGAAAGAAAAGCGCTTTCCACCCTACGGAGGTGCAGGCCTTGTGTAGGGTGGAAATCCGCTTGGCGGATTTCCACCGCAGCGGCGCATTCGCATTGCTCTGGAGCAATGAAGCCCCCTCACCCGCTCCCTAGAATCGCGCGTCCATCGCTCCCACCACGAGCCGCGCCATGCACAGCCCCGAACTGCTCTCCCCCGCCGGTACCCTCAAGGCCATGCGCTATGCCTTCGCTTACGGTGCCGACGCCGTCTACGCCGGCCAGCCGCGCTACAGCCTGCGGGTGCGCAACAACGAATTCGACCACGCCAACCTGGCCCTCGGCATCGAGGAGGCCCGGGCCGCCGGCAAGCGCTTCTACGTGGTGGTGAACATCGCGCCGCACAACGCCAAGCTGCGCACCTTCCTCAAGGACCTGGAGCCGGTGATCGCCATGGGGCCGGACGCACTGATCATGTCCGACCCCGGCCTGATCATGCTGGTGCGCGAGCACTTCCCGGCCATGCCCATCCACCTCTCGGTGCAGGCCAACGCGGTGAACTGGGCCAGCGTGAAGTTCTGGCAGCAGCAGGGCCTCAGCCGGGTGATCCTGTCCCGCGAGCTGTCCCTGGAGGAAATCGGCGAGATCCGCCGCGAGGTGCCGGGCATGGAGCTGGAGGTCTTCGTGCATGGAGCCCTGTGCATGGCCTATTCCGGGCGCTGCCTGCTGTCGGGTTACCTCAACCACCGCGATCCCAACCAGGGCACCTGCACCAATGCCTGCCGCTGGCAGTACGGCGCCACGCCCGCCCGCGAAGACGAACTGGGGCAACTGGTGCCCACCCTCGGCTGCGGCGCGCCGAGCGAGCGGCTGTTCCTGCTGGAGGAAGCCAATCGCCCCGGCGAGCTGATGTCCGCCTGGGAGGACGAGCACGGCACCTACATCATGAACTCCAAGGACCTGCGCGCCGTGCACCACGTGGAGCGGCTGCTGCGGATCGGCGTGCACTCGCTGAAGATCGAGGGCCGCACCAAGTCGCACTTCTACGTGGCGCGCACCGCCCAGGCCTACCGCAAGGCCATCGATGACGCCCGCGCCGGGCGGCCCTTCGACCGCAGCCTGATGGACGACCTCGAGTCCCTGGCCAATCGCGGCTACACCGAGGGCTTCCTGCGCCGCCATGTGCATGACGAGTACCAGAACTACGAACATGGCTACTCCATCGCCGAGCGCCAGCAGTTCGTCGGCGAGCTGACCGGGGTGGTCCGCCAGGGCCTGGCGGAGGTCAGGGTGAAGAACCACTTCGCGGTGGGCGATCGCCTGCAACTGATGACGCCGCAGGGCAACCTGGACTTCCGCCTGGAAGCGCTGGAGAACCGCTTCGGCGAGCGCAAGGTGGTGGCCCCCGGGGATGGCCACATCCTCTACCTGCCGCTGCCGACGGACCTGCCCCTGGACAACGCCCTGCTGCTGCGCTGGTTCAGCACGGGCAACAGCCGTACCGCCGGGACTGAGTAGTCCCGTAGGGTGGACCACGCTTCACCGGTCCACCATTCGGGGCTCGGCTGGGCACCGATGGTGGATGAAAAGAGCGTCATCCACCCTGCGACGGGATCGGCTCCTGCATGGATGCCCTACATCCTGCGGCCTGGCGGGCCGCTTCCCGGCCTCAGCGCCAGAGCGCCGAGGCCTGCTCCCTGAGCAGCCGGGCGAACTGCGGCGCCTCCACCGGCGGGCTGATCAGGTAGCCCTGGATCTCGTCGCAGCGCTGGCTGCGCAGGAAGTTCAGCTGCTCGTGGTTTTCCACGCCCTCGGCCACCACCTTCAGCTCCAGGCTGTGGGCCATGGCGATGATCGCGCGGGTGATGGCGGCGTCCTCGCTGCCGGCGGAGAGGTCGCGGATGAAGGTCTGGTCGATCTTCACGTAGTCCACCGGGAAGCGCTTGAGGTAGCTCAGGGACGAGTAGCCGGTGCCGAAGTCGTCGATGGCCAGCTTCACGCCGATCTGGCGCAGTTGGTGGAAGGTGGCGATGACGTTCTCGACGTTCTCCAGCAGGTGGCTTTCGGTCAGTTCGAGCTCCAGCAGGCGCGCTTGCAGGCCGGTCTCCTCCAGCACCTGGCGCACCAGGCTGACCAGGTTGCCCTGGCGCAACTGGTGCATCGACAGGTTCACCGAGACGCGGATGTCCGCCAGCCCCTGGCGCTGCCATTCGCGGGCCTGCAGGCAGGCCTGGCGCAGGACGAATTCGCCGATGGGGGCGATCAGCCCGGTTTCCTCGGCCAGGCCGATGAAATCCCCCGGCGGCACCAGCCCCTGCTGCGGATGGCGCCAGCGCACCAGCGCCTCGGCGGCGTTCAGGCTGTTGTCGGCCAGGCCCAGCTTGGGCTGGTAGAAGACCTCCAGCTGGCCTTCGTCGATGGCCTTGCGCAGCTGGTTCTCCAGCTGCAGACGCTCCAGGGTGCAGGCCTGGAGGTTGTCGGTGAAGAACTGGAAGGTATTGCCGCCCAGGTGCTTGGCGTGCTGCATGGCCATGTTCGCCTGGCTGATCAGGGCGGAAATGTCGCGGGCGTTCTCCGGCAGCAGGCTGATACCGAGGGAGCCACTGATCACCAGCTCGTGGCCGCCCACGGTCATGGGCATGCGCAGCTTGCCGAGCAGGCGGCTGGCCTGGCGCGCCAGGCTGGACAGGCTGCCGTAGGCATCGAGGATCACGGCGAACTCGTCCCCCGAGAGCCGCGCGATGGTGTCGGCTTCCGGCACCGCCTGGGTCAGGCGGCGGCTGACCTGGCGCAGCAGCTGGTCGGCCACCTCATGGCCGAGGCTGTCGTTGAGGACCTTGAAGCGGTCCAGGTCGATATGCAGCAGGGCCAGGCTGCGGCCGCTCTGGCGCGCACGCTGGCTGGCCTCGTGCAGGCGGTCCTTGAACAGGGTGCGGTTGGCCAGGCCGGTGAGTTCGTCATAGCTGGAGAGATAGCGCAGGCGCTCCTCGGCCTCGCGGCGGGCGGAAAGGTCGGCGAAGAATCCGACTATATGGCTGACGTTGCCCCGCGAGTCGCGCACCATATTGAGCTGCAGCCACTGGGGGTAGAGCTCGCCGCTCTTGCGGGTGTCCGTCAGTTCGCCCTGCCAGCTGCCGCTCTGCTCCAGCTCCTGGCGGATCAGGTGGTAGCGGCGGCGGGCCTCGCGACTGCCGATCAGGGTGGCGACGCTGCGGCCGATCACCTCGTCCTGGCGATAGCCGGTGACCTGGCTGAAGGCCGCATTGGCCTGGATCACCCGGTACTCCGGGTCGAGGATGACGATCCCCTCGCTGGCCGCTTCGAACACCGTGGCCGCCAGGCGCTGCTCCTCGTCCCGGACCTTGCGGGCGCTGATGTCGCGGCGGGTACCGAGCATGCGCAGCACCTTGCCGTTGTCGTCGCGCTCCACCACCCTGCCGCGATCCTCCACCCAGACCCAGTGGCCATCCTTGTGGCGCACCCGGTAGTCGATGGAATAACCGTCGGTGCGCCCCTTGAGGTGCTCCACCAGGGCCCGGCGCAGCAGCGGCAGGTCGTCCGGGTGCAGGCGCGGCTTGAGGTCGCTGAGCACCCGGGTCACATCCTCGGCCTCGATGCCGAAGATGGCCCTGAGCTGGGAGTGGTGGACCTCGTCGGTCTCCAGGTTCCAGTCCCACAGGCCCAGTTCGCTGGCCTCCAGGGCCAGGGCCAGGCGCGCCTCGCTCTTGGACAGGGCATGGCTGGCGTCGGCCAGCTCCAGGGTGCGCTGGGCCACGCGCATTTCCAGTTCGCCATGGGCCCGGCGCAGCTCGCGCTCGGCGCGGCGGCGCTGTTCCACCTCGCGGGCCAGTTCTCCGTTGAGGCCCTCGGCGCGGGCCTTGGCCGCTTCCAGGTGGCTGATCAGCGCCTGGTTCTGGAAGCGTTGCAGCAGGCTGCGTTGCACCAGCCGGTTGACCTGCCAGGCCACCACCATGAGCGAGGCGGCGAGTATCACCCCGAGCACGCCCCAGCCCCTGAGCAGCGGCGTATCGCCCAGCAGCAGCCAGGCGATGGACGGCACCAGGCAGGGCAAGGCGAAGGTGAGGAAAGCCGAAAGGCTGACGGCGTAGGCGACGCTGGCGGAGAGAATGGCCGCGGCGATCAGGCCGTAGACCAGCGCCTGCTGGAGGAAGGCATCCGGCGGCACCAGGGCCACGGCGGCGAAGGCCAGGGTCAGGCCGGAGGCCCCGGCGCCGAGGAGAAAGGCCCGGCGCCAGCGCGGCTCGGCCTGCTGCGACGGCAGCGCATGCTTGAACGCGGCCACCTGGGTCAGGCGCAGGATGGCCAGCAGCACCAGCCAGGCCAGCCAGCCGCCCAGCAGCAGGCCGTTGCCCGGCCCCCAGAGCAGGTAGGCGCAGGCCAGGCCGTTGAGCAGCATGAACAGCGTGGGAACCTGGGATCCCTGATAAAGCAGGCGTGTGCGTTCGGCGGCAATGTCGGTCGCGAACTGCTGGCGGATCTCGCGACCGTCGGCCAACGACAGGGCTTGGCCGACGGGCAATGAATTGGCGGTCATAGGCGCTTTTGTTGTAGTGGTCTGCCCAAGCGAGCCCGGAGCTTACCCGAGCGGGGAGTAGCTGCAATAGCTTTATGTGCGAGCTTCCGGAGCAGCGTCCCCCAACTTTAGGAGGGTCTCTGGCACGGGGATCGGCGACCGTCCGGCCGACCATCCGGTCATCGGTTTGCCCTGCCCCGGCCACACCCATAGAATGCCGCGATGCGCGACGATCTCTCCCTCCTCCTGAACTCCCTCAACGACGCCCAACGCCAGGCCGTAGCGGCCCCGCTGGGGCGTCAACTGGTGCTTGCCGGCGCCGGTTCCGGCAAGACCCGCGTGCTGGTGCACCGCATCGCCTGGCTGATCCAGGTGGAGCAGGCCTCGCCCCACTCGATCCTGTCGGTGACCTTCACCAACAAGGCCGCCGCCGAGATGCGCCAGCGTATCGAGCAGCTGCTGGGGATCAACCCGGCGGGCATGTGGGTCGGCACCTTCCACGGCCTGGCGCACCGCCTGTTGCGGGCCCACTGGCAGGAAGCGGGGCTGGCCGAGAACTTCCAGATCCTCGACAGCGACGACCAGCAGCGCCTGGTCAAGCGGGTGATCCGCGACCTCGGCCTCGACGAGCAGCGTTGGCCGGCGCGCCAGGCCCAGTGGTTCATCAACGGACAGAAGGACGAAGGCATCCGTCCGCAGCACATCCAGGCCGGCGGCGACCTGTTCCTCGGCACCATGCTGAAGATCTACGAAGCCTACGAGGCCGCCTGTGCGCGCACCGGAGTCATCGACTTCTCCGAACTGCTGCTGCGCGCCCTCGATCTCTGGCGCGACCGCCCGAGCCTGCTGGAGCACTACCAGCGGCGCTTCCGCCATGTGCTGGTGGACGAATTCCAGGACACCAACGCCGTGCAATACGCCTGGCTGCGCCTGCTCGCCAAGGGTGGCGAAAGCCTGATGGTGGTGGGCGACGACGACCAGTCCATCTACGGCTGGCGCGGCGCGCGGATAGAGAATATCCAGCAGTTCTCCGGCGACTTCCCCGATACCGAGGTGATCCGCCTGGAGCAGAACTACCGCTCCACCGCGAGTATCCTCAAGGCCGCCAACGCCCTGATCGCCAACAACCAGGGGCGCCTGGGCAAGGAGCTCTGGACCGAAGGCGAAGACGGCGAGCCCATCGGCCTCTACGCCGCCTTCAACGAGCATGATGAAGCCCGCTACGTGGTGGAGAGCATCGAGAGCGCCCTGCGCGACGGCCTGGCGCGCAGCGAGATCGCCATCCTCTACCGCTCCAACGCCCAGTCGCGGGTGCTGGAAGAGGCGCTGCTGCGGGAGAAGATCCCCTACCGCATCTATGGCGGCCAGCGCTTCTTCGAGCGCGCCGAGATCAAGAACGCCATGGCTTACATGCGCCTGCTCGACGGCCGCGGCAACGACGCCGCGCTGGAGCGGGTGATCAACGTGCCGCCGCGCGGCATCGGCGAGAAGACGGTGGAGAGCATCCGCGAGTTTTCCCGCGTCAACCAAGTCTCCATGTGGGAGGCGATGCGCCTGATGATCGCCAACAAGGCCCTCGCCGGCCGCGCCTCCAGCGCCCTGGCGGCCTTCATGGAGCTGATCGAGAACCTCGCCGCCAAGGTCCTGGACATGCCCCTGCACCTGATGACCCAGACCGTCATCGAGCAGAGCGGCCTGGTGGCCTATCACAAGGACGAGAAGGGCGAGAAAGGCCAGGCCCGGGTGGAAAACCTGGAAGAACTGGTCAGCGCCGCCCGCGCCTTCGAGAACGAAGAAAGCGAGGAAGACCTCACCCCGCTGCAGGCTTTCCTCAGCCACGCCTCGCTGGAGGCCGGCGAAACCCAGGCCGACGCCTTCGAGGACAGCGTGCAGCTGATGACCCTGCACAGCGCCAAGGGCCTGGAGTTCCCCCTGGTGTTCCTGGTGGGCATGGAAGAAGGGCTGTTCCCCCACAAGATGAGCATGGAAGACCCGACGCGCCTGGAAGAGGAACGCCGCCTGGCCTATGTCGGCGTCACCCGCGCCATGCAGCGCCTGGTGCTGACCTACGCCGAAACCCGCCGGCTCTATGGCAGCGAGACCTACAACAAGGTCTCGCGCTTCGTTCGCGAGGTGCCGCCGCAGTTCATCCGCGAAGTGCGCCTGAACAACAGCCTCAGCCGCCCCATGGGCGCCGCCAGCCGCCACGGCTCGATCTTCGACGGTGCTGCCGTGCCGGAAACCCCCTTCTCCCTGGGCCAGCGGGTGCAGCACTCGCTGTTCGGCGAGGGCACCATCCTCAACTTCGAGGGCGCCGGCGCCCAGGCGCGGGTGCAGGTGAAGTTCGAAAGCGAAGGCAGCAAGTGGCTGATGCTGGCCTACGCCAAGCTGCAGCCGCTCTGAACAGACGCCCCTCTGCATTCTTCTGTAGGGGCGAATTCATTCGCCAAGGGCAGCGCAGCTGCCCCATGCAATTTCAAGGGCGAACCTGCGGTCCGCTTGGCGATTGAAATCGCCCCTACAATCTGGGGCCCCCAAAAAAATTCCGGCACGTCCCTCCGCCCGTCCGATCCGCCTGTCACTGGCACAAGCTTGGCCATACTGAGGAGCGGAGGTAATTCCATGCCCCGCTCCCCCAGCGCCCAGCAGATACTCGATTGCGCCCTGAACCTGGCCGACACCTGCGGCTGGGAGCGCCTGCACCTGTTCGAGGTGGCCAATGAACTCGGCGTCGGGCTCGACGCCATCGCCAGGCACTACCGGCAGAAGGACGATCTGGTGGAAGCCTGGTTCGATCGCGCCGACCAGGCCATGCTGGTGCGCGGCAAGGGCGGCGACCTGACGGCGCTGAGTGCGGAAAAACGCCTGGAAGAACTGCTGATGAGCTGGCTCGGCGCCCTGGCACCGCACCGCTCGGTGACCGGGCAGATGCTGCTCTACAAACTGGAACCCGGGCACGTCCACCTGCAGGTGCTGGGCCTGTTGCGGGTGAGCCGCACGGTGCAGTGGTGGCGCGAGGCGGCGCAGCGGGAAACCCTGCACCTGTGCCGTATCGCCGAAGAAAGCCTGCTCACCGCCACCTACCTGCGCACCTTCCTGCACTGGCTGCGCCACCCCATGGAGGATGAGGCCGACCTGCGCGCCCTGCTGCGTCGCCAGCTGCGCTGCGGTCCCCTGGTGTTCCTGTTGCGCAGATGAACGGCCTGCCCGAAAAAGGCCGACGCGCCTGTACGACAAAATCCCGAAACACTCTCCCCCTAGCCATAGCGCGACCGACTGTGCAGCATGGCGCGCGTAGATTCATAACCAAGAGAAGCCCCTGATGCGCCGATTCCTCAGTATTGCCCTGGCCCTCTGCGTCGGCCTGACGCTGAGCCTGGATGTCAACGCCGCCAAGCGTATGGGCGGCGGCAAGTCCTTTGGCTCCGCGCCGACCCACCAGACCCGCCAGGCCGCGCCTGCCCAGCAAACCCCGAACGCCGCGGCCCCCGCTGCTGCCGGCAAACCGGCCGCCGCCAGCGGCGCCTCCCGCTGGCTCGGCCCGCTGGCCGGCATCGCCGCCGGTGGCCTGCTCGCCTCCATGTTCATGGGCGACGGCTTCGATGGCATGCAGATCTTCGACTTCCTGATCATCGGCCTGATCGCCTTCCTGATCTTCCGCTTCCTCGCCGCCCGCAAACGCGCCCAGCAACAGGGCCACCCTGCCATGGCCGGCCACGGCTCGGCGCCCTTCCAGCGTGAAATGCCGCAGCAGCAGGCGCCGATCTTCGGCAGCGCCGCGCCGGCCGTAGCCCAGCCGGCCTTCAACGCCCCCAGCTGGTTCAACGAGCAGCGCTTCATCGAAGCCGGCCGCGAGCACTTCATGGCCCTGCAACAGCACTGGGATGCGGCCGAGATGGACAAGATCGCCGAGTTCGTCACCCCGCAGATGCTCAGCTTCCTGAAGGAAGAGCGCGCCAGCCTGGGCGACGCCTACCAGTCCACCTACATCGACAACCTGCAGGTGCAGCTGGACGGCATCGACGAGCTGGCCGACAAGACCGTCGCCACCCTGACCTTCGCCGGCGTGTCCAAGTCCTCGCGCTTCGACCAGGGCGAGGCCTTCAGCGAAAGCTGGCGCATGGAGCGTGTGAACGGCGACAACCAGCCCTGGCTGGTGGCGGGCATCCGCCAGAACTGATCGACCTTGCACTGCAGAACCCCGGGCTTGTCCCGGGGTTTTTCATTGGCGCCGGCCACCACCCCGCCGCCAGCGGCGACGGGCGATGGAACGGCGGAACCAGAAGGGCGGCGGTACCGGGGGACGATTAGTGCCCTTAGTGGCAGAGCTCGCAGACTTCGGCATCGGGCACCAGCTTCAGGTAGTCGTCCATGCGCATGTGCACCAGGTTCTCGTGATCGCCGGCTTCCAGGTAGATATCCCGCTGCCGCGTGAGTTGCGGGTCCACCAGCATGTTCATGCCGTAGGGCTCGCCCAGGGCCGGCAGGGCGCCGAGTTCGCAGTCCTTGAACAGGCCGGCCAGGGTGGACTCGTTGGTCAGTTGCCAGGTCTTGGCGTCCTTGCGCACCTTGCCCACGTCCAGATGCCGGCTGGCGGGTACCACCGCCATGAGGAAATGGCCTTGGCGGTCATCGAGTATCACCGGCTTGGCCAGGCGCTCCGCGGGCACGTTGGCCACCCGCGCCGCCTCCAGGCTGGTGGCCGAGTGCGGGTGCGGTACCAGGTCGAACTGGGCATGGGCACGCTCCAGGCTGCGCTGCAGGGTTGCGGCCATTCGCATGATGCACCTCCTGTGGATGTGCAGGGTTGTAGGCTGCATCGCGCAGCCGGATCGGTGCTCAAAGTTTAGCCAGCCCATCCCGGCCCGGCTGAAGCAGTTGGTGCTGAGCAGCGCACCCTAAAGCAGTCCGGGGTCTATGGGCGCACAGTTTTCGCCCTGCGGGATTCGCCAATCAATTCGCCCCAGCCGGGCATGGGGCCGCAGGCTTTTCATCGACAACGCTTTTTTCTTCCCGGCCCCGGCTACTGTATAAAGCGCATCCCAATGCATGAGGGCCTGTAGCCATGGAAGAAGTCATCGAACAGCTGCGTGAACTCAATGAGCCGGTGCCGGTTACCCTGGAGCTTCCGGACGAGGAGCTGCTGGTGGAAATCGAGGAGCAGCTCCTGATCAACCTGCCCTTCGAACTCCGCGAGTTCCTGCTCAAGGTCAGTGACGTCGTCTATGGCCGCCTGGAGCCGGTGACGGTCACCGATCCGCAGTCCCATACCTTCCTGCCGGAAGTCGCCGCCGTCGCCTGGGACCTGGGCGTGCCCCGCGACCTGGTGCCACTCTGCCAGGACGGCCGTGACTACTACGTGGTCGACGGCGAAGGCGAAGTGCTGCTGTGGGACGGCGACGAGGAAGAACTCACCGACGAGAGCTGGGACTCGGTGTGGCATTGGGCACGGGACGTCTGGCTCACCAGTTGAAGCCCTCAGCGGTGGTTGTCCTGGCTCTGCTCCAGGGTCTCCATCAGCGCGATCTGCATCCGTGAATGCACGCGGATCAGCCAGCGCCATAGCAAGGCGCTGACGCCCGCCGCCAGCAGGGCGATCAGCACCAGCAGTTCCAGGGTGGGCAGGATGCTCGCCGACAGCGCCATCAGCAGCAGCATGATGCCCAGCAGCGAGAGCAGCGGGATGACTTCGGCGATCACCTTGCGCACCCGCTCGGTGTGGCGCCCGGCCTTGTCCGGAGTCACGCCCATCTCCGCCAGCAGCATGGAAAGCGCCTTGAGCTTGCGGTAGGCGGCGATCAGGAAGGGCAGCGAGAGCAGTAGCGCGCCCCCCCAGATCAGCGCCTTCTGCAGGTTGGGCGAGCTCACCCAGTCGCTCAGGTAGCCTGCCAGGGTGCCGGCGAAATAGGCGCTGCCGAGGAAGATCGCCACCACCAGCGCCAGGTTCACCAGCACCTGCAGCAGGATCTTGCGGATCATCTTCGCCAGCACCGCGCCCTGGCCCTGGGGCTGGATGCTGCGCAGCCAGTCGCCGTAGTAACCGAACACCCGCGCCAGCGGGCGCGGCATCACCCTGGCCAGCTTGATCGAGAGCGGGTCGGCGGCGCGGATCAGGTAGGGCGTCAGCAGGGTGGTGATGGCCGACACCCCCACCACCACCGGGTAGAGGAAGTCGCTGGTGACCTGCAGGGTTATCCCCAGGGCGGCGATGATGAAAGAGAACTCGCCGATCTGCGACAGCCCCATGCCGACCCGCAACGAAGTGCGTCCGTCATTGCCGGCGATGAAGGCGCCGAGGCCGCAGGAAAGCATCTTGCCCAGCACCACCGCCAGCGTGATGACGACGATGGGCCAGGCATATTCCAGCAGCACCCTGGGATCGATCAGCAAGCCAATGGCGACGAAGAAGATGGCACTGAACATGTCGCGCACCGGCTCCACCAGGCGCTCGATCTGCACCAGCTGGCGCGATTCGGCCATGATCGCGCCGATCAGGAAGGCGCCGAGCACCATGCTGTATTCCAGCTTCACCACCAGCAGGCAGAAGCCGAAGCACAGGCCGAGCACCGTCACCAGCAGCATCTCGTTGCTCTCGAACTTCGCCACGTAGGCCAGCAGGCGCGGCACCAGCAGGATGCCGATGACCAGCGCGACGATCATGAACAGGCTCAGCTTGCCCACGGTGGCGAAGACCTCGCCGGTTTCCACCGAACCGCTCACGGCGATGCCCGAGAGCAGCGCGATGATGCCGATGCCGAGGATGTCCTCGACTATCAGCACGCCGAAGATCAGCTGGGCGAAACGCTCGTTCTTCATCTTCAGGTCGCTGAGGGCCTTGACGATGATGGTGGTGGAGGAAATGGCCAGGATGGCGCCGAGGAACAGCGAATCCATGGTGCTCCAGCCGAAGTAGCTGCCGATCTCGTAGCCGATCCAGATCATCAGCACGATTTCCAGGAAGGCGGCGATAAAGGCGGTGGCCCCCACCCGGAACAGCTTGGCCAGGCTGAACTCCAGCCCCAGGCAGAACATCAGGAAGATCACCCCCAGCTCGGCGAGGGTCTTGATGGTTTCTTCGTCGTGGATCAGTTCGAAGGGCGGCGTATGCGGGCCGATGATGAAGCCGGCGACTATGTAGCCCAGCACCACCGGTTGTTTGAAGCGATGGAAAAGGATGGTCACCATGCCCGCGACCAGCATGATCACGGCAAGATCCTGGATGAAAGCGATGGCATGCATGGTGTTTCACTCCTTTTCTGCGATGCGCGGCACAGTGGGCCCGCGCGCGGGCTACTCGCTCGGCTCCTGCGGAACCATGTAGGAAATAGGGAAGTTGGGGCTAGGAACGTTCGCAGGTTATCACCGCGGCCGGCCATGCCAGACCTGCGCAATACTCGGTAACACTTGCTCCGGAACCCGCCGGGAGCGAAGCCGGATCGCTCCCGCGGGACAGGGTGATCAGCCGCTGCGGGCCTGGGCGAAATCCAGATCCAGGAGGTTCAGCAGCACCTGTCCGAAATAAGACAGGTCCTGTTCGATGGCGACGCGCGCGGCCTTGCCATCGCCGGCCTGCAGCGCCTTGAAGGCATCCTCGTGGAAATCGTTGAGACGCAACGAGAGGTCCGCCTCGGTGAACAGGCGATTGAAGAAGGGGCCGACCTGCAGCCAGAGGGATTCGATGGTGCGCAGCAGCACCGGGTTGCCGCAGGCGCCGTAGAGCACCCGGTGGAACTGGCTGTTGGCGGTCAGGTAACCCTGCACGTCGCGCCGCTCGATGGCGTTGTCCATGCGCGCCATGCAGCCTTGGAGAATCTCCAGCTCCTCGCCGGACAACCTGTCCACCGCCGCTTCCACGGCCATGCCTTCCAGGGCCATGCGCACCTGGTAGATCTGCATGAAGCGTTCGCGGGTCATGGGCGGCACGCGCACCGAGCGCTGTGGTTCGCCCTCCAGCGCGCCTTCGGCCACCAGGCGCTGCAAGGCGGCGCGCACCGGCATCGGGCTGGTGCCCCAGGCAGCGGCGAGATCGCGGATCTTCAAGCGCTCGCCGGGTTTGAACTGGCCTGCCAGGAGGCCTTCGCGTAGTCGTTGGTAAAGCTGTTCCTGCAGGTTCTCGGCCATGGGCATATCACCGTGCGAGGGCCGGCGGCGCCGGCAGTTGGTTCAGGGTCAGGCTGCAGTTACGCATGGTCTTGGTCGCCTTTCTGTCTTGGGGTTGTTGTCGAGGCTTACGCCGGGATGAGGGCTGCGGAGTGTATCGCGGCCGCTATCCCACCATCCGCTGTGCTTTTCAACGAAAGCGGGTGAGCCGATGGCTCGGGAATCACAGCTGCCGAGCGCATCGATCGATGCCTTAGGCCCATGACTGTGATCACAAAATCAGTTTCAAGTTAAATTTCAGGCCCTGTTTTCGCAAGTCTTGACAGAATTGTGATCACAAAACAGGATGTGCAGAAATTCGAACGAGGTGTTCAACATGACTGCCAGTGGAATCAGCCAAGCCGCCGTGGAAATCTTCGCCGCCCGCGAGCGCGCCCGTTTCCTCGAGCGCAATCCGAAATCCGTCGCCCTCGCCGAACGCGCGCACAAGTCCCTCTACGCGGGCGTACCGATGCACTGGATGGCCGACTGGTCCACGCCCTGCCCGCTGTTCGTCGAGCGCGCCAAGGGCGCCCGCTTCTATGACGTCGACGGCCACGAATACATCGACTTCTGCCTGGGCGACACCGGCACCATGTTCGGCCACTCCCCGGCTCCCGTGGCCCGCGCCATCGCCGAGCAGGCGGGCAACGGCCTGACCACCATGCTCCCGGGCGAAGACGCGGTGGTCTGCGGCGAGCTGCTGGCCGAGCGCTTCGGCCTTCCCTTCTGGCAGGTGACGGCCACCGCCACCGACTCCAACCGCTATGTGCTGCGCTGGGCCCGCGCCATCACCGGGCGCAAGACCCTGCTGGTGTTCGACGGCTGCTACCACGGCACCGTGGACGATGTGATGGTGCGCTACCGCGACGGTCAGACCGTGCACCGCTCCGGCCTGGTGGGCCAGGCCTACGACCTGACCCAGTACAGCCGCTCCATTCCCTTCAACGATGTCCAGGCGCTGGAAGCCGCGCTGGCTGAAGGAGACGTCTGCGCCCTGCTCTGCGAACCGGCGATGACCAATATCGGCATGGTCCTGCCCGACCCGGGCTTCATGCAGAAATGCCGCGAGCTGACCCGCAAGTACGGCAGCCTGCTGATCATCGACGAGACCCACACCATCTCCACCGACATCGGCGGCTGCACCCGGCTGTGGAACCTCGACCCGGACTTCTTCGTGGTCGGCAAGCCGATCGCCGGCGGCGTGCCCTGCGGCATCTTCGGCTGTAGCGCGGAAATGGCGGAGAAGATGCTCGCCTCGCGCAAACAGGCCCAGCAGGACAGCCATGGCCACGGCCACAGTGGCATGGGCACCACCCTCTCGGCCAACGCCCTGGCCATGCACTGCATGCGCGCCAACCTCGAACAGGTCATGACCCAGGCCGCCTACGACCACATGCTGCCGCTGGCCAGGCGCCTGGCCGACGGCTTCCGCGGCCTGATCGCCAGGCATGGCCTGAAGTGGTCGGTGACCGAACTGGGCGCCCGCAGCGAATTCCAGTTCTGCCCGGTGTCGCCACGCACCGGCGCCGAGGCCGAGGCGGCCTTCCACGACGACCTGCAGATGGCCCTGCACCTGTACCTGATCAACCGCGGCATCCTGATCACGCCGTTCCACAACATGACCCTGTGCTGCCCGGACACTTCCGCGGCCGACGTGGACAAGCTGATCGCCACCCTGGACCAGGCCATCTGCGAGCTGCTGGCCATCCCCGGTGCCCGCGAGTGAGCCACATGAACGAACGTAGGATGGGTTGAGCGAAGCGATACCCATCAATGCCCGACGATGGGGTGTTGCCCCATCAAAGACAGGCCCACCAGCGAGCCCCGACCATGCAATTCGCAGATCCCAAGGAAGCCCATGACTTCCTGCAACAACACCCCGAAGTGCGCGGCATCGAGCTGATGCTGATCGACGCCAATGGCATCCCCCGTGGCAAGCTGCTGCACCGTGACGAGCTGCTGGCGATCTTCGAGCACGGCCGCCCGCTGCCCAGCTCCATCCTTTCCCTGACCATCCAGGGCGAAGACGTCGAGGCCAGCGGCCTGGTCTGGGAAGTGGCCGACGCCGACTGCTGGACCTACCCGGTGCCCGGCTCGCTGTCGCTGCAGCCCTGGCGCGCCACGCCCACCGGCCAGGTGCAGGTGGGCATGCACCCGACCCAGGGCCTGCCGGCCACCCCCGGTGACCCCCGTCATGTGCTGGCCCGCGCCATCGACCGGCTCAAGGCCGACGGCTACCACCCGGTGATGGCGGTTGAGCTGGAGTTCTACCTGCTGGACAAGAACCGCGACGCCAGCGGCCGTCCGCAACCGGCGCTGCAAATGAATGGCGTGCGGCCCCAGGCACCGCAGGTTTATGGCGTCTACGAGCTGGAACAGCTGCAGCCCTTCCTCGACGACCTCTATGCCGCCTGCGAGGTGCAGGGCCTGCCCGTGCGCACCGCCATTTCCGAGTACGCCCCCGGCCAGCTGGAGCTGACCCTGGAACATCGCTTCGACGCGCTGCGGGCGGTGGACGAAGGCATCCGCTACAAGCGCCTGGTCAAGGGCGTGGCCAACAAGCACGGCCTGATCGCCTGCTTCATGGCCAAGCCGTTCGGCGACCTCGCCGGCAGCGGCCTGCACATGCACGTGAGCCTGGCCGACGAACAGGGCAACAACCTGATGGCCAGCGAAGATCCCCACGGCACCCCACTGCTGCGTCACGCCATCGGCGGCATGATGGCCACACTCAACGACGCGCTGGCGATCTTCTGCCCCAACGCCAACTCCTACCGCCGCTTCCAGGCCAACAGCTATGCGCCGCTGGCCAGGAGCTGGGGGGTGAACAACCGCACCGTGTCGTTCCGCGTGCCCGGCGGGCCGGCCAGCAGCCGCCACGTCGAGCACCGCATCTGCGGCGCCGATGCCAACCCCTACCTGGCGGCGGCGGCGATCCTCGCCGGCATCCACAAGGGCATCCGCGAGCAGATCGACCCGGGCGAGCCCATAGTCGGCAATGGCTACGAGCAGGCGCGCGAAACCCTGCCCACCGACTGGCTGACCGCGCTGCGCAACCTGGAACAGTCGGCCTGGGCCAGGGAGGCCCTTGGCGAGGACTTCCTGAAGATCTTCCTCGCCATCAAATGGGAGGAATTCCGCCAGTTCGTCAGCGAAGTCGGCGAGCAGGACTGGCGCTGGTACCTGACCCACGCCTGACCGCGGGCCCGAGGTCCGGAGCGACGCCCGGCCGGTCCTGCCGGGCGCTGAAGTTTTTCCGGCTGCCTGCTAGGCTCACTGGCATCTCCCCCTTCCAGGCCCGCCCGATGAAGGCTGCCATCCTCGCGCTGCTGCTCCTGACCCTTGGCGTCTGCCAGGCGGAGCCATTGCGCGTCGGCCTGGAGAGCCAGGACTACCTGCCCTATTACCGCGCCCTCCCCGGAAAGCCCGCCGAAGGTTACGCCATCGCGCTCCTGCAGCGCTTCGCCATCAGCCAGGGCCTGGTCCTGGAGCTGGAAGCGCTGCCGATCAACCGCCTGCACCGCCAGTTGCAAACCACCGACCGGCTGATGCTGGTGTTCCCCGACAACCCGGCCTGGTCGCGCCAGCTCAAGACCGACGCGCAGCTGTACTACAGCCGTCCGGTGATCCGCATCGTCGACGGCAGCCTGGTCCTGCGCGAGCATCTGGGACGGGGCATCGGGGCGGTACGCCGCCTCGGTACGGTACGCGGCTTCACCCCTGAAGCCTGGCAGGAGCGGCTGCAGGGCGGCCAGGTCCAGCTGGTGGAAGCCGGCGATATCGGCAGCCTGGTGCGCATGCTGCTACGGCTGCGCATCGATGCCATCTACGCCAATCCGGAAGTGCTGCACCACTACCTGGAAACGAACACCAACCTGGGCGGCGACCGTCTGCTGCTGGACCCTGAACTGCCCCTGGCACGGACCGCCTTCCATGCCAGCAGCCTGAAGCACCCGGACATCCTCGAAGCCTTCGACCGCTTCCTCGTCGAGCAGAGCGAGGAACTGGCGCAGCTGCGCCGCCAACACGGTCTGGCCTGTGGGCCCAGTGACCTGGTGGAAGAGCGCCCGGCGTGCGAGCAGCCCGGCGAATCGCCTTGAGTCCGTGGTTATCCACAGGCGCTCACGAACTCGCGTGATATGTTCGCTGTGGCGCCCGGCCACCCGCCCGCGTCTATCCCTGACAGACCCCACAGCGACGAGGCCAGCATGGAACCCGGAACCGCACAACTGTCGATGACCGTCCTCATGACCCCGGACATGGCCAACTTCTCCGGCAACGTCCACGGCGGCACCCTGCTCAAGTACCTCGATGAAGTGGCCTACGCCTGCGCCAGCCGCTATGCAGGTCGCTACGTGGTCACCCTCTCGGTGGACCAGGTGATCTTCCGCGAGCCCATCCATGTAGGCGAACTGGTCACCTTCCTCGCCTCGGTGAATTACACCGGCAACACCTCCATGGAAGTGGGCATCAAGGTGGTCACCGAGAACATCCGCGAGCGCTCGGTGCGCCACACCAACAGCTGCTTCTTCACCATGGTCGCCCTGGATGACGAGCGTCGTCCTGCACCGGTACCACCACTGGATCCGCAAACTGCCGACGAGAAACGTCGTTTCGCCCAGGCCCAGCAGCGGCGGCAGATCCGCCAGGAGCTGGAAAAACGCTACCAGGAGATGCGCGAGGGCAGCTGAGCCCTCGCTTTTCCACTTGTTCCCCAGAATCGGTGGAAGGCGTTGTGGATAAGGTGTAGACCGAGCGCCACACGCCAGCCACTGCGGGGCCTCCCGCCCCTTGATTATTTTCTGAGCGTTTTCAATCACTTGCGCAGTGCATTGCACACAGATGCTGTGCAACAGGCTGTGGATAATCTGTTCAGACAGAGCTGCACGCCGCGCCAGCCGTGGCGTTGGCTCCTGCGATCAGTTTCTGAGCAGCTCCAGCCGGCGGTTGGCGGTCGAGCCCCCTCCATTCTCGGTAACTACCGCGAAAGCCCCATTCCAGAGGCGTTTCCCCCAAATCCCGTGGATGGCCTTGGGGATAACTTGTCTATGGATGCCCAGAGCCCAGCATTGGCGCAGCTTTCCACCGTTTGTACATTTATCAAGCAAAATCATAGGGATAACTCATCCGTTGCACACAGAATCTGTGCAGCCATCTGTGGATAGACTGTGTGACCAACCCGGAAAGCCACGATTGTCGCGGCCTACGCTGACCTGTTCATTTTCTGTTCAGCATGCCCAGGGGATTCCCACACTGTGCATAACCTTCCCTGTAGGGTGCGCCATGCGCACCAACGAGCCTCCTGCGCAGGAATACCGGTGCGCACAGCGCACCCTACTGACGCCGAAATCAGCCTCGCCAGAGGTGTTGGGCTTCGCTGAGCTCAGCACCAACCTACGGCTTGTGCGTCTTTGGCGGATCCTTGTACAGGGCAACCGTTCTTTTACCCAAATCCCGTGGATTCAGTTGTGGATAAGCTGTAGTTCGTCCGCCGAGCGTCAGATATCTCGTAGCCTGCAGGGATTTGTACATTTTTCGTTCTCTTTCAATCACTTGGAGAAGACCTTGCACACATTATCTATGCAGGCAATTGTGGATAACCTGTTTGGTCATGCCTGGAGGGCACGGCCGGCGCGGGCTGTGGACCCATGATCATTTATTGACCGCTTTTTCCCGAACCGTGCAAAACCCGTAACCCCACCTGCGGGCTGGCACTGGCCGCAGAGAGGTCCAATGACTGGTCGCCTGGACCATGGGCTGCTTGTCGACGGGCTGAGGCCAGCTACTCCTGCGTAATCCAGGATTCATGGCGTTCCGCTGCATATATGCACAAGGCGACGGGCATTCGTACCCTGTTTTACCCAGATCCCGTGGATGCAGCTGTGGATAAGCTGTAGTTCGAGCGCCAGGCGCCAGAGCTGCCGCGGCTTTCCGTCAATTGTTCGTTTTTCGTTCTATTTCAATCGCTTAGCACACATTTTCTGTGCAACCGTCTGTGGATAAGCTGTTTGGCCATCGCTACGCCCCTTGAACTGCATGGCCTCCAGAGGATTGATCACGCCTTGACCAGCGCGCCGAACTGACCGGGGACAGTGAAGCCGGACTCCCGGATTCCCAGGTTCCGAGAAAACAACCCACAGTTCCCCTGTAGGGTTTTCCACTCTTGTTCCCAGATTGCGTGGATGGACCTGTGCATAAGATGTCCATGGATGCCTGGACGCCAGGTCCCGTACGGCTTCCCGGACATTGGACATTTTTCGAGCGATTTCAATGAGTTATCCAGCCGGCTGCACACAGAATCTGTGCAACCGGCTGTGGATAAGCTGTGCGGTCCACGCCATGGCCCAGGAATCACGCGGGCTGCGTGGAGCTGATCAATAAACGAACAGTCCACGCAAAACCGAGTTATCCCCCGCAACAACCGCACACGGACATGGCGCCGGGCTCAGTGGTCTTCCAGTTACCGTTCCAGCCACCCTGGTTGTTGCACACCTGTGGGCAGGTCTGAGCAGCCTGGCTGTTGTTCCAGATGGGGCCGGCCTGCACGTCCTGCGGTGTGGCGCACTGCCCCTGCATCACGTCGTCGAAGATATGGCTCAGCTTGGCCCAGGGAATGGTGTTGCTGCTGCCGCTGCCATTGAAGTTGTGGCAGCCGAAGCAGTTGGAAATGAAGCCCTGGGTCGGGTCGACGTTCTGGTAGGTGGTCTCCATGACCGAGTTGGCCAGACGCATGGAGCCGCGCTGGTTGGAGAAGGTGGAGGACGGCTGGGTGACATCGTTCTCCCAGAGGGCCCCGACATTCATGTAGTTCTGCCAGACGGCCATGGGGTCGTCGCTGGACAGTGCGGCAAGAAAGCCCTGGATCTGTGTATTCAGGCTGTCGATGTCGGCAATGTTGTCGGACGCCTCATGGTCGGAGGGATCGGTGCCGTCGGGGTAGACCCGGCAGATTTCCGAAGGCGTGCCGGTCAGGTTGGTGCTGGGCGCGGCCTGGTTGATGTTGCAGGTGGAGGGCGGGTTATCCACAGCACAGGTTGCACTGGTGAACGACCAGCCGCCTGCCGGCGCGGTACCCGGATTGCCGCAGTCCGGCACATTGCTGCGGTGCTCGAAGGTGGCCCAGATGAATTCAGGGTGCAGGGCCGTGGCGATGGCCACGTGGAAGCCGACCAGGCCCAGCAGTTCGGTGCCCGGTACGCCGTCCACGTCCGCCTCTATCCAGAAATAGTTCGGCTGTTCCGCCTGGGTGATGATGCGCCAGGCGGTCTTCAGCTCGGTGGTACCGGACGGGTAGTTCAGCGCGTTCTGGATCTGCGGCACGTTGCACAGGTTCTGACTGAAGCGGATCTCGTAGAACACCACGTTGCCGGCCTGATCGTAGATGGTGTCGCCGCCACCAGCCTGGCCGGTGCGATCGGGCAGTTGGAAGGGGGTGTCGGCCGCAACCGGTTTCTCCCGGCGCACGAACATCACTTCGGCCTGCTTGGCCGGGTCGCAGGAGTTGGTACCGGTGGCCTGGAGGACGGGGTAGTTCGCGTTAACCTGGAAGTTGCGCAGACTCGGGTCGCTCTTCGAAGGGCTGACGAGCTGGAAGAACCATTGCCAGGCGAACTGGTAGAAGTCGCAGAAGTCGGCGTTGCTGCCGTCGGGTATCTCGCCGGGCGGATTGGGGCTGCTGATCCAGTTCTGACTGGCGGCACAGACGGGGCTGGCAGCCTGCGCCTGCCCGGAAGGCAGCAGCGGGCCGGCGAGGAGCAGCGACAACAGCAACAGCCAGGCAACGCGGAATGTCCTTGTAGCGTCCATCTTCCCTCTCCTTTTCTCTCATCAGGGCACGGGCCGGCCGGGACGCCGCGACATGCGGCGTGCCCTTGGCCCGATGCGGCGCATCGCCAAGAAACAGTGAGGGCAGATGAAACATGCGAGGCCGCGCTGCGCGCGGGGCTGGCGTCCTGCCGGCGGGTGCTCCTTGCGATGGATTCAGGCTAGAAGAGGCGCCGGAAACCGGCAAACCAGGCTGCCGAGCGGCAGATGTGGATAACTCGATGAGGGGTTCGCGGGGCCGGGCGGCCCCGCGCATTGCCTCAGTGCTGGTGCTGGGCCGCCTCCGACGGCGCTTCCTTCTGCACATGGATTTCCACCTCCAGATCGCCGGCCTTCTGGAAATGCAGGGTCATGGGGAACCTGTCGCCGTCGTTCAGCGGCTGCTTCAGGCCGAACATCATCAGGTGGTAGCCGCCCTGCTCCAGGCGCGCCTCGCCGCCGGCGGGGATATCCAGGCCGCCCTGCACCTGCTGCATCTTCATCATGCCGTCCTTGTGCAGGTGTTCATGGATCTCGGTCTTGCCGGCGCGGGCGGTATCGGCGCCGAGCAGCTTGTCGGCCTCCGCGCCCTTGTTGTGGATAACCAGGAAGGCGGCGCCATTGGGCGATACCGCCGGCACGGCCATGGCCCAGGGGTGCTCGATATGCAGCGACCCCAGGTTGTAATCATGGGCGGCCAGGGTGCCGGAACAGCTCAGCAGGGCCCCCAGGGCCAGCAATGTCTTGCGCATGTTGGAACTCCATTCGTTCGATTGACTGGCGCCCGCCCCCAGCGGGCGCCGATTGCTCTCCATTGCGGACGCGGCAACGGCGCCGCGCCTGCAGCGCCGGCCTAGCCGGCTACCACCTTGCTGCCGCCGATGCGCGACAGCACCAGCCAGTCCAGCGCCCAGACCGCCGCCAGCGACAGGCCCACCAGCGGGAAGGCGATGCCGAGGCCGATCATGATCACCACCGCGGTTTTCCACAACGGCAGGTCGTGACGCAGCGGCGGCACGCCGAGGCTGCCCTGCGGGCGGCGCTTGCACCACATCACCAGGCCGCTCACCGCGCTGAGCAGGATCAGCAGGCAGACGACGAACATCATCAGCTGGTTGGCCAGGCCGAAGAACTTGCCTTCGTGCAGCACCACACCCATTTCCACGCTTCTGGCCACCAGGCCGTAGTCCTGCCAGCGAATATCGGCGAGCACCTTGCCGCTGTACTGGTCCAGGTGCAGGGTGGCGTCGTTGCGTGGGTCGTCGGCGAACACCGCGATGCTGTAAACCCCGGTGACGTCGGTCGGCAGGGTGATGCTGTAGCCCGGTACCACGCCGCGTTGGCGGGCGGTGTCCACCACCTGCTGCAGGCCCACCTGCCTCGCGTTGGATGCCGTGCCCGCCGCGGCGTGCCCCCTGTGCGCGGCATGGGGATCGGAGAGGGGCAACGGCGTGTTCTCCACCGCCCAGGCCACCGTCTGGTCTTCGGCCGTGTTCAGGCTGCGGGCCTGCTGGGTGGACTTGGGCACCTCGTTCCACATGGCGGCAGGGAAACGGTTCCAGACATCGGCGAATTTCTCGCCCCAGAAGCCGGTCCAGGTCATCCCGGTGAGCAGCATGAACAGCAGCAGCAGCGAGCCCCAGAACCCGGTCACCGCATGCAGGTCACGCCAGAACAGGCGCCCGCGGCTGGCCAGGCGCGGCCAGAACACGCCACGCAGGCCCTGACCCCGCGGCCACCAGAGGTAGAACCCTGATACCACCAGCACTATGGCCCAACCGGCGGCCAGTTCGATCAGCCGATCGCCGATGGTGCCGATCAGCAGCGTGCCGTGCAGCGAGCGGGCGATCGCCTGCAGATTGTTCTGCGCGTCCTGGGTGCCCAGCACCTGCCCGCTGTAGGGGTCGAGGAAGAGATTGGTCTTGCGTCCTTCGAGGCTGACCACGAACTGCGCGCTATGCTCGGCATCCACCGGCGGCAAGTACTGGCTGACGGTGGCCTGCGGATAGGCCTGGCGCAGCTTCTCCAGTTGCTGGTCGGCACTGAGGGCCTGGCCGGCGGGGCGGACCTGCATCAGGTCGGCGTAGAGCAGGTTGTCCAGCTGCGGTTTGAACAGATAGATGCTGCCGGTGACCGCCAGCATGATCATGAAGGGGATGACGAAGAGCCCGGCATAGAAATGCCAGCGCCACGCCAGGTTGTAGAACGAGACAGTGTTCTTCGACATTGTCGTGCTCCCTGGTGAACCGGTGGTCCGCGCGCACGCGCGCCGGATCTGCCGGGGCGCGTGCGGAATACGGAAATAGGGGGTGAGTGGCTCAGGAGAGCGCGATGGGGGGAGCGCGGGTCAGGGCACCGGGGAAGACCGCCTGCGAGCGGTGGCCGGCCTGGGTCTCGGGCGTCGGTGGCGTACTGGCGGGATCGGCCAGGGCCAGCCCATGAAGGGCGGTCGAGCCGAGGGCCGGGGAATTGAACAGCAGGGTGCAGTAACCGCACTTGGCCCAGGACAGCTCGTGTTCGGGCATCGCCGGCTGGTGGCTCGGCCCACTGTGTTCGGCGGCGCAGGCCAGCTCGCCCATCCACGCTGGCACCTCGCCCTGGCCCGTATCCCGGGCCTGGGACAGCAGCGGACCGACGTACACCAGCAGCATGGCCAGTAGGCCAAGCCAGGCGCCACGCTGTCGTGCCGTGCCGTGGGTCACAGGAAGGTTCCGTTCCAGTCGGTTGGGGGCGCCTATGCTAGCCAAGCGCCTGCTCGGGTTGAAGCCTAGTCGCTGGGACAGAAGGACGCAGGCCGGACATGCAGGTTTTCCCGCCGCCGGGCGGCGACGCAGCACCGGCTACAGGGCGTTTCCGGCACGGTACTCGACCGACCAGGCGGACGGGAAGAAACCGCAGCGAACTGGCCCTCTGAAACCACTGCGGATGGTTTAAGCTTGCTCCTATGTTTCCGGAGTCATCATGCTGAGCCTGGCTGACGTTTTCCTACTGATGTTGTTCGCCGCCGGCGCAGCCTGGCTGTGGCGCGGCCATGGCGTGCGCGAGCGCGTCCTGGTCCTGGCCAAGCAGCACTGCGCACGGCTCGATGTGGAACTGCTGGACGGCAACGTCGCCTTTCGTCGCCTGGCCCTGGTGCGGGACGGCAAGGGCAATCGTCGCCTGGCGCGCATCTATGACTTCGAATTCACCGTCACCGGTGAGCAGCGCCTGACCGGCAGCCTGCAGATGTTCGGCAACCACCTCGGCCGCATCGACCTCGAGGCGCACCCCTTCAAAGCCGAGGCGCAGCACGAAGGCAAGGTTATCCACATGAACGAATGGCGGCGTAACCATCCCAAACCGGATGAACAGCGCCGGGTGGATTGAGCGACCCTGACCGGCGTTCCCGCGCGTCTCGAGGCATTTTTGCTCCCATCGAGGTCCGCAGCCTGTGGACAAGTTCCAGCCACGGCGCCTACCCGTGCGTAACGCTCATGCCTTGCACAGGAGAAAACCAGCCGTACGCTCGGCGCTGGCCTGGGGAAATTCCTGCATGAAGCAATGGCCGCCTTCCACCACCTGGGTACTGACGTGGCCGTTGAGGGCGGCAAGGCGTGCCACCGACTTGGCTACGAAGGGATAGCTGTGCTGGCCGTGGAGGATCAGGGTCGGGGTGGCGATTCGGCTCAATGACGGCCACAGGCGTTTCGGAAAGGAACTGAAGATCTCCGCCTCGCGGCTCGGCCGGCACTTCAGCTCGACGCCGTTATCCACAGCCTTGATCGCGTGCTCCACATAGCCCTGCAGAGCCTCCTCGGTCCAGCCCTTGAAGATGCCGCGGCCATGCAGGCCATTCCAGGCCGCCTGGCGATCGGCCCAATGGTTGCGCCGTGCCCGTGCACGGCTGGCCATGGTGGTGCGGCGGTGCAGGCCAAGGACCTCGGAGAAGGCCATCACACCGATCATGGCCGGCGTGAAGATCACCGGGTCGAGCAGCACGGCACGGCTGAACAGCTGGGGATGGCGGGCCAGGATCAGGCTGCTCAGCACGCCGCCGAAGCTGTGCCCGACCGCCAGGCGCGGCACCTCGCCGAACCGTCCGCGCCCAGCCTCGAAGGCCTCCACCGCCAGTTCCGCATTGCGGTTCCAGCCAAGGAAGCGGCCACCGTGGTCGCTGTCACCGTGGCCCTGGATATCGCACAGCCAGAGGTCGAAATCCTCCGCCAGCGCCTGCAGCAGCGGCGTGTAGGTGCGACCGCAGAAACCGTTGCCGTGGAGGAAATGCAGCAGCGGCCTGCCGGAGGCCGGACTGTGCCAGCCACGCAAGGTGAAACCTGCGGAAGTCGAATGGGACCAGGGGATCAATTGCATCGAACGTGCCTCGAAATGACTGCGCGCAGTGTATCCGCAGCCATACCCTATGAGCAGTGGGCGGAACCGACCGTGCTATCGTCAGCGCCTCGCCTCCACGGACTGTCGACCTTGATCCCCCGCTCCCTGCGCATCACCTTGCTGATCCTGCTGCTGCTCGCCGGCCTGTTCCTGGCGATGCACCTGGCCGGGCGCCAGGCCGAGCGCGAGGCCCTGCGCGATGAGGGTGCACAGGCGCGCGAGCAGCTGGCGCTCTATGGCGGCAGCCTGCGTACCCTGATCGATCGCTTTCGCGCCTTGCCCGCCGTGCTGGCGCTGGACCCGGAAGTCCGGGCGATTCTCCAGGGACCTGTGGATAACGCCGAACAGATGCAGCTCAACCTCAAGCTGGAGCGAATGAATCGTGCGGCCGGCTCCACCACCCTGGAGTTGCTGGACCGTGACGGCCTGGCCGTGGCCGCCAGCAACTGGCGCTCACCCACCAGCTATGTCGGTCACAACTACGGATTCCGCCCCTACTTCAACGAAACCCGCCGCCACGGCAGCGGCCGCTTCTACGCGGTGGGCGTGATCAGCGGGATTCCCGGCTACTTCCTGGCCAGCGCGGTGCGTGGCGAGCACGACGAGTTCATCGGCGCCATGGTGGTGAAACTGGAGTTCCCCGAACTGGAGCAGGAATGGAGCCAGCGACCGGACATCATCCTGGTCAGCGATGCCCGTGGCGTGGTGTTCATCGCCAACCATCCGGGCTGGCGCTATCGCGAACTGCAAGCCATTCCCGCCGAAGGCCGTGCCGAGATGGCCGCCACCCGCCAGTACGACAAGCAACCCCTGGCGCCACTTATCCACAACACCCTGCTCGACTTCGGCGAAGGCAGCCGGCTGGCCCGGGTCGAGGGACCCGCCGGCCGCGGCGACTATCTCTGGGAGAGCCTGCCTCTACCCAGCGAAGGCTGGACCCTGCACCTGCTGCGCACCCCGCAGGATGCCGCGAGCAGCGCCCGCGCCGCCAGCCTCGCCGCCGGTGGTGCCTGGCTGGCGCTGTTCTTCCTCGCCCTGTTCCTGCACCAGCGCTGGCGCCTCGCGCGCATCCGCCAGCGCAGCCGGGAAGAACTCGAGCGCCTGGTTGAACAGCGCACCGCCGCCCTGCGCACCGCCCAGGACGGACTGATCCAGGCGGCCAAGCTGGCAGCCCTGGGGCAGATGTCCGCGGCCCTCGCCCACGAGATCAACCAGCCCCTGACCGCCCTGCAGATGCACTTGGCGAGCCTGCGCCTGATGCTCGACAACGGCCAGCTGGAACAGGCGCGCAAGGCCCTGGCGCGACATGACGAACTGCTGCAGCGCATGGCCGCCCTCACCGGACACCTCAAGACCTACGCACGCAAGACGCCCGGCGGCCTGCGCGAATGCCTGGAACTGGGCAGCGTTGTGGATAAGTCCCTGCAGCTGCTGGCGCCCAACCTGCGCGACGCGAAGGTGGAAATCCGCCAGGAACTCAGCGTACCGGCCTGGGTATCGGGGGACGCCATTCGCCTGGAACAGGTGCTGGTCAACCTGCTGCGCAATGCCCTGGACGCGGTCGCCGGCAAGCCGCGGCCGCGACTGTGGATAACCCTGCGACGGGAAGACGGCGACTGGCTGCTCCAGGTGGCCGACAACGGCGGCGGCATAGCCGAAGAGGACTTGCCGCGGGTCTTCGATCCCTTCTTCACCACCAAGCCGGCAGGTGCCGGCCTGGGTATCGGACTGGCGGTGTCCTACGCCATCGTCCATGAACTGGGCGGCACCCTGAGCGCCGCCAACCAGGGCGAGGGCGCGCTGTTCAGCCTGCGCCTACCTGTGGATAAAGCCAGAGAGGAATAGCCATGACGGCCCAGGTGATCTTCGTCGACGACGAGGCGGCGATCCGCGAAGCGGTACGCGAGTGGCTGGAGCTATCCGGCTTCGAGGTCAGGGTGGAGGGCAGTGCCGAAGATTGCCTGAAGCGCCTCGATGCCGATTTCCCGGGGGTGGTCATCAGTGACCTGCGCATGCCCGGCATGGACGGCATGGCCTTGCTCCAGGCGGTGCAGGCGCTGGACCGCGAGTTGCCTTTCCTGATGGTCACCGGCCACGGCGACGTGCCCCAGGCGGTGGAGGCCATGCGCCTGGGCGCCTACGACTTCATCGAAAAGCCCTTCACCGCCGAGCGCCTGCTGGAGAGCCTGCGCCGGGCCCTGGAAAAACGCCGCCTGGTACAGGAAAACCGCCGCCTGCGGGTCCAGGCGGACCTCAAGGACCAGTTGGACGGCCGCCTGCTAGGCGTGTCCCGGCCCCTGGCGCAGCTGCGCCGCCAGGTCCTGGAACTGGCCGGCACACCGGTGAATGTCCTGCTGCGCGGCGAGACCGGCGCCGGCAAGGAGATGGTCGCCCGCTGCCTGCACGACTTCGGCCCCCGCGCCGGCAAGCCCTTCGTGGCGCTGAACTGCGCGGCCATTCCGGAAAACCTCTTCGAGAGCGAACTGTTCGGCCACGAAAGCGGCGCCTTCACCGGCGCCCAGGGCAAGCGCATCGGCAAGATCGAGCACGCCCACGGCGGCACCCTGTTCCTCGACGAAATCGAGAGCATGCCCCTGGCGCAACAGGTGAAGCTGCTGCGGGTGCTGCAGGAGCAGCGCCTGGAACGCCTGGGCTCGAACCAGAGCATTGCCGTGGATATCCGCGTGGTGGCCGCCACCAAGCCGGACCTGCGTGAGGAAGTGCGCGCCGGGCGCTTCCGCGAGGACCTGCTCTACCGCCTCAACGTGGCCGAGCTGCAACTGCCGCCCCTGCGTGAACGGCGCGAGGATATTCCCCTGCTCTTCGAGCATTTCGCCCGCCAATCCAGCGAGCGCCTGGGCCGGCCGCAACCCACCCTGACCCCGGCGGAACTGGCGCAGCTCCTGGCCCATGGCTGGCCGGGCAATGTCCGCGAGCTGGCCAATGCCGCCGAACGCCACGTACTGGGGTTATCCACAGGCGCGGCAGAACGCGTCGAGGGCGAACCGTCGCTGGCCGACCTCATGGAAGCCTACGAGGCGCAATGCCTGCGCCAGGCCCTGGCGCGCTGCCAGGGGGATATCAAGGCGGTGATGGACCTGCTGCGCCTGCCACGCCGCACCCTCAACGAGAAGATGGTCCGCCACGGCCTGGCCCGCAGCGAGTTCCTGCCGGGCGAGGACGACTGACCCCGATCGCATTTCCTGTAGGGGCGAATTCATTGGCAATGTCTGCGTTAGCTGTTGCAGGACTTAACAGAAGCCTCTAGTACAGGGCTTTCAGGTCTCCGTACCCGCCTGACGCCTCCCTCTCCCCCGGCCCCTCTCCCGGAGGGAGAGGGGTGACTCGTGCCTGACAAGGCGCAGCAATCCTCATGCCCGGTCAGTGCCTGAACCTGCGCAGAAGCGGTGGGGCCACGACTGCGCCCCGTCAGGAGGCCGAGCGGAATCGTTGCAGAGGGGGACGAGCGGCATGGATGCCGCGAGAGGCGTGCGGGGCCATGGATGGCCCCTCACGCCGGGCCCCCGGCGCAACGATGGAGCGAGGGAAACGCAGTAACAGCCGAAGGCTGGTCACCCGGCGAAGCCGGGCCGGATGCAGGGGCAAGCGTTTTTGGTTTCTTTTTTGGCGACTGAAAAAAGAGACTCGCCGGGGGGCGAAACAGGGACTCGCCGTCCGCTCGATAATCAGCTTGGCTCAGGAGCTTCTAGCAACATTTAACGCAGACATAGCCAATTCATTCGCCAAGGGCAGCGCAGCTGCCCCCTGATAGTCCCAAGGGCGAACCTGCGGTCCGCTTGGCGATTGAAATCGCCCCCACGACATCGGCGGAATCTTGCTCATCGCCATTCCGGCATCGGCAGGATTCCGCGCATGCCCCTCGCCGGATAACACCGCAACCCCTCTATTCCGGGCCTTTCCTCCCCTGGCACAGCTCCTGCTATGTGCTCGCTGCACTTGCGCGGCTTCGACCGCGCCACAACAACAACTAAGCGTCGAGGAAAGATGATGGATAGCTCCAGCACCCTGACTGCCTCTGCAGCACCCCGCACGACATCGCAGCGCATCAAGTCGATCTTCAGTGGTTCAGTCGGCAACCTGGTCGAATGGTATGACTGGTACGTCTACGCCGCCTTCTCGCTGTACTTCGCCAAGGCCTTCTTCCCCCAAGGCGACATGACCGCCCAACTGCTCAATACCGCCGCGATCTTCGCCGTGGGCTTCCTCATGCGCCCCATCGGCGGCTGGTTGATGGGCATCTATGCCGACCGCAAGGGCCGCAAGGCGGCACTGCTGGCCTCGGTCCTGCTGATGTGCTTCGGCTCGCTGATCATCGCCCTGACCCCCAGCTACGAGACCATTGGCGTCGCCGCGCCGGTGCTGCTGGTGGTAGCGCGTCTGCTCCAGGGCCTTTCGGTGGGCGGTGAATACGGCACCTCCGCCACTTACCTGTCGGAGATGGCGACCAAGGAACAGCGCGGTTTCTTCTCCAGCTTCCAGTACGTGACCCTGATCTCCGGACAGCTCATCGCCCTGGCGGTACTGATCGTCCTGCAGCAGACCCTGACCACCGAGCAACTGGAAAGCTGGGGCTGGCGCGTACCCTTCGTGATCGGCGCGCTGTGCGCGGTGGTCGCCATGTTCCTGCGTCGCGGCATGGAAGAAACCGATTCCTTCACCAGGAAGAAGGACAAGCCCAAGGAAAGCCTGCTGCGCACCCTGATGCGCCATCCCAAGGAAGTGTTCACCGTGGTCGGCCTGACCATGGGCGGCACCCTGGCCTTCTACACCTACACCACCTACATGCAGAAGTACCTGGTGAACACCGTGGGTATGAGCAAGGGCGACTCGACCATGATCTCGGCCGCCACGCTGTTCCTCTTCATGCTGCTGCAGCCCATTGTCGGCACGCTTTCCGACAAGATCGGCCGGCGCCCGATCCTGATCGCCTTCGGCGTGATGGGCACCCTCTTCACCTACCCGATCCTCAGCACCCTGCACAGCATCCAGACCTGGTGGGGCGCGTTCTTCCTGATCATGGCGGCGCTGATCATCGTCAGCGGCTACACCTCGATCAACGCGGTGGTGAAGGCCGAGCTCTTCCCCACCGAGATCCGCGCCCTGGGCGTGGGCCTGCCCTACGCGCTGACCGTGTCCATCTTCGGCGGCACCGCCGAGTACGTGGCCCTGTGGTTCAAGAGCATCGGCATGGAAAGCGGCTTCTACTGGTACGTCACCGCCTGCATCGCCTGCTCGCTGCTGGTGTACGTGTTCATGAAGGACACCCGCACCCATTCGCGGATGAACCAGGACTGACCGGGCGCTGAGCCCTGGATCGATACCAGACGGGCCCTTCGGGGCCCGTTTTCGTTGCTGGGTCAGGACGAACCCCGAAAGGTGGACCGGTGGAGCGTGGCCCACCCTTGGGGCTGAAGGCTGAACGAACTGTCCCCGTGCGTAGGGTGGATGTCGCTTTTCACATCCACCAGCGGAGCCTGGGCGAGCCTCCAATGGTGGACCGGTGAAGCGTGGTCCACCCTACGGGGCCGCTGCGCGGCCCTCCGCGAATGAATTCGCCCCCACATCCCGTTTTTCGTCCAGCCTCCAGCCTTCAACGCTCTTGTCGGCTTTTCCTACAGTGCGTGGATAGCGCTTTTCTATCCAGCAGCGGGGCCGTGCAAGACACCGATGGTGGAAACTCCGAAACGAATCTCCCACAAGAAAAAGCGACATCCCCGCCCCTAACCCAGCCTGCACGCCGCCATCCCCACCTTCAGCGCCGCCTCGTCCTGAGGCCCGGCGAAGATCAGTTCCAGGCGCGAGTCCTTGCGCCATTCGCTGACCTGCCAATGAATCGGCGCGCCGTCCAGGGCATTGCCCGAGAGCCAGCCGGCGTTGCTGTGCAGCACCAGCTTGGCGCGGCGCCAGGGCAGGCCGGCGAGCCACGACTGCACGCGTATCAGCTCGAATTGCTGACTCGGATGCCAGCGCCAGCCGATGCTCCAACCATCGTTACCGGCCTGGATCTGGCAGATCGGTTCGGCCGGATTCCTCCACAGAGCAGGAGGCTTATCCACACCTGTTGGTAACTGCTCTATACCAACAGCTTTTCCAGAATGTGAATGAATCCCTGGAAGCTTCTCGATATCGAGCCTGCCTTGTGTCGTCCACAGCAGTTTTGAAGTAGGCAATTGCGCGGAAAGTTGTTCACATGTGGACAAATCGAGGTTTTCCGACTTGTTTAGTAGCACAAGGCCAGCACTAGAAAGTGCCTCCCGCTGGCTGTCTGGCAGTAGCTGGCCCGTAGCCAGGGCCGCCGCATCCAGCACCACGACGCTCGGCTGTAGCGCCAGTACGCCGTCCCAGGGGGGGTCGCGTAGCTGTCGCAGTAGCTCGACCGGGTGTCCGAGTCCGGAGGGTTCGATCAGTAGCCGGTCCGGCCTCGCCTTGCGCAGTAATCGCGCCAGGCCCACCTGGAAAGGCGCGCCGTTGACGCAACAGACGCAGCCGCCCGCCACCTCGGCGAGGGCGATGCCGTCGTCGCTGCTGGTCAGCAGTGCGGCGTCCAGGCCGATCTGGCCGAATTCGTTGATCAGTACCGCCCAGCGCTCGTGGGCAGGGCGTTGCGCCAGCAGCTGGCGGATCAGGCTGGTCTTGCCGGCGCCCAGGGGCCCGGCAATGAGATGGGTCGGGATATGAGTAAGCATCTGGCTATGGTGCTGCTTCACACACACCTTAGAAAGCGCCGTGCTAGAGTCGCTGCCTTCATTGCCTGGAAGACCTCCCATGCGTGCCTGGCTGCTGCCCCTGCTGCTGTCGCTGTCCGTCGAAGCCCATGCCCAAGCCTGTGTCGTGCACAGCCGGGGCGAGGGGCTGGACGTGAAGCTCTGCCAGGAAAACCGTAGCATCCCGCCGCAACTGTTCCGTGACGGTTTCTGCAAGCCGGAGATGAAGGGTCAGGAAGTGGAAGTGACCTATGTGGATAACTGCCCCTCTGGCGCCTTCGGCGTATGCCGCAACGCCAGGGCCAGCAACCAGCCCTATCGCCAGGATATCCACTATTACGGCGTGGCCAGCGATGCCCGCTACCTGAAACCCTTCTGCGAAGGACAAAGCCAGGGCACGTGGGAGTAGCTCTCCGCAAGCCAACCGGGCCTGCCGCGCCACGCTTCACTCGGCACCCACCTGCAATAAATCCTGCGACTCACCCCAGCCAATCCAGTGTAAGCAGCAGCCTGCTCTCGCCCGGTGCTGGTTGCGGCGACCTGTGGATAATTCCACGGCCTTCATTACCCAACCACTTCTCGCCCTTGAACAGCGCCACATGGCCGGCACCCAGCCGTTGGTTATCCACAACCTCGGCCGGTTCGGCGGTGGGATCGCCGAGGCGCGAGCGCGGCATTTCACCCTCCCGCAGCCACTGACTGCCGGCACCTGCGTAGGTAGTGATCAGCCGCAGCGGCACATGATCCACATGGAAGCGGGGGCACATGGCCTTGTCCAGGCGACGCAGGCGCAGGCCTATGCGCCGGGCATCCAGCAGGCAGGCGAAGGCCCGTACCAGCCAGGCGACGTCGGTGATGAACCCCTGATAGCCCGCCAGATCGGCGAATCCGGCCGCCAGCGCGGAGAGGTTCGGTTCGGCTTCGACATCGGCCAGATCCAGGGTCAGGGATTCGGCGAGCGGATCGCCCAGCGCCAGCAGGCTGCCGGCGAAGTCCTCGATATGCAGGGGCAGACGGCGCTCCCAGATGGAGAGATTGACCCCATCGTGCAACGCCTCGCCCAACACCTCGAGGCTCTCGGCCCTGACCTGGCGCGGCGCCGGTTTCACCCGAAATGCCGGCATCAGGCGCCCTCCCCGTCATCCCAGGGGCCGAAGGGATCCGCCAGCCGTGTCCAGGCCTCAGGTCCGAGCGCCATCTCCGCGTCGTCGAGCAGGCAGGCATCCAGCTCGGCGCGCAGCCGGGCGAAATCGATGTCCTGACCGATGAACACCAGCTCCTGGCGGCAATCACCGACCTCCGGGCTCCAGTGCCGCAGGATCGCCTGCAGGCCATCCTGGTCCTGTGGCCAGTGCTCGCGGGGAACGAAGCGCCACCAATGTCCCGCATTACCATGGCGCATCAGGCCGCCGGCCTGGGACCAGTTGCCCGCGACCTGCGGCTTGCTGGCCAACCAGAAGAAGCCCTTGGAGCGCAGCAGGCGGCCGTTGGACCACTCGCGGTTGAGGAAGCTGAAGAAGCGCTGCGGGTGGAAGGGCCGCCGCGCGTGGTAGGTGGTGGAAGCGATGCCGTACTCCTCGGTCTCCGGCACCTGCTCGCCGCGCAGTTCCTTCAGCCAACCCGGCGCCCGGGCGGCACGCTCGAAATCGAAGCGGCCGGTATCGAGGAGCCGTGTCAGGTCCACCTTTCCCATGACCATGGGCAGAATCTCGGCCTCGGGGTTGAGGCGGCGCAGGATGGCGCCGAGCTCGTCGCGCTCGGCACGGGAGATCAGGTCGACCTTGCTGATCAGCAGCAGGTCGGCGAACTCCACCTGCTCGATGAGCAACTCGCTGATGGCGCGCTCGTCTTCCTCGCCAAGGGTCTGGCCCCGGCTGGCAAGGCTTTCCGCGGCCCGGTAGTCGCGCAGGAAGTTGACCCCGTCCACCACAGTCACCAGGGTGTCCAGGCGAGCCAGGTCGGACAGGCTCTGGCCCTGCTCGTCGCGGAAGGTGAAAGTCTCGGCCACCGGCAGGGGTTCGGAGATGCCGGTGGATTCGATCAGCAGGTAGTCGAAGCGCCCCTCGCGGGCCAGGCGGCTGACCTCTTCCAGCAGATCCTCGCGCAGGGTGCAGCAGATGCAGCCGTTGCTCATCTCCACCAGGCGCTCCTCGGCACGATTCAGGCTGACGTCGCGCTGCAGCGCGACGGCGTCGATGTTGATCTCGCTCATGTCGTTGACGATCACGGCGACGCGCAACTGGTCGCGGTTCTTCAGCACGTGGTTGAGCAGCGTACTCTTGCCGGCGCCGAGGAAGCCGGAGAGCAGGGTGACGGGTAGGCGTTGGTCCAAGGTAGGTGTCCTCTCAGGTACGGCGCTGATGGTGCTCTCGTTGTTCCTGGCGTTGCTTGGCTTCCAGGCAGAGTGTCGCGGTTGGGCGCAGCAGCAGGCGGCGCAGGCCGATCGGCTCACCGCTTTCCTCGCACCAGCCGTATTCGCCACGGGCGAGCCGCGCCAGGGCTTCGTCGACCTTGTCCAGCAGGCGCTTCTCCCGCTCCAGCAGGCGCAACTGCCAGAGTCGCTGTTCCTCGCGACTGGCGAGATCGATTTCGTCGCTGACCGGCTCGACATCGCGCAGGGCACCGAACTCAACCTCGATGTGTTGGCGCAGTTCTTCCCGTTGGCGTTCCAGCAGGGCGCGGAAAAACGCCCGCTGGCCCGGGTTCATGTAGGCCTCGGCGGGCTGGGCGAGGAGTTCTTCGCGACTGAGCGGAATGTCTGGCATGGTGGCGATCGTCTGATGCTTAATTTGTTATAACATAACAATACCCATCATTTTCAAGAGCACCCACTGATGAACGTCTTTGCCCTTCCGGATATCGCTGCACAGTCAGCCCCCCAGGCCATGCCCCTGGATTGGGTCGGCATGTGCGGCATCGCCCTGCCCTTGCGGCTGGACGGCCAGACCGTCGCGGCCCGTGCCGATGCCGGCGTGAGCCTGGATGAAGCCAGTGCCCGGGGCATCCACATGTCGCGCCTCTACCTGGCACTGGAGGAACTGGAGCACGAGGAGCTATCCGCCGGCCTGCTACGCCGGGTGCTGGCGCGTTTCCTCGATAGCCACCAGGGCCTCTCCAGCAGCGCCAGCCTCAGGCTGTGCGGTGAGGCGGTGCTGAAGCGCCCGGCGCTGGTCAGCTCGCTGGCCGGTTGGAAGGCCTACCCGTTCGAGGTCCACGCACGTCAGGATGCATGGGGGTTCCACGTGGAACTTCGACTGGAACTGGCCTACTCCTCCACCTGCCCCTGCTCCGCCGCCCTGGCCCGGCAACTGGTCCAGCAACGCTTCGCCAAGGAATTCACCGACCGCCCCCTGGAGCTTTCGCAAGCGCTGGAATGGCTCGGCAACCAGGGGAGCGCAGCCACGCCCCATAGCCAGCGCAGCGTGGCGCGACTATGGGTACGCCTGGGCCAGGCCGGGGCGGTTGGGGTAATGCCACTGCGTCGCTTGGCTGACCTGGCGGAACAGGCGCTGGGTACCGCTGTGCAGACCGCCGTGAAGCGCGCAGACGAGCAGGCCTTCGCCCTGGCCAATGGCCAGAACCTGATGTTCTGCGAGGATGCGGCAAGGCGCCTCGGCAGCGCTCTGCGCGAGCAGGATTGGCTGGAGGGGTTCAGGCTGAGGGTCGTGCACGCGGAAAGCCTCCACGCGCACGACGCCGTTGCCGAGCACCGCTGGAACTACCCGGCCGGGTAGATATCCGCCCGACTCCACGGCAACTCATGGGAGCCGTCCGCGTGGGGCTTGGTGGCGAGGATCTGGTGCAGGTTGATCCAGCCTTTCTGGAACGCATGGGCACAACCGGCCAGATAGAGCCGCCAGATACGCAGGGCCTGTTCCGGAACCAGCTTGGAGGCCTTGGCCAGGTTGGCTTCAAGGTTGGTGCTCCAGAACTCCAGGGTTCGCGCGTAATGCAGCCGCAGGCTTTCCACGTCCACGACTTCCATGCCGGCCAGGCTGAGCTCGGTGACCATGGTGGACAGATGCGGCAGCTCGCCATGGGGGAAGACATAGCGGTCGATGAAGTCACCAGCGCCGCGGCCCACCGGACGACCGTCCGGGTGTCGGGAGGTTATGCCGTGATTCATCACCAGCCCGCCATCACGTACGGCGCCGAACAGGCGCTGGCAATAGACCGGCAGGTTGGCATGGCCGACGTGCTCGAACATGCCGACACTGACCACCTTGTCGAAGCGGCCATCCTGGGGCAGGTCGCGATAATCCAGCAGCTCCAGCTCCACCTGGCGCTTCAGGCCCTCGGCCTTGACCCGCTCACGCCCCAGCTCCAGCTGTTCGCGGCTCAGGGTGATACCGAACACCCTGGCGCCGTATTCGCGCGCGGCAAAGCGCGCCAGGCCGCCCCAACCGCACCCCACGTCCAGCAGGTATTCGCCGGCCTTCAACCGCAGCTTGCGGCAGAGGTGATGCAGCTTGGCCTGCTGTGCACTGTCCAGATCCTCGGTGCCGGTTGGGTAGTAGGCACAGGAATAGACCATGTCGCGGTCGAGCCAGAGGGCGTAGAAGTCGTTGGAAAGGTCGTAGTGATAGGAAATGGCGGCGGCGTCGGTAGCCTTGTCATGGGCCCGCCGCTCGGGAGGTAGCTCGTCCTCCTTGCCCGCCAGCGCCTCGCTCAGGGCATCGCCGACCCTGATCACCTCCAGGATCGGCCCGGCCAGTTCCAGGCGCCCTTCCACATAGGCCGTTCCCAGCGTATCCAGGTTGGGCCGGCTCAGCAGTGAAACCAGGCCGGGGTCCTTCACCGTCATGGTCACGGTCGGATTGGGTCCGAGGTCGATCTCCTTGCCGTCCCACAGCTGCAGGCGTAACGGCAGTTTCAGATCGCGCAGGACGGGCGGAAGTTGCGCAAGCATGGGAACTCCTCCTTCACCAAGGACACTGCAAAGGTAGACCACCTTGGACAGTTGTCAGGCTATCGAATGGATAGTCTCCCTCTATGTGAATAAAAAAAGCCCGGCGCTGCCGGGCTGATCTTAGAGAATAAAGTCCGTCGCACCTTTGCCGTCGCCAGCCTTAGTGCCCCGTGAGCCCGCCTATACGATAGTGTGCATCTAAAGTCTGTCGCGCCCCCTCGAAATCGTAGAAACCAGGGAACAGCTAAAGAATAAAGTCTGTCGCGCATTCAGACGCTCGCCTATCTGGATCGCCATGGGTCTGCGAATTGGAGAGGCACCTACAACTGTGACCAACATCGAGATCAGGAGTTGCCGCCGTCTTTGAACAGATCATCGCGAGCAACGCGCCCAAAGTCGCTGAGGTCTTGGTCCTCATCACTGAACATGAAGTTCACCATGCGCTCACGTCTGAGGCCTGAAAGCGTCCCGAAAAAACAGGGCTCGCACAGATGGACTTCATAGCGCTCGCCGTCATGGGCCGAGCCATACCCCCAACTGGCGCGAAGAGTGCCAAATTGCAATCCATACCCTTCAACACGCGTGCTAGCACCACAAACGTCGCACAGGACATCAATGACCGATTCGGCCTGTTCCATAGCTGTGATCTTCATCGAGAACCTCCCACCAGGGTACATGTAGGCCTTCGCTTGTCTGGCACACGATACTCCTTCAGGAACTTTGCTCGGCTCGGTCCCCTACTGTGGCGGCATGACCAATAGCAACAACGTCTACCTGGACGTCAGCACCGGCCAGACATCCCGCTAGACTGCTCAGTGAAACGGACACAGGGCTGTGCTTTTGTGTCCGCTTTACTCGCCGATCCCGCACCACGATCCAGAATCTCGCCAACCTATCCCTCGCGTTGGCCTCCAATTTCGCCGGCTCAACGAATGCAGATTTCAGGGGCGAACCGGCTTGTTGACCCAGCTGAACCGGGCTGGGTCTTCAGCCAGTAGGTAGGCCTTGAGACTTTCGCGCTTGGCCTTATCCGCCTGGGCGAAGATCCGCTTCAATTCACTGTCGATGCTCTCTTCCGTTGCACCGCGCTCGATCGCCATGTCGTACCAGTCATGGGCCAGGTTGAAGTTGCCTAACTCCATGTGCACGGCCCCTAGCAGGGTGCAGGGCCGGAAGTCACGGGGGGTGAGTTTGTGAGCCTGGTCGCCCAGCTTGACCGCTTCCTTATGGCGCCCCAGGTCCCGCATGACTCCACCGCGCGTCGTGTGCAGGGCTGATTTCGTCTTCGGGTTGGAAATCTTGTCAGCGTCGAGCAGATCAAGCAGCTCCAACGCCTTGTCGGCCTGGCCGCACTTCCGGAAGTGGCCGCTGCCATTGACCACACTCCATGGATCACCCTTCGAGTGAAACTCAGCCACGCAGCTGATCGCCTGGCCCCGGTGGTAGGCACTCCGAACCTGGGGAGTGAAGTTTCGTTTCCCAGTGGTGGTCAGCCAGAGGTATTGGTCCGAGTCCAGTGCCACGTAGGCATCGAGCTTCTCCAGGATCGCCACCAGATGGTCTGATGGGGCCGAAGGGCTGGAAATGCCGTACTTCTGGAAAAGGGCCTCACGCCGCTTCATTTCGATGTAGGCGGGATCACTTTCCCGGGCAATACGTTCGGCTTCGGCCGCTTCCTCACGCCGGCGTCGAGCTTCTGCGAGTTGGGCCAGGCGTGCGTCCTCAGCCTCCTGGGCTGCCTTGATGCGAGCCAGACGCTCAGCCTCTTCAGCGTCCAGCGCGGCAATATACCCCTCGAAGGTCGTCTCCCCCGTGGCGTGCTGGTGCAGGTGATACAGGCCCTTGGATTGCAGAACCTTAAGGAAGGCAGGGGACAGGGGCTGGCCCTGGTAAATCTGATTGAGGATGTTCCCCAGCACCAGGCTTGAGGCCTCAACTCGGTAACGAAGCCCGAGTTCGTTGATCGTCATCTTTTCCATGAAATCTCGCAGGCCGGGCCAGCGTACGGGCGCATCCGTGGTTCGCCGGATCGATTGATTGTTGCCTCACCTGGTGGCAGGACGGGGTGATTATGCGGCGACACTGGGGGCTTGTCGAAATGACGCATTTTTGCAAAGCATCCGGTCTAGGAAATGGACTCGAACGGACACGGAACTGAGCTTCAAAGTCTGCTTTACTCGCTAATACTTAGGCCTGCATCCCGAAGCGCACCAACCCCTAGCACCACAAACGTCGCACAGGACATCACTGACCGATTCGGCCTGTTCCATAGCTGTGATCTTCATCGAGAACCTCCCACCAGGGTACATGTAGGCCTTCGCTTGTCTGGCACACGATACGCCTTGAAGAGCTTTGCTCGGCTCGATTAACCGCCACGCCGAAACGCAAGGACAACGCCGATGCCCATACCTACTTCGGCGAACCGGTCTTCATCCACTCCTTGAAGGACGGTATCAGCACAACCGTGGGCCGGGGCACTAACCAAGTGCTGCCAGCCGACTTCACTTCCATTTTCGATGACCCGCGAGACAACGGTAATGCCGCTCGCTATCTTCGATGCAATGAACCACGTGCTCGATGGATTCACATCGACGGTGGCAGGTTCACAGCCTTCAATAGTGGAGAGAACCAGACGTGATACAAGGCGCTCGTGAATTGCCCGTTCAACACCTGACTATTCGGGTTCCTTGGCACGACTCAGGCTGGATTGGCAGCATTTGCAAGGACTGCCGAGGCAATACGAGTTGCACAGTGCTGCCTCGAATCGGTACCGGTCGAGATGACGAGTTCGAGAGTCAGAACCCCGGGTTAAGCCTGGAGAATCTCCTGGCGTCGGAGCTCCCACCCTGCGTTAACGAGCACGGGACCATCATGGCTCCGTTCGCCCTCTCGCTGCAGAAGAAGCACCCGTACACCGAGTCGGCGACCACTACCCATGGCCATTTTACCGACACGCCCTACACGATTATGCCTTTCTCCGCAGCTGCGATCCCATTCCGCTGGATGCTGTGCGAAAAAATTGAGGGCAATCCACGATTAAAGATCAAGGGCATTCAACAGAGTTTGGAGATTGACTACCGGATCGATCGGGAACCAGATCTCAGGGATAACCCAAACTGGAACAGCGACAAAAGGACTTGGGTGCAGGAGGGCACCAACCAGCGTGTCATCCTCGATACCTTCTTCAGTGCGGCCAAGCCTGATGAGTCGCTCGTATTCTTCTACGCTAAGCGCACGCCGCTGGCCGACGACACTCGGCGCGTGATCATCGGTGTTGGTCGCGTCAAGTCGGTAGGTAAGCCAGTCGAATACCAATACAGCGCTGGCCAACGCCCAAAGGGTAAAATCCCCGGCTACTTGTGGGAAAGGAATATCGAACACTCGATTCGACCGAAGAACTCCGACGGTTTCTTGCTTCCCTACCACCGACTCCTGCAGGCCGCCGAATCGGACGATTCCCTTGATCTCACGGCCTGCACAGCTTTCGCACCGGACGAATATTTCGGCAGTTACTCCTACGGTACTGAGCATCTTGCGCACGACGGCGCTATCGCTTCACTGCTGGCTATTGAGAAGGCCATCAAGGAGATGAAGCAGCATTTGCCGGATGAACCCTGGGACGATCATCTCAGGTGGATTGACGGCGAGCTGAACGACCTCTGGCAGGCGCGTGGTGCATTTCCGGGACTGGGTGCCGCCTTCAACGCATTCGGACTGCCTCATGGCAATCTATTGGCTTGGTATCTGTGCGGACACGAAGACCATCAGTTCGACCCCTGGCGCGCTTTGAAGGAGGTCCTGACTGACCCCACAATTCTGCCGAAATACCTCCGAGACGGACTGGGGGATGCTTACCTAAAGAAGTGGGTCGGTCTACCGTCCCAAAGACGTGCCCTGCTAATGCTCTTGGCACGCTTAAATCTCACCGATGACCAAGCTATGCGCTGGTATCAGCCTACGGAGCGCCGCGCGGCTGGCATCAATCTTTCCGATGCCGAAATTCTTGAAAATCCCTACCTGATTTTCGAGGACGATCGGCAGCAACAGGATCCGATAGCCTTCGAGATCGTGGATCGGGGTGTCTTCCCGCCAGAGTCGGTACTTAGGGACTTCCCTGTACCAGCGCCAAGCCAAGTCAGCGCGGCCATTGATGAGCGACGCGTGCGTGCGGCCATGCTGCAGACGTTGGAAGAGGCCGCGCGCGAGGAAGGGCACACCTATCTTCTGGCTGACTGGCTTATTCAGCGCATTCGGCACCGGCCCTTGCAGCCCGAATGTCCGTTAGATGCTGATACGCTTTTGAGCATGGAGAGTTATCTTCGGCCGAAGATATCGCAAATTCTCGTCAAGGACGGGCTGGATGCGTTCCAGCTGGATCTCTATGTTCAGACCTCTAAGCTGGTTCGGGACAAGATCCGCAGTCGCAAGAGGCGCAAGGAGAATACTGGCGACCATAACTGGGCCGCTTTGGTCGACGAAGCGATTGATGGACAGGCGAGTGGTAACGCTTCGCAAGCCACACGATCGAGGCGCGATCAGGAGGCGCGCATCGAGAAGGCAGCCGCTCTCCGAGTTATCTACAAGTCAGGAGTGACTGTGCTCATGGGCGGCGCAGGAACCGGCAAGAGCACACTGCTGAAAGCGCTGTGCAGCATCCCGGACGTCAGGGATGGCGGCATCCTCCTGCTGGCCCCAACCGGCAAGGCGAGGGTCAGGCTGGAACAGGCAACCGACATGCCGGGCAAAGGAAAGACTGTGGCCCAGTTCCTGAATGGTCTCCAACGGTATGATGGCCGCACGGGAAGATATCTCCTCAGTGACGAGGCTCCGCGCTCTGCCGGCAATAAGACGGTCATTATTGACGAAGCCTCCATGAAGACCGAAGAGCAGCTGGCAGCGCTGCTGGATGCGATAGAGGGAGTCGATCGGCTCATTCTGGTTGGTGACCCCAAACAGTTGCCTCCGATCGGCGCCGGACGGCCGTTTGTGGACATCGTTAACTTCCTCAAGCCTACAAATCTTGAACAGCCCGGTATCCGTGTCGGGCCTTGCTTTGCCGAACTTACCGTCACGATGCGACAGGAGGCCGAGGATGATGAGGTGCGGGATGACGTCTTGTTGGCCCAAGCGTTCAGTGGTCGCCCTCAGGATCCAGGGCTGGACGAAATCTGGCACATCGTGGCGTCGGGACACTCCAAGCGAGTGAAGCTCGTTAGATGGGACAACCCCGATCAACTGGAGCGGCTACTGCTCCAACAGTTGGTGGCAGAGTTGGAACTCGACTCAATTCACGATGAAAGGACTTTTGAGGTCTCACTGGGCGGAACAGTTTCAGAAGGCGAACGCGGCACGTCGGTGTACTTCAATAGGGAGAGCCACGGTCGACCCGGTGCCTCACGTCGGGCTGAGGACTGGCAGATCCTCTCGCCGATTAAGCCGCATCAGTTTGGTGTCACGGCGATTAATCGCACAATTCAGCAGCATTTCAGGAAGTCCTTCCGCCAACTGGCTACGAGTGACAACCGCTACAAGGTGATCCCTCGCCCGGCAGGATCGGAAGGAATCATCTACGGGGATAAGGTGATTAACCTCATCAATAAGTCAGGCCGCAGAACCTACCCCGAGAAGTCTGACAGCTACGTCGCGAATGGCGACATCGGTATCGTTACGGGACAATGGCGAACAGGAAACATGAACTGGGCGCCGAAGGATCTTGAAGTCGAGTTCGCTTCTCAACCGGGCTTTGCCTACACGTATAGGCCGGGAGAGTTCGATGCCCAGGAGGGATCACCACCGCTGGAGCTCGCTTACGCGCTGACGGTCCACAAAACCCAGGGTAGTGAGTTCGGGATGACCTTTGTTGTGATCCCGAACCCCTGTCGAATCCTTACGCGCGAAATGCTGTACACCGCGCTGACCCGGCACAAGGACAGGATCGTGATCCTTCACCAGGGGGACTTCCGCAACCTCATCCAATACAGTCATGAGTCCGCCTCTGAGATTAGTCGGCGGATGACCAATCTGTTCGAGCCTTCCTCGCCGGTGGCAATCAAGGTCCGCAACCAATCCGTGTTCCTAGACGAAAATCTGATTTACCGTACAGAAAACGGCGAGCTTGTTCGCTCGAAGTCAGAGTGGATCATTGCAGCCAAACTGAAGTCGGCGGGAATCAGGTACCAATATGAGCAGCCATTAATGCTCGATGGCATCGAGCGTTATCCCGACTTCACCATCCGTGACGAGGATTCGGGCACCGTCTGGTACTGGGAACACAATGGCATGCTCTCCAGAGAGGAATACAGGCTGCGGTGGGAGAGGAAGCTGGCCGCATATCGCAAGGCCGGCATCCTGCCGGCACCGGTACCGGAAACCGACGATGGCAGGGTGGGTACGCTATTGATCACTGAAGAGAGTGAAGGTGTAGGGCTGGACATGAATGCAATCGACGCCAATATAAACGTGATTCTTGGCAACTAAGGGGTAGCTCCGGTTCTGGTCAGCTGGCTGCTACCGTACCCGGAGCCTAGCCGTTAAGTTCGAGCGGGCAGGTCGGTGCTTGCCGACCTTGGTCGCAGGTCATCTATACAGCGGTCTATCCACGCTTATCCTGTTGCCCAAGGCGCCTCGAGAGCAGACCGAGAATAGCTGGCTCGGCGTGGCCATTCACCAAATCAAAGGGCAAAATCCGACTATTCGATCATGAAGATGCGGAGTGTTTTCGTCGCATTCGGGACGCTCCTACAGATCGGCTGCCGCACAAACCCGTACCGCCAGTTGCTGCGCGAAGGTGCGATGCAAGGTCGACGGCTACACCCGGGCGATGTACCCCATCTGATGACGCTCGACGTTAGACTTCGTGAGGCCACTGAGCGCCTGGGCATACTGATCAATGTTTGCTTTCACAGGATAAGACGACAGCATGAAACATACAGGACGGACTTCACTTGAGCTAAAAATTGCGCTTGCAATTTTAAACATGAACACGTCTGTCAGGGATCCTCATAAGCGACTCATCAGCTCGTCACAACTTATATTGTGCTGGAGGAATGCCCCACACGGCACGTTCATTGAAACAGTTGAAAGCAGGATCGTCGGTAAAGCCAAGCACGAACGATTCAAAGTGCTCATCAAAAGATCTCAAGAAATCAAAATTACGCGCCATTCAAAAGAAGTAGCGCTAATTCTCAGCGGCAAACAGAATCGTGAGCAGAGCATATCGTCAGTTGTAAGAGAGCCACGATTCCAAAGGCTCGTTAAAAATTCATTTTCTGCCCCAAGCGACTTAATCAGCGAGGGTAGAATCCGAATTACATCCGCCCCCAAAGACACCGATAGCCATGCAAGACTTGGCGACACTCCAAGGGAAGTTGTTCACTATAGTGGTGTCCCTGCCCAAAATAACTACACTACGTATACTATTTTCTTTGGGACGGATCGGCTATTAGAATCCCAACGTAGCGTAAAGTTTGGGGGATTTCGCAGCGACGACAAGGTCTCTTACGGCGTTGCAAAGGTTTCCATCCCCCACATCCATAAAGAAGGCAAGCTAGAGCGCCCAACATTCCTTTTCCGCATTCTGAAAGACAACCCCAACAAGCACATTGTGGTTCATACAAAAGCGCTTCTTGATTTAGAAGCCTGGTTTGAAAGCGCAAAAAAACAATTGGCCACCGTACTGGATCAGCAATCCAATCACAAGGAAGGTCTACTCTTCATCCACGGCTACAACGTGGGTTTTGAAGAGGCACTCTGGCGTTCAGCTCAACTTCGCCACGATCTCAAATTTCCTGGGCTGATGCTGTGCTTCTCCTGGGCTTCCCTCGGAAGCACAAAAGGGTATCCCGCTGATGAGGCCACCGTGGATTGGTCAGCTTCTAACCTGAAAGAATATCTGACCAATGTGACCCAAAATCTTGGCTTGTCAGCACTACACATTGTCGCTCATAGCATGGGCAATCGGGCGCTGTTAGCAGTGCTCGAAAACTGGGAGAACAAGCCTGGTGCGACACCAATCAGCCAGATTATCCTCGCAGCTCCGGATGTCGATGCCAAACGATTCAAGCAATTTGGACGCGTGTTCAATTTGTATGAACAAGTGACTCTATACGCCTCCCGCCATGATCGAGCGATTGCGGCCTCGCAGCTTGTTCACAGCTATCCCAGAGCAGGCGGCGCCAATCCTCCATTAGTCATGGATCACCTATCGACTATCGATGTATCGAGCGCGGGCAAAGACATGTTTGGATTAGGTCATAGCTACGTCGCCGAGGTATCGAAAATTTTTCGGGATCTCTTTTACATTGTGAGGCATCGCCACAAGCCAGACCAACGTGCGGGGATCACGAAAAAAGAAGAAGGATACTGGGAGCTGACCTGACGATGCTTCAGAGCGAAGCCCCGACAAGATGAGTCGGTGAGTGCGGACATGAACGGCCGGCAGCATGCGACCCGAGGCAGACGTTTCAGTGTCCATCCCGATTTCAGCATGCATCTATGGGACGTGAAGTCTTACGATGTCACGATGCCAAACGGCTTAGCTGCTCCCAGTCTTGGTGTAGAAATCGGTACATCCCGTTCTGGCATTAACATGGGCTGGCGGCCTAAATAGTATCGAGATCAAGGAATGCTTCCGGACTGTCCGGAGCACCTAGATCGAGAAGCCAACATCATGAATCCAGCTCAAATACATAAACCTCTCCTAGCGATCGCCGTCTTCTTAGTCGGCCACTATCTGGCGGGTGTCGCAGGGGCTGCAGGTCACGACTCCTACTGTGCATTCCGGCGCAATCGTCAGTCTCGGAAGGAAGCTGTATGAGCATTCTCAAAAGTATTCTCATGGCGGCATCCTCTGCGGCGGATAACGGCCCTTTCAGCACCTGTGGCTTCGTCCCATATGGCAAAAACAGGCGCGACGGTGGCCATGACCATCGATACAACCGCGGCGCAGACCGAACCCCGGCGCAGCGCAAAGCTGACGCCAACAGGACCAAATAATCTCAATGCCTAGAGTGAGTGCATGCGAGCGAGGAGGGCTGGACCTCCTCGAGCTTCTGTACCGGAACAACCTTCTGGTTCACATCTGGTTCGCTGAAGACGAGCGCCAGGTACTTAACGTGATAGTCAAAAGGTTCCGCCAGGAGGTCGAGGAGGCAGGATTATCAGGTCTAGAAGCCGAGAGCCTCGTTCACTGGGCACTCTGTCTTACTGAAATTCATGCTGCGGATGATCCCGATACTTTTCTTCACCGCGAGGAGCTGAGCACCTTGTGGGCAGACGTGACCCAAGAGCAGTACATCAAGGTTAATTACGCCAAGCGAAATTTTATGGCCGAGCTAAACCTTGTCATTTCGGGACACGGCCTTGCCACGACAGATGCTCTGATTGACTCCTTAAGCAGGTTGGCTTTGCATGCTGCCGGCAAGCTTAAGCAGCTGTCATCGATCTGCCGTGTACGATTCGCAGAGCGGGCATTCGCAGCTGAGTATCCAGATGCCCCTATAAATGTACTCTCATGGCTTGCCGCTATGGGAGTAATCGAGCCCGGCGAGAAGAAGTACTCCAAGCCAGTTGATATCCACACTTTTGCCTTCCAAGACCAAGCATATCGAGCCGCACTACTGGTTCAGTTTGACTCTCTCCGCAAATATGTTCACGGGGCTTGTGGATCTAAGGAGTTGGTGAGGGGCGTGTATTCACGTCTCACCAGTACCAAGGATGCATCCATCATCGAGGCCATGAGTAGGTGGGAAGATGCCGCTGGAAATAGGGTGCACCTCCCTAAGCTCAAAAACAGCATACTAGCGATTGATTGTTCCGCATGGAGCTCTGGCGACGTTCGTAAAATCAAATCAACCATCGCCCAATTTCCTAGCCTTGCGCCTAGCTACCAAGCGTTTCTCACAAAGAAATCAACAGCGCTAACCGACATAGCTGGGGCCATGATTCGCACTCATCCATGGAACGAAAACCAAGTGGGGCTGGGCAGATTCTCACACACCAGTGAGAGCAAGGCTGAGTATGTGCAGAAGGAGCTCGAAGGTCGCGGTTTCACAGTCGGAGCCAGAACGATCCATATCCACAATCGGGACTCTGTACAGAAGCATGTCGACCTAATGGAGTACTACTTAGAGATGCTCAAAGTCGCTCCGTTCGTGTTCCCTTGTGACGTTGAGGACGGGTGCTTGATCTATCTCAATGGGTGCGACAAAGCGCCCTTGGAACAGATTTTTGAACAGAGGAGAAGCCGGCGCTTTCTTGCATCCAATGTCGCTGCGTCAGCGCTGAAGCCGACATAAGCGGCATCAAACAATATTGCGCGGACCGGTCCGAACACGCTGCTCAACCTGCTGATAGATCTGCACCCCCGCTTGGTGCGGCAATTTCAACAACGCTGCTCAGTGAGGAAATCGCCCAGCCTGACTCACAGCGAACGACCAAGTAGTAGGTGACCCCATACTGAGTTAGGTCACCGCGCTCAGAGGTCACGCAGCTTGTTTGTACCGACCCTCTCCTATTTTGGTCGTCGGGGACCAGACGGCTTGGGCTTAAGCAGTTGGTTGAAGGCATCGATCAAGTCAGCCTTTGTTGCCTTAGGCACAGGTTTTCGCTTCGAGGGAGCAAGCGAGCCCTCGTTCGACGCAGGCGGATCAGAACTCATCTGCGCCAGGGTAGATCGCTCCATCTCGTTCAGTGATGAGAGAAACGCCTTATTCGCGACACGTTGGTCCCGATCAGCCTTGGCAAAGGCGATGACATTGGATTTCAGGTGTACTGGTAATTCGAAGGGGCATCTCAGATCCAACCGACCACCACTGGTTCGACTTTCGATTGCTTGCCGCTGCAATTCCTCGACATCCGCCCGGTTCACTGAGTACTCAGCTGAGCGATAGGCACGATGAACGTCGGATATATCGATGCTTTGACGTCCGGCCACACGAGACTCAACAAAGGCGATTTTGATGAGTTGGACCGCTAGTCGCTTGATGCCGAAGGTCGATCGGTACACCTCCTCTATCAATTCATCCTCATGAGAAGACAAATAGCCGTTGCTGACTCGGATGCATTCACCAATGTAGTCCCTCCAGGCTTCGCTCTCGGGGGAGTCAGGTACCATGATCCTAGGCTCAACCAAGAGACGCTGCTTGTCCTCGCTGTTCCGGCGCAACAATCTATGCACAAGGCTGTAGTTGGAGACATACACCATGGGGGGGCCGATCGCAGCCATGGTCAGGAGAATGTCAGTCACTCTAGACACGCCATCACCGGTGTTGATGTGTTGCGTTTCATCCAGCATTAGAAGTGACACGCCATCCCTATTGGCGCGCCTTCGGCACTCGACCAGAAGCTTCGCAACCGTGGGCCTGCCTTTGGAGGATTCTTCACCGATGAAGTCAGCCAAAATCTGCTTTCCACCTGCTTTTCCTCGCGCGCTGACGTACCAATGCGAGGTCAACTTATGCACACCCTCGAAATGGTTCAGCGAAAGCCCCACCGGACTGGGCAGAACCTTCTTCAGAGCTTTGATGGTTTGGCTCTTACCAACCCCTGCCAATCCGGTTAGGCAGATTGGAGCAACCTCGCTGTCTGGCGGGCTGTAAACACGAGATAGGTAGCTTTTCTCGGAGTCGAATACCTCTCGGCAATACAAGACAGCGCGGCCAACCATTTCCTTGATGAGGTCGATGGAGAACTGGTTGGGCAGGTAGATTTCCTTTAGGGCATTGCTAAGTTTTTCAGCACCCACAGGGGTTTCCAAAGCGCCCAGGTCTGCCACTGGGTTTGGCCTGACGGTAACGATCTCACGAATTCTATTAGTGTCAGTTAGCCCGTCAAATCGAGTAGTCATCACATCTATCATGATTTCTTACCCACAAATCGGCGGTAATCAGCCTCATCTCGTTTTGCAGCAGCGTCCTTAACCGCGCGTCCCAATTTTTCCCGGCCGCTGTTCCAGTCCTTACCAGTGTTCTCACGAAATCGATCATTATAATGTTGATCGATTGCTCGTCTTTCCTCTCTAGCCGAGGCAAGAGCTTCCAACCTTGCTTCCTTGATCTGCATCAAGTCTTTGAGGCAAATGTCTGAACTGCCAGGCCGAGAGCTTGATTTACCGACTACGTCCAGCTCAAACAACACACCTTCATGCTCAATCCAAATATGTCGAACGCACATGGTTATTGCGTAGGCAGTAACCGGAATATGGGCATCTCGTGCGACCCGGTCGAATACTCCAGTATCCATAAGCTCAACAGAGCGATACTTTCTTCCATAAAAATAAACGGCATCTTTTTTGATTGATGCGGGATGCGGAGTGAGAAACCGCCTCACCGCTTCATCGAAGGGCATGCTGATCGCGCTACTTCTTGCTCTGCCATCATAATATTTCCATATATTGAGCGGCGTCGGAGTGAACCCCGCGAGAAACAGCTCTTCGTCCATGCGATCGCTAGCATCTGATTTCTTATTATCTTTTATTACTTGAAAAATTTCGCGCTTGGCCATTTCCACAAAATTGAGCGAGCTAACGAAATGCTTTGGCTGGTCGAGATTTCTTTTCTTTTTCGGGTGTGAAGACTCTACCGTCGCCTTGGATTGACCAGAATATGTCGGAGGCAACTCAAAAGTACCGAGCCAAGTAATCTCGGGCTCACATGGAAGCCCTGACCCAGGGCCCCTGTCAAAAACAATATTGTCTGATAGACCCACGCAGGGCCATTCGCTTGGACGAATGGGTATGCCAAACAACTCACAAAACTTGACTTTATTAATGGCCATTGAAAAAAGGCACATCCGATATGCTTCCATGTTTTCTTTACCATGGGAAAAACCTATTCCAACCACAGCCCCCGATAAGCCGCATACAGCGCGCACCACACAAAAAGCATCAACAGCGCTTCCCTCTGTGATACCCGACAACTTTTCATCTATGTGGTAGCCGTCAAATTCAACTCGCTGGAGAAGATTGCATAACTGCTCAGCAAAACTGCCCGCTGACCCAGATTCAGCCCTAGCTTTGCTTTTACCTTTACGCTCACGTTCTCGCTCACGTCGCTTATCGGCGGTAAGCTTTTCTATCCAATAGCAATATTGAGCGAACGTTGGAAAAGGCCTACCATCAGGGTGAATGAAATAGGTTTTATCAGCGCTATCTACAAGGGAAATGCAGCCAAACTTTTTCGTTACAACTTCGTTGTAGATTTCATCTTCTGTACTATCTACAGATCGATATTTTATATATCCATCAAGAATTTCTTCCTTCATCGCAGCAGTCACAGAGAACCCATGATTCTTGCCCCGTTTAGAAGGCCTACCAAGTTTCGTGTTTTCGGCTTTCTCTTCTCTGTCCCACCGACCAATGTTGTGGAATGTCGGGAGCAGAACCCATTTATTTCCACCAAAGATGATATACGCGTAGAACCATAATCTGACCCGTTGCGCGTTTTGTTTTGGGCTCTGCCTTTTAGCATGTGCATTGATGATGGCGTCGGGATTATCTGCGGCCAAGATTTCCTTACGATTAACAACAAGCTCAGCAATTGCCAGATACCTGCTGTCAACCATCTCAAGATAGGACTTTTTCTTACTAACTCTTCGGCGCTCCAACTCGGATATCGATTTTCCCTGCAATGGTTCAAGCCATGGCGGGTAGATTTCCCCTTCCTTATGTTCGATCAATTTTCCGGTTTCAAGAGCTTCCTCGAACTCAATTCTTGAGACAGTTAATAAAATCGCCTGAACACCAGATTTGCTGTCAATGAATTGGACAAACCTGACTCTATTCTTTATCGAGTCGCTCAAGAGAAAATGATAAATAACGCCCTTTTCCAGTCCTCGAAAGCCTTCGGGGGCCTTGATGCGAGAACCGACCATCATGTTGGATTCTCATTAAAAAGATGGCCATAAACGTCCAGAACGTCGCGACTCTGCATCTCCAGGGGATGATCGATGAGTATTGGCCTGAACAAATCGATGAGAAGCTTTCTTTCCCATATATCCTTATAAATTTTCGAAAGAAACTTGTCCCTAGCCCCCCAACGCGCACCATATCTTATCGCCACTAGAGCTACTGGATCTCCGATCCGCACCGCCTCCTCGACTTCACAGCTGAAGTCATTCAAAACTGCTGGATCTATGTCCAATTTCAAATTGTGCCTGCCATAGAGAAAATCAAGATTCGCCCGGACATTGGAGTCAATTTTGTCTTCAGAGACCCTGACTGTTCTTATGCCTGCATCTTGATAATAGACTTCCTCTAAAAGATGCCGTAGGCGTTCATGCTCTTGATCTACTCTTTGCTGGGCTGGCGTTTTTACTTTTGTTCTACGTCGCTCGGAAAAGTCCTCCGCGCATTTTTTTACAGTCCAATTAACCGCGTATGGCTTCCCAGCGGTATCAATCAGGTAAAGGAGCAGATCACCGACATAAATATACGGAACCCTGGAACGCTCTCCGTCATCATTCTCGGCAATGATTTCATGATGCTTGAATCCAATTCGCTCAGCAACATCCAACGTTCCCTCAAGAGGCGGAAGATCCATTCCAATAGCCAACGGATGTCCATGCAAAGGATGCACTTTAGGGGCGGGAAAAAGCATTTTTTGTTCGTGAAGATCGAACAAATTTGGATGATATAAGGCTAGCTCTGCATATACTCTTTCTGGAGTAGATAGAAGATGCAACGTGCGTTGCAGCTTTCGGCTATTTAATCGAGTAGCTCTCGAAATCTTCGGAGCTTCGCGGGTCGTTGCTAAAATGCATGGGATGTACTCATCACCCCACTCAAAACTGCCTTGGCGGCTCATCATTTTTTCTAACATCTCTTGAGATGTCATTTTTACTTTCCATTCTCAACAGGCCTTAGCTCTCACCCCGCTCATCGCTTTGACGACCTAAATTAGTACGTCAAGCAGTGAGAACTCGCGGGCGAAAGGAGGCCTCGCTGTTCGCGATAACTAGTTTCTTCGGGATGAACGGAGCCTGTGCAGGGCTTGACGCCCCGCACGATGGAATAGAGAATGGAATTGTCAGGAGTCCAAAAATCTGACAATTCCTCAAAGGCCCAAGGTAGCACTTGGGCCTTTGTCTATCCGGCTCCTAGCATTTAGCTAGTCGTCATATCGTCTCCTCGGTTCTCGACACGAAGCTACCCGCAAGGGACCGTACTCTTTCGCGGCCATCCCGCGTGTCATTCGCACCTCACATCTTGAGCTCGTCATGAGGCAGCTCCACTACGAGCCCTGCACGGCCTTCTCGCCGCTTATGGGCCAGCACGCCTTTGTGGCCATCGTCCCTCGCTGAGTCATTCAGGTCATAGACGTAGCCAGTACGCCCAGCGCGGCCTAGACCACCCAAAACTGAATAATCGTACAGTCAAAAATTGCTCTTTGACAACAAAAAGAAGTTCGAAAAAAGCGCCTTCGGAGGCGCGGAAACCCTCTTTTCCTGTGGATTACCGATCATTTCCCCTGTGGATATACTTCAGCCAGGAATAGGAAGTAATTAATCTAAGAGCCAAACATATTTCGGTACCTATTCAATTACATCACCCACTGGCATTAGCCGCACAGGCAATATAACCAAGCGGCCATTTCAATTTATTAAGCAAGTAATAGAATCCTTCTGCTCAATACGCTTCAGCGTTCGTCATGAACACATCTTGCGTTTCCGATGACTCTTTCTTTCTGCACTGGCTGTGCGATGAAACATTTTTTAGCCTTTGCAGTCGCTACCATTCCTTCGTCGGGAACCTTCTCGCTTCCACGACGTGCGAAACCTTGTTCAATACCACTGAATACGGGACGAAGCACGACTTCCCATGCAACCTAATGGCTTTTGAGAAGAACACCGCTACTCGTTATGGTAGTGCTGACTCCATTATCCAAAATCACACTATTCTCCCTTTCTTTGCTCCCTTCCAGTCGCGCGAGACTATGAAGAAAGCTGTTTCTGCCATGAAAGGCTCTGAACTGGGATCAACGAAGTACCAGTTGGGATTGATTGCGGGGAGGTTTGGTGCCGAGCATCCCTTGAAAGCTTGTTCGGAGTGCATGGCAAATGATATTGCAACTCAAGGCGTTGCCTATTGGCACCTTAAGCACCAATACCCAGGCGTAGTTCTCTGCCCGATACATCGTAGGCTTCTTCAGGAGTGCCATCAGAAACGTCGCTGGGCTGGTCGCTTCTCTTGGACTTTACCCTGTGAAGAGGTCCTCGATCGGCCATGTCCAATCGAAATTGATTCACCGCAAAGAGACGCTCTTTTGCAACTAGCGGATGGAGTTATCCGCCTTGCCTCTGTCGGCTTCAGCAGGACATTTCAGCGCCGCCTTGTGCGTCAGGTGTACAAGCATGAATTGCGTAAGCCTGCTCCTCTCAGGCAGGCCCGCTGGGACCCTGCGAATCCCGCCGCCTCCTTCCTGGAGTATTCAGCTCTTCTGCGCCCTTTCCGGCCGTTGAACAGCCTGCCGGCAAGCCAAGGAGCCTCAAGGTCGTTTATCCACAGCTTACTCCGCAGCCCTCGCGGCTACTGCCATCCCTTGCGGCACGTGGTAATGATCACTTGGCTTTTTGGAGACTTCAGCAATTTCCTCAAGGCGTACAACGACGCGGAAAGCCAAGAGCAGGCTGGGGAACGCCAAGGAAACCCTCATGGCCACCTCCATATCCCTCTCGTTTCAACTCAAATGGCAGCGTGCGCGGAACCACCAACGCCAGGCCGACGGCGTCCAAAGGTCCTGAAAGCCAATGTTCGGTCCATGATTCTGCAACGCCTGGCCGCTGGAGCCACCAAGTCGGAGATTTGTGCCGGCTTCGACATCACCGTATCAACGATCAATAAGCTGCTGCGCGCCGAGCCGGACATAAAGGCTGCATGGACTGAGTCACGTGACAGGCAAGTCCTGCTTCAACATCGCACCGCTTGGGCCGCATTAATTGACCAATCACCCCACGACTGTGCGAAGGCCCTCCGAGCACGTGCCCCGGACATCTATGCATGGTTGTACCGGCACGACAGGGCCTGGCTTTTCGCTCAAACCGCCTCTCTGCCAACGGGGCGGCGTGGCAATCACTCCAGCGTCGACTGGTCCGCCCGAGATCGCGACTTGGAGAACCTGGTGCGCGCATCGCTGATCGCTACGTACGGAACAGACCAAGGGATCAGCCTTACTCGTCCACAACTCTACTCGCTGATACCGTGCCTTCCTACCTGCTTGGAAAAGCGAAGCCGCTATCCCCAAACCCGCTCCTTCCTCCATGAGATAGAAGCGAAGGCATCGAGCAGCAAATAAGTCACGCAATACATTGCCGAAGCGTCCACCTAAGTAGCGCGTACCCTTTGCTATAGTCGCCTCGTCCATTCAATTACGAGTTTCACGATCCATGACCAAACTTGCCGAATACCGACGCCTTGAAGCGGAACTTGCCGCGCAGCTGCAACAGCTCGACGCGTTGAAAAACGATAACCACCTGAAGCGAGAAATGCAGTTCGAAGAGAAGCTGCGGGCTCTGATGGCCGAGTACGGCGTGAGCTTGCGCCAGATCATCCAGATTCTCGACCCTGCACCGGCGACCATCGTCCAGGAGCCTGGCCGCAAGCACCGTCCACGCAAAGTCAAAATCTACAAGAACCCGCACACTGGCGAAGTGGTTGAGACCAAGGGTGGTAATCACCGCGTACTGGGAGCTTGGAAAGAGCAATACGGCGCCAAGGAAGTAGAATCCTGGCTTCCGTAATTTCCACCAACCAGCAGCACGTGAACCCGCTATGGGTTCACTGTTGAAAGGAGGACGCTATGTCGAAGGTGATCCGCTACACCTTGAAAGGACAAGAACAAGTTTCGGTCATGAACGGGAGCGTCCCCAGTGATCCTGTTGCTCTGAAGGTTCTGGTTGCGAACTACCTCGCTGCTCCACACGCTGATAGGGAGAAATTCGGTCCAGACGCGACTGTGGAAGAGTTGGTTGACTCCCGGCTTAAGGCAGCCGGGGTTACTGCCTTCGAGATACTCGATCGCTAACGATTGAGGTTGGCTGACTTCTGGGAAGCCCGTCCCCGAAGCGGAGGACCAGCTAGCGGAAAACCTGGTCCCAGTCTCGCGTTGCGAGTTCGTGGCAGGCCGCAGACGCACCACCGAAGCAGCGCTGCGATACCAGGGCGAGACTCGCCTCGCTGCTGTAGATGACCGGCTCACCGTCCTGGTTAATCAAGACTCCCCCCGCGCCTCTCAGAAGCGCATGGCCTGCTGCTACATCGTGAGCGGAGACGGGGACAATGGACACCGCAGCAACACCATCCCCTGCCGCCACCCGGGCCAGGCGATAGGCAATACTCGGCATAGGCAGAAAGTCACCCGGCGAACACAACTGGGCATTCAATTCCGCCTGCCTCGTGGCGGCCGTACTCACCATCACCTTGCTTCCGGCGTCTAGAGCACGTTGATCAAGCCTGCTTGAAACAGGCTGCCCATTGCGAACGATGGCGCTCATTCCTTCGGCCCAGGCAATGCAGTCAGCCCCCCGATCCACAGGAAGGGGGGCATAGACAACGCCCAGCACAGGAACGGAATTTCGCAGCAGCCCCACGGAGACGGCTGAGCCTACACGCCCTGCCAGAAAGTCCCCTGTGCCGTCGTTGGGATCAACGACCCAACAGAATTCCTGACCGCTCAACCGGTGGCCCGTTTCCTCGCCCCAGAAGTCACAGTCCAGAAGCGCGAGGAGTTCCAAGCGCAGCTGAGTTTCAATCTCAACGTCTACCTCGGCCTTGTCCCCATGCCCTCGTGGTCCACCAGGACGGCGGGACTCAGCGACGAGCAGTTCTCCGGCCTCAAGCACTATTCCGGTTAGGTGATGGAGTAAGCCGTCGTAACCCATCGCATTCGCTCTCCGTATCAGGCTGCCAGCGACGCTGAATAGCGTACCCCTTCAACGAAAGGAGGCAAATTGCCATGTGGACATGACAAACGAGTCCGATAAGCTCCGTTGTTGTAGCTTTCACGGGCCTCGACCGGTTGAAGACCCGCGAGGAAACAGCTGGTTAATGCATCTCAGCGTAGTCGTCGTGAGGAGTCCTTAAACGTGAAGAACCAGGACATCGGGGAGGCCCTCGTCTCGACCGGTTGGGCAGTACTCACATCACATGACGTGACACTGGACGAGTTGCAGGACAGGGTTTACAGCATCGCGCTGGAGCTAGGACCGATTCGAGCTAGCCGCAAGAGACGTGGCCTCGTTGACCATCTTCGACCCACGAATACTTGGGCGGCGAATCCACGGTCATTAAGCGCGGTCTACGGGACAGGGGAGTTTCCTTGGCATACCGACGGCGCCCATTGGCCTGTACCTCCACGATATCTAGTCATCGCTTGTGCTCAGGCGTCACCAGCAGCAGCCACAACATTCGTTTGGGATGCTCGTCAGTGCGAGAGTATTAACAGCGCAATTGCAAGCAGAGCAGTATTTCGGATAAGCAATGGAGCCCGTAGCTTTTACAGCACGGCAACAAGTTCGCTGCGCCCTTACTATCGCTATGATCCCGGCTGCATGTCCCCAATGGACTCAGCTGCAAAGGTCTTGCAGGAGGCTATTGAGCAGGAGGGAGCCTCAGTTACGAGCCAAATAACTTGGAAGCCTGGCCTGATCGCAATTATCGACAATTGGCGGTGCCTACACCGGCGCGCGAATGCAGGGCAGGACAGTACCCGATATCTATTGCGTTCAACAGTGATGGGGTAAAAATGGACAACCTAAAAAATAAGGGTATTGCCTCGCATTCGTCGCCGTCTAAGCATGAGCAAATAGCAGTATCTGCGGATGCACTATTCGCGAAATCACGGCTGTACGCACATCGTGCATTGAGTGCCAAAGACATCGGGGATAATGAGCTCTACCAGATGTGGTCGGCATTGGCTTTAGAGCTCTTGGCCAAGGCCTCTCTGGCAAAAATTCATCCCTGTCTTGTCGTCGATGCAGTGAACCCGAACAGCTTACTGGAAGCCTGTGGGTTCAATACGAACACCGCAGTCAGGACTGTTGATGCAAACGTGGTTTTCGCCCGGATCAAACACACAGTCCCAAATTTTGGAACGCCCAATGCCGAAGCTTGCAAGAGAATATCGGCTCGGCGAAATGCAGAGCTTCACTCAGGTCAGGCTGCATTTTCTGGAATGCAATTGGATGTGTGGGAAGGTGAGTTTTGGAGCGCCTCCCAGCTTATCCTGAGATCCATGGGGTTGGAGTTAGAAGCCTGGGTTGGCATCGAATCCAAGATTCCAATTGCGCTACTGAAGCACCTGCGTGAGATTAGAGTTCAGGCGACCCGGCAGGCGATCTCGGACATAAAGGAGACTTTCTCCAAAAGCCACAGCAAGAAGGAACAGGAAGCGCTTCAGACTGCGTCAAAAAGCTTCATAAATTATCCACACCTTGAGCACTTCCGCTACGGATTGGCCCACCACTGGCGAGTTGATTGTCCGGCATGCAACTGTCAAGGCTTCCTTGGTGGTGATTTAACGGACGAGGAGGTGATCGACCAGGATCACAGCGAGGGGTATGAGCGAGTCAATCAGTACTTCTCACCAATGGAATTCTACTGCCCGACCTGTCAACTGCACCTAGAAGGTGAAGATGCTCTGAATGAAGCCGAACTCTTAGATGAATACGAGTTGGAGGTTGAGCGGGAGATAGAGTACGAACCAGACTACGGAAATGACTGACTGCTGCATGGTGGAGCGGATCAGGTGGCGACGGTGGAGCACCAGGCGGCCATGGCGGCTACGGAATTTGGTATGGCGAGGGACGGCCGCTAATTGGCCTGCGGTACATAACTCCGGGGGAAAGGCGGTCTGCCCAGACTGCAGGGCAGATGTGTTCCTCACTGACGCTCTTCGGCTGCACGAGCAGATCTCGGATCACGGTGATAACGCCGGCGCGATCACACGCTTCATGAACGCGGCTGAACACCTGCTAGTCGCCGTGTTGGTTAAGTTTCTGGCAGACAGCAATCTCAAGATGCTCTCGGACAGCGCCATCATGCTCGACGGTCCACTGGCACTCTTTGGCCAGCCGGCGAAGTGGCGACCATCGTTTCAGATCGTTGCACGACTTGAAGCGCCGCGGGATCACCGACACCAGGGCGGAAAATAGGAAGCCAGTCGCCACAGTGGCGAGTAGATATTGGACGTCTATGACCTGAGCGTGCCGGTTGTTGGCCAGCAGGAGAAGGCTAAGGCCGAATAAACTGAATTACTGGCTGAAGGTAATTGCTCAAACAATCTGATGCATGTTGATGGTCGCGCCCATTTCCAAATGACATTCGCAGGACCGGATCGAAACGCTCGGTGACTGGCATGGCGCTTGAGACCTTTTGACTAATCAGTTCAAACCCATAAATTTGCATCGCCTTCAAAATGATTGACTCAGTACAGTCTACTCTTTGATGGAGAATTTGCTTTGCAACAGCAGACTCGGAATTCAATACGCCCTCAAGTGCCTTTCGATCTCCCGTCGTAAGCCAAAATGACTCGCCTTTATGATGAAGATCATACGCATGCATCAGCAGTTGCTGCTCCCCGGGGTCGACATTCTCCATCTGGGAGATTTCTTCCAGGAAATCAATGTTTTCTTCAGCAGCATCAAGCTCACAGCAGCTGCCGACAAAATCGCAAAGCCTTTCATATGCCCGTGCGTTGCCGACACGCTTAGCAATGCACTTATCCGCATCCCTTAAAAACAGTGAATGTTTGGCGGTATCAAGAATATACAGATCGGACAGGGAACACTGAAATACTGATAATGCCTCCTCAACTAGGTCACACTGAGAAAGCTTAATCAGTATATCGTTGTCGGTCAGCAGAATCATTTATGCAATAAGATTCCGCAACAGATGCTCGCTATCTGGGTTCAGGCCATCAATCAGATTATCGTACGCTGCCTGCGTCACCGCTGCCTGATCAGTCCGTTCACCAGCAATAAGATTTGCAGCCGCGACACAAAGCGGGAAAATATTGTTGTCATTAAAGGCGCAATTCAGAACAACATGCGTTGGATCTATGTGGTTTTCTCGGCCGTATCTTACAGCCATTTCAGCCAATTGAGGTGCGAATACTCTCCTCTGGAGAGTCAAGCGGCCATCAGCGTTTCCGGTCAGTAACTCTATTGCGAACCGGTCGGCGGCCACTTCTTGAGGATCACGCTCTGCCCCTGCGTCGCCTTTCGTTATCTCGTCATCTACGATCGCGCCATTCTCTGCAACGTGACCAAGCGCAATATGGCCTAGTTCGTGGGCAAGATGGAAAAGCAAGAAACCACTTACACGCCTATTAGACAGAACAACTGAAGGCCGGCCTTTGATGGACATGGCAATACCATCCATCTTCTTACCAAGAAGCGGCGTGGCGAGGTGCAAAACGGGAATTCCGCAGCCCCAGCAGTACTCCAACAGCTGGGAAAGTCCCACCCAGTTGTCGCCCCGACCCAGTATATGAGTGCGGATGGCTGCGGCAGAAGGGAGAGGAGGAATGAACTCCCGATCAAGTGCTGAAAGGGCAATACGAGAGGCGCTCTGAGCGAGCGCAACTGCCACCTCAATGTCAGCGTCAGTCGTCTTGGCTGATCTCTTGAAACGCCTCTCTACCGGTAGGTCGAATTCGACACGAGGTGGTGTTTCACTGAATGGCCGAATGCGTAAACTGAGCGCTTTGGCCAGGTACAGTTTGGCCTGCTGAGCTCCTGACGGAGTTGCTTCAATTTCATCCGACCACCACTCAGGGAGGATGTGGGCAAGCTTTTGGCGCGTGAGCCCTTGCTTCCTAAGAGCGGAGTAAAGGTGCTGAATGTTAGTCATAACCCCTCCTCCTTGGTCCGGTTTGACCGATTTGCCACCCTTTAGACGCCAGGGCCGCAAAAATGTCACGGCACATTATAGATGTAGCGCCCAAAACTCAAGTTATCCACAGGCTTAGCGGACCACCTGAAGGATGTCCGGCAAGGTAAGGAACCAGCCGGCGAATAATCAGGCAGATCCCGCTTGTGCCGCGGCGCCTCTAGGCGCAGGTTTTGGGCAGGTTGAGCGTAGGCCATCAATGTGTTCCATCAGGCCTTCAGGGATGCTCTGCCACATGGGGTCGAGTATGAAGTCAATTCCTTCGCGGCGCGCCATCTTGGCGGCTGGCACGAAGTCCGCGTCTCCTGCGATCAGTACGATTTGATCGACTTGCTTCTTGAATGAAAGCGACGCCACATCCACACCGATGCGCATGTCGACACCCTTTTGCTTGGTGTCGATACGAACATCTTCACCAGTCAGGTCAGCGACTTGAATTTGGCCTTTGAGAAGCTGGGCGATCTTGTCCGGCTTGATCGTCCACTTGATGTCCTTGGATAGGTGGCCCATTCGTAAGGCCAGCTTTCGCTTCGTACGCAATCGATTGTGCAACTCAGTCCTGAAAATCGCCTCCTTGGACTGAGAGAAGTCGACGGCCTGCCGCGTTATCGGGTTGTGATGCTTGATCATCAGCGGTGGGCAATCGTAGAAGAAGATGCGATAGAGGTCCCGTCGATGGGCCTTACTGCGTCCTTCCGCACGCTGCTGGCCGTTCTGCCTAATCGCACTAGTCAGGTGGGCAGTCGCCCATCGATGAACCAGGTCGGCAGCACGCTCCGCGTTATATGCATTGTCTGGCTCGATCTGACGGAAGCGTTTGATGAAGTACGCACCATCGACAAGGATCGCTGTTGGCATTCCCTACCTCCAGATAGCAAAACGCCCAAGGGTTCGGCACGTCCTGGATGGGATGGACGGCTTACAGCCATGGGCGAGATGCCGCGGAGACTAGTCAGGTGGGCTGACCTAGTCAAGTACCGCGTCCATTAAATGGGGCGAGCCGCAAGGAATACGGTGTTAACGGTATAACAATACTCACCGTTTTAGGCCACAAGGTTTTGATATTCCGATTTAACCTAACTGACTTGTAATCAGTAGGTCCCGGGGTCGATTCCTGGTGCCGGAACGATCTAAATCAAGGCCCGCAGCGATGTGGGCCTTTTTTGTTTCTGCTTCCGGCTAGCGCCAGGCTAGCACCAGCTCCGAATCTAATGCTCGCGGAGCTGCCTTCACGCCTCCAGAGCTGTCCGCCCAATCAGCGCAATCAACTCCAGATCGATGAGCACCACGACGAGGCCAACGTCATCCTGCGAAATTTGCACTCCACTTGACCACCTGATTGCATCGGTACTGACCTTTCGTTTGCATTGGGTCTGACCACTGAGGGCATCGGATTTGACCAGCACGCTTAGCAACCATGATCGGCAGAGCGCTGCGCATTGCTGTAGTGGCGCCAGGCAAAAATCGGCCACAAGCGGCAGTTAGCCAGTGCCGAACTGGTAGCGCCCAGAGGACCTCTTTACTCCGAAACCTGCCTGGTGAATCGCAGTGTTCCGGGGCGATTGAGACGCCCCCATTGTCGCTCTGGTCGATCAGCAACCTACGCCAAGGATCATGCCTCAGGCTTTGGGCGCTCGTCTGCCTACTGCCAAGCTGCTAAATTACACCCTTTGCGACTCAAACCGACTTTATGCCACCTCAAACCACCTGGAATGTCACGGGCAAGCGCGCCCCCTCCGCGAAGAGCAGCGTTATGTTCACCCGTTCGCCGATGGCGAGCGGCACGAGGCGCTTCATGAGCATGAGGTGATAGCCGCCCGGCGCAAAGTCGACCGTTTCGCCTGGCCCCACTTCAAGCTGCAACACGGGCTCCATGCCGGCCATGCCATCCTTCTCAGTGCTCTGATGCATCATCGCGCGCTCGAAAGCAGCGCTCTGAGCCCCCACCAAGATGACGGACTGCTTGCTGACATTACTCAGGCTGAAATATCCCCCCGCCGGCAGATCGCCAGGCAGAAGCCGCAGTCGGGCGTCCGTCACTTCAAGGTCGGCGGCCCCAACCACCGCAGAAAAGATAAGTAGGAAGAGCCCGCCTAGCTGGCATGGACCTACTTGCCAGAATTTCTTCTCCACGCGCTCCATAAACGCCCCTCTTAGCATTGGAACAGGCAGCGAGATCGTCTTGAACTCCATGCATTCAGTATCGCACCGTTCCAATTGGCCTCTTACGTTGCCGTACGTGCGCCCCCTCAGCTTTTGAGGGCTTGGTTGGGTAGCTAGCTGGCAGCATCCTGACAACACCCGGAGCTCACTGGTGCCGGCCGATACGGCGGTGTCCCTTGGAGGCCGTGAACTACGATTACTACAAGGCCCCGAGAGGCTCCACTTGGCTTGGAGGCTGGGATTGACGGAGGTGCCTTCCATGGAACCACATGGCGTCAGCCCATCCCGGCAGACAATGCCCATTGGTGGGGCGAAGGGCACTATTTGGGTCTGGACCTGGGGATTGGCGCTCGCGGGGCTCCTCGCCCTTGCGCTACCGGCCATCAGCCACGCCGCTGAGACTGATACCCGCGCCGGCTTGACGATCTGGCCCGAGCCAAGGCCAGTGGCGGAGGTCCAGTTCGTCGATGGCGCGGGCAAACCGCATACCTTGGCCGACTTCAAGGGCAAGGTCGTGCTACTCAACCTCTGGGCGACCTGGTGCGCCCCCTGCCGCCAGGAAATGCCGACCCTGGATCGCTTGCAGGCGCAGCTCGGCGGTCCCGATTTTCAGGTCCTGGCGCTGTCCATCGACCTGGACGGGGTGCGAGTCGTACGCGACTTCTATCGCGAGGTCGGCATCCGGCACCTGGGCATCTATATCGATGAGAATGCGTCGGCGATTTCACAACTCGGGGCGTTTGGCCTACCGGCCACCCTGCTGCTGGATCGTGAGGGCCGGGAACTGGGGCGCAAGCTCGGCGAAGCCACCTGGGATAGTCCGGAGGTCGTCGCGTACCTTCGGGAAGTGATTGCGTCGAGCAGGAGGCAATAGGCGGTCATGAGCCTGGGTGGCATTGGTATCCTCAGCGCCTTCGCGGCGGGCATGATCTCTTTCCTATCCCCCTGTGTGCTGCCGCTGGTACCCGGTTACCTGTCCTATGTCGCTGGTCGCTCAGTCGACGAGTTGCAGGAGCTGGAGGGCCGGCGCGAGCGGCTGGCGGTGCTGGGCATGAGCCTAAGTTTCGTGCTCGGCTTCGCCACGGTCTTCATCGCTCTGGGAGCCAGCGCCACGGCCATCAGCCGGTTGTTGCTGGCATACCGGCAGGAAGCCAACCTGGTCGGCGGCCTGATCGTGATTGCGTTCGGACTGTTTATCACCGGCCTGATTCACCCGCGCTGGCTACAGATGGATGTGCGCTTCGTCCATCAGCTGAAGTCCACGGGCGGGCCACTGGCGGCCTATGTGCTCGGCCTCGCCTTTGCCTTCGGCTGGACCCCCTGCATCGGCCCGATCCTGGGCAGCATTCTGACCCTGAGCGCCTCCCGGGGCTCCGCCGGTGCCAACGGCATCACCCTGCTGTCCATCTACTCGCTGGGCCTGGGCCTGCCGTTCCTGCTGACCGCACTGTTCACCAACCATTTCCTGGCCCACCTGAAACGACTTCGGCAGTGGAGCCGGACCATTCACCTGACAGCCGGGGTAATTCTGATCCTCATGGGCCTGGCGATGGTCACCGGTCAGCTCACAGCCCTTGCCTACTGGCTGCTGGAGCTGTTCCCGGCGCTGGGGGGAATTGGCTGATCCTGGGGCGACGGTCAGCGTCCGCCCCACGCTTATGGCTGAAATCCGGGGTCGCCATCACTCCCCAGCACCGCACCCTCTAGATCGTCTGCGTAACCTCACCGCTGATTTCAGCAAGCACTTGACCTTGCCCCGACGGCAAGGTCCACCTTGATAGCTGAGTCTAAGGAAGTTGGCACCGATCCTGCCGCTGCAGAGTCTTACCGTGGCGGGGGCCGTTCGGCCGAAGTTTTTTGATTTGGGCGGCATGATCGGCCCGGTAAGGAAAAAGGCGGGGTCCGTAGTGAGCTGTTTTTTGCGGTTCTGATGAACTGCCAATTCACCACGAAGAGATTTCACCCGGAGCCTCTGAGCGGGAGGACATCATGCAAATTGGCGATGCAGCAAAAGCAAGCGGCCTGTCCACGCGGATGATCCGCTACTACGAACGCATTGACCTGATCCCATTCTCAGAGCGCTCGCCGACTGGCTATCGTGTTTACCAGGAGAGCGACGTACAGCTCATGCGCGTTATTCACCATGCCCGGGACTTGGGGTTCTCCTTGGAGCAGGTCCGCACCCTGCTGGCCTTGTGGCGGAATCGGACGCAACCCGACCATCAGGTGCGGGCAATCGCACAAGACTACCTCGAAGCACTGCAGACACGCATTGCGGCGCTACAGGCTACTCGGGATGCCTTGATATACCTGGCCGAGCATTGCGACGACCCGGGGTGTCCCCAATCACCAGCGATGACTGACCCAGCTGCCTCTGCGCTCGTGCATAGTTGATCGTTTATAAAGACGTGCTCAGCTATGGCAAATATGTACAAACAGTACGTCTCCTTACAGAGCCGTAATTGTGCGGCCACTTGTCAGCGACTAGACTGCCCCGCATGAAACGCTACCTGCGGCTGTGTCTTCTCCTCCTGATCAGCTTCACGCTTCCGCTTAGCGGGATGGCGGGCGTACAGTCGCCCTCGGAGCCTTGCCCGATGAAGACAGCAGGCATGGCGAAGATGGTCGACATGGACCAGGACTGCTGTGACGACATGGGCGGACCGTCCGACCATGGCAAACCGTGCAAACCTGGCCTGGAATGCAAGACCGCCAGTGTCCTGCAGGTGACGTACGTGAAGCCTGCAAGCAATCTTTCTTCCCCCATCGCGGCAACCGACGTCAGCGACTTCCTGCCTGAAGAAGCCCCTTCCGGGGTTTGGCGACCACCCCGCGCTTGATTCCTGTTCCCCGTTGACTGCCGTTCCGCTTATGCGGCGCGGTTGGCCTGCGTGCGCGCTTGGGCGTGGCGCAGCGGAAAACTACAGGAATCGTGACGATGAACCCCACACGCTATTGCACCGGTGGGCCCGTTGTGGCCGCCCTGGTGGCGTCGGTGCTGGCTTTGCCGAGCCTGGCCGCCGACCTGACCCTCGATGAAGCCTTGCGCCTGGCCGAGGACAATGCCCCGTCGCTGACGGCGCAGACGGCCAAGTTGCAGGCCGCCAGCAGTGACGCCATTCCCGCTGGCGAGTTGCCCGACCCGAAGCTATTGCTCGGGGTGCAAAACTACCCCGTCGGCGGCCCGGATCGCTGGAGCATCGACCAGGACTTCATGACCATGCAGATGGTCGGGGTCATGCAGGAAATGCCCAACCGCGACAAGCGCCGGGCCCGCACGGAGGTGGCCGAGGCCGCCGTCGAGCGCGCCGAGGCGGAACGCCGCGTCGTACGTCTGAAGGTGCGCCAGGCCGCTGCGCTGGCCTGGATCGGCCGCCATACCGTGGAGCGCAAGCAAGCGCTGTTCGAGGCGTTTTTCCGGGAGAACCGCCTGCTGGCCGCGACCGTGCGGGCGCAGATAGCCGGGGGACGGGCACCGGCTGCGGATGCCGTCACCGCCAAGCAGGAGGCGGCCGACCTGACTGAACGTCAAGATGAATTGGCCAGCCAGCAAACCCAAGCCCGCGCCGCCCTGCGCCGCTGGATCGGCCCGGCCGCCGATGAGCCGCTGGCCGGCGACCTGCCAACCTGGCCGATCGCTGCCTCGGGTTACGCCCACAAGCTGCAAGTACATCCCGAATTGACGGCCTTCGCGCCCATCACCCGCGAGGCGGAGGCCAAGGTGCGTGAGGCCGAGGCGGAGAAGCAATCCGATTGGAGTTGGGAAGTCGACTACCAGCGCCGTGGTCGCGAGTTCGGCGACATGGTGAGCGTGCAGTTCACCTTCGACTTGCCGCTGTTTCCCGGCTCCCGGCAGAACCCCAAGATCGCTGCCCGCCACGCCGAGCTGAACCAGGTGGAAGCTGAGCGTGAAGCGCTCACCCGTGAGCATGCCGAGCAATTGGAAGCGGACCTGGCCGAATACCAGCGCCTGGACCGGGCCGTCCGCCGCAGCCAAGACAGTTTGCTGCCCTTGGCCCAGGAAAAGGTCGACCTGACCACAGCCAGTTACCGCGCCGGTACCGGCGAGCTGGCGCCCGTCATCGCCGCCCGCCGCGAACAGATCGAAGCGCGCCTCAAGCAGGTTGACCTCGAAGGCCAGCGGGCCCTGACCAGCGCCAAGCTCTACTTCACATACGGGGAGACTCACCCATGACCACGCGTATCTGGACCGGACTGGTCCTGACAGGCCTGTCCGTGGCGCTCGGGGCCGCCGGTGGCTACTGGTTCGCTCAACGCCCCACGACCGCGATGCCGGCCGCCAGCGCCGAAGCCCAATCCGCACCGCAGGACGAGCGCAAGGTGTTGTACTGGTACGACCCGATGTACCCGCAGCAGAAGTTCGACAAACCGGGCAAGTCGCCCTTCATGGACATGGAGTTGGTGCCGCAGTATGCCGGCGCCGCCGCGGACAGCGCGACCATCAGCATTGACCCCAGCCTGACCCAGAACATCGGCCTGCGGCTGGCCGCCGTCAGCCGCGGTCCGCTGGCCAACAGCCTGGAAGTGGTCGGCGTACTGGCCTTCAACGAACGCGAGGTCGCCGTGGTGCAAGCGCGCGCCGCCGGCTTCGTCGAACGGGTCTATGCCCGCGCGCCGGGCGACGTACTCCAGGCCGGGGCGCCCCTGGTGGACCTGCTGATCCCGGATTGGGCCGCCGCCCAGGAAGAGTTCCTTGCCCTGAAGCACAGCGGTGATGCCGGCCTGCTGGCCGCCGCCCGCCAGCGTCTGCGCCTGCTCGGCATGCCATCGGCGCTGATCCGCCAGGTGGAACGCAGCGGTAAGCCGCAAGCGGTCCTGACCCTGGGCAGCCCCATCGGCGGTGTGGTGCAGGAATTGGATGTGCGCACCGGCATGACGGTCGCAGAAGGCGCCACCCTGGCCCGGGTCAACGGCCTGAGCAGCGTCTGGCTTAGCCTGGCGGTTCCGGAAGCCGAGGCCGGAGCCATTGCCCAGGGCCAGGCAGTCGAGGCGCAACTGCCCGCCTTCCCAGGGGAAGTGCTAGCGGGGACGGTCGACGCCATCCTGCCGGAAACCAATCCGGACAGCCGCACGCTGCGGGTGCGAGTGGAATTGCCCAATGCGGATGGCCGTTTGCGGCCCGGCATGACGGCGCAGGTCCGCCTGAACCGGTCCACGTCGCAGAACGTGCTGTGGCTGCCCAGCGAAGCCGTCATTCGCACCGGCCGGCGAGCCTTGGTGATGGTCGCCGAAGACGGTGGGCGCTACCGGCCGGTAGAAGTCCGCCTCGGGCCGGAGAGCGGCGGCAAGACGGTGGTGACCCAAGGGCTCACCGAAGGCCAGCAGGTGGTCGCCTCGGGGCAGTTCCTGCTCGATTCCGAAGCCAGCCTCAAAGGCCTGACCGCTGCCGCCGTGGAGGCCCCGATGGCCGAAGCGCCAGTGCCACTGCATGAAGCCGAAGGCAAGGTCATGGCCATCGACAACGCCGGGGTGACCCTGGCCCACGGGCGCTTCAAGACCTTGGGCATGCCCGGCATGACCATGACCTTCCCGCTCGCCGATCCGGCCCTGATGGTCGGTATCAAGGCCGGCGACAAGGTCCGCGTGGCGGTGCGCCAGACCGACGCGGGCCTGCTGGTCGAGCGCCTGGAAAAACTCGGAGGCCAGCCATGATCGCCGCACTGATTCGCTGGTCGGTGGCCAACCGTTTTCTGGTCATACTGGCCACACTGTTCGCCACTGCCTGGGGCATCTGGTCGGTGCAGAGCACGCCGATCGACGCGCTGCCGGACCTCTCCGACGTCCAGGTGATCATCCGCACGCCTTACCCGGGCCAGGCCCCGCAGATTGTCGAGAACCAGGTCACCTATCCGCTGGCCACCACCATGCTCTCGGTCCCGGGGGCAAAGACAGTGCGGGGGTATTCGTTCTTCGGCGACAGCTTCGTCTACGTGATCTTCGAGAACGGCACCGATCTGTATTGGGCCCGCTCGCGGGTGCTGGAGTACCTCAGCCAGGTCCAGGGGCGCCTGCCGGCCACCGCGAAACCCTCTCTGGGGCCGGACGCCACCGGGGTCGGCTGGATCTTCCAGTACGCCCTGGTGGACCGCAGTGGCGGGCACGACCTGGCGCAGCTGCGCGCGCTGCAGGACTGGTTCCTCAAGTTCGAGCTGAAGACCCTGCCCAATGTCGCCGAAGTGGCCACCGTAGGCGGCATGGTCAAGCAGTACCAGGTGCAACTCGATCCGGTCCGCCTGGCCAGCCTGGGTATCACCCAGGACGCGGTGATCGAGGCCATCGGCAAGGCTAACCAGGAAACCGGCGGCGCCGTGATCACTCTGGCCGAAGCCGAGTTCATGGTGCGCGCCTCGGGTTACCTGAAGACCCTTGACGACTTCCGCGCCGTACCGCTCAGGCTCAGCACCGGCGGCGTGCCGATCACCCTCGGTGATGTGGCGACCATCCAGCAGGGGCCGGAAATGCGCCGTGGTATCAGCGAGCTCGACGGCGAGGGTGAGACGGTCGGTGGCGTGGTGATCCTGCGCAGCGGCAAGAACGCCCGCGAGACCATCGCCGCCGTCAAGGCCAAGCTGGGCGAACTGCAGAAGAGCCTGCCGGCCGGGGTGGAACTGGTCACCACCTACGACCGCAGCGGGTTGATCGATCGCGCGGTAGAAAACCTCAGTCACAAGCTGCTGGAAGAGTTCCTCGTGGTCGCCCTGGTCTGCGCGGTGTTCCTCTGGCATCTGCGTTCCTCGCTGGTGGCGATCATCTCCTTGCCGATCGGGGTGCTGATCGCCTTCATCGTCATGCGGCAGCAGGGGATCAACGCCAACATCATGTCCTTGGGCGGGATCGCCATCGCCATCGGCGCCATGGTGGACGCCGCCGTGGTGATGATCGAGAACGCCCACAAGAAGATCGAGGCGTGGCATCGGGCCCACCCTGGCGAGACACTGAAGGGCGAGCACCACTGGCACGTGATGACCGACGCCGCCGCCGAGGTCGGGCCGGCGTTGTTCTTCTGCCTGCTGATCATCACCCTATCGTTCATCCCGGTGTTCACCCTGGAGGCCCAAGAGGGTCGGCTGTTTGGCCCGCTGGCCTTTACCAAGACCTATGCCATGGCCGCCGCCGCCGGGCTGTCGGTGACCCTGGTGCCAGTGCTGATGGGCTACTGGATTCGTGGGCATATCCCCAAGGAGGAACAGAACCCGCTGAGCCGCTGGCTGATCCGACTCTACCAACCCGCGCTGGACCAGGTGCTGCGCCATCCCAAGATCACCATGACGGCCGCCGTCCTGATCTTCCTGAGCGCCCTGTGGCCGATCTCGCGACTGGGTGGCGAGTTCCTCCCGCCGCTGGACGAGGGCGATCTGCTCTACATGCCCTCGGCGCTGCCGGGCTTGTCGGCACAAAAGGCCAGCCAGTTGCTGCAAATCACCGATCGGCTGATCAAGACGGTACCGGAAGTCGAACACGTCTTCGGCAAAGCCGGCCGCGCCGAAACCGCGACCGACCCGGCGCCCCTGGAGATGTTCGAAACCACCATCCAGTTCAAGCCGCGCGAGCTATGGCGGCCTGGCATGACCCCGGAAAAGCTGGTGGAGGAACTGGACCGGGTGGTGAAGGTGCCGGGGCTGACCAATATCTGGATTCCGCCGATCCGCAACCGCATCGACATGCTCGCCACCGGCATCAAGAGCCCGATCGGGGTCAAGGTCGCCGGCCCCAATCTGGCGGATATCGATGCCGCCACCCAGGCGGTCGAGCGTGCCGCCAAGACCGTGCCCGGCGTCAGCTCGGCGCTGGCCGAACGCCTCACCGGCGGGCGCTACATCGATGTCGACATCGACCGTCAGGATGCCGCGCGCTATGGGTTGAACATCGCCGACGTGCAGTCGATCGTGGCCAGCGCCATCGGCGGCGAGACCATTGGTGAAACCGTCGAGGGCCTGGCGCGCTTCCCGATCAGCGTGCGCTACCCCCGGGAGTGGCGTGATTCGGTCGAGGCCCTGGAGCAACTGCCGATCTACACACCCCAGGGCAGCCAGATCACCCTGGGCACCGTGGCGCGCATCCGGGTCAATGAAGGCCCGCCCATGCTGAAAAGCGAGAATGCGCGGCCGTCCGGCTGGGTCTACATCGACGTGCGTGGTCGCGATATTGCCTCGGTGGTGGCCGACCTGCGCCAGGTGGTCAGTGAGCAGGTCAAGCTGCAACCGGGCATGAGCCTTGCCTACTCGGGGCAGTTCGAATTTCTCGAACGCGCCAACGCACGGCTCAAGCTGGTGGTACCCGCGACGCTGCTGATCATCTTCGTCCTGCTCTACCTGACCTTCGCGCGCTTCGACGAGGCCTTCCTGATCATGGCCACGCTGCCCTTCGCCCTCACCGGCGGGGTGTGGTTCCTCTACCTGCTCGGCTACAACCTGTCGGTGGCCACCGGCGTCGGCTTCATCGCCCTGGCCGGGGTCGCCGCCGAGTTCGGCGTGATCATGCTGCTCTACCTGAAGAACGCTTGGGCCGAGCGCGAGGACAACGGCGACGCCACCGAGCGCGGCCTGGTCGCGGCGATCCGCGAAGGCGCCGTGCTGCGCGTGCGGCCCAAGGCGATGACGGTGGCGGTGATCATCGCCGGCCTGCTGCCGATCCTCTGGGGCAGCGGCACCGGCAGCGAGATCATGAGCCGCATCGCCGCGCCGATGGTCGGTGGCATGGTCACCGCGCCCCTGCTGTCCCTGTTCGTCCTGCCGGCGGCCTACCGCCTGATGCGCCGCCGGCACCTCCGTTCCGTAACCCCCCTCCAGCAAGGAAAAACTGTATGAAGAACACCCTGATGGCTGTCTGCAGTGTTGTGGCTGTGATGTCCGTTACGGCGTTCGCCGAAGACATGCCGGGCATGAAGATGGAGGCCAAGACCATGGCGGGCATGCCAATGAAACAGGCGGCGAAACAGGCGCCCACCGCCCAGGCCACTGGCACGGTCAAGGCCATCGACATCCAGAAGCACGTGGTGACCCTCGCACACAGTGCCGTACCAGCACTGCACTGGCCGGCGATGACCATGGGCTTCAATGCCACAGCTGAGCAACTCGATGGGTTGAAGGTGGGCGACCGCGTGGCGTTCGAGTTCCGCGCCGACGGCATGGACGCGACCATCGTGTCGATCGCGCCGATGCAGCAATAGCGGCGGGAATGGCGGGTGCGACGTGCCGCAGGGGATGTCGCGCCGGCCCTTCAAGTGACGGGCGCACCTTGCAGATGTGCATCCGTCCGGTCTTGGAGCAGGTGATCTGCATGCCAGTCTCTTGCGCGTCGCCTTTGGTCAGGAGGTTGGCCCTCGGCGCCTGAAACAGGCGCCTCTTTTGACATGGATTGCTAATTAAGGAGGACTGACGATGTCACTGAAGCAGATGCTCCGCCGAGCGCTTCCGCTCGGCTTACTGGCCGCCGTCACCCTGCTCAGCGCCTGCGGTGACGCGGCGATCACCCTGATGCATGTGCACGGCTTGGCTTTCAGCCCGGACGGTCAGCAGCTGTCCATTCCCAGCCACCATGGGCTGGCGATCTACAGCGCCGGACACTGGAGCAAGGCTGCCGGACCGGAACACGACTACATGGGCTATGCCGTGACCCGCCGGGCAATCTACAGCAGTGGCCACCCGGCCGAGGGCAGCGGGTTGACCAACCCCTTCGGCGTGATCAAGAGCAGCGATGACGGCCGTACCTGGCAGCAATTGGGTCTGCAGGGCGAGTCGGACTTTCACCTGCTGGCCAGTGGATTCGAGAACGGCGCCATCTATGTCTTCAATGGCCATCCGAACTCGCGCATGAGCGCCCCCGGGTTGTACTTCAGCCTGAACGAGGGCGTCGATTGGCAACGCGCAGGCGCGCAAGGGATCACCGAGGCGCCCGTCGCGCTGGCCGTGCATCCGACCGACAGCAAGACGGTCGCAATGACGACCAACGCCGGCTTGTACCTGTCGCGGGATGCCGGCGAGCACTTCCAGGCCCTCGCCCAAGGCGAACAGGCTTTGGGGCTCGCCTTCAGCCTGGACGGCAACAGCCTGTGGTTCGGCAGTTATGGCAAGGTGGCGAAGTTGTCGAAAGTGGAGATCGCGACTGGCAAGGTCACCTCACTCGGCATGCCCGAGCTGCAAGAGGATGGCGTCGCCTACCTGGCGCAGAACCCGACTCAGCCGCAGGAGTGGGCGATGGCTACCTTCAAGCGCGACGTCTACCTGTCACAAGATGGCGGCAAGTCCTGGCGTGCGATTGCCAAGGCCGGCCAGACGCTGGAATGACCCCGCAATTGGCCGCACCCGCTGACAGGTAGCGACTCGGTAGCTGGAGGGGGACTCGCAATGACCCCGCGCTACCCGAGCGGGCCAGCGAGACGACAGGCTCAGGGCGCTACTGCGCCTTGCTGCCGTCCTTCGGAGCCTCCTGGCCCGCGTGTTTGTCCATGTGTTCCATCATGGCGTTGCAGTTTTTCATCATGGTGGACATCTCCTGCATCATGTCCATCATCGGCATCTGCTTGCCGTCCATCATGTGCATGTCCTCACCCGTCGTTGTGGAGGAACTGCTTTGAGCGGGAGCTTTGGCCTCTTCGGTAAAGCCCGCGGACGCAACTCCCAGGGCGAGGAAGGCAGCAAGGGTGGTGTAGGTGATGGCGTTACGCATGTCGGCACTCCTGTTCCTAGACCTTGCTTTCTGGTGGGCTCCGGGCAAACGACAGTTGGTTGGTAATTGGGAGGGTCGACAAGTTTTGTGGCCCGCTCGTACAGTCACCTGCTCCTTTGCCACGCCCAGCTCTGAGGGAGAGACAGCATCTTGGTTACGACTCACTGCTGGTCCTATCTCTCGTCTGCCAAGATGGACCTTGCCATTGGGGCAAGGTCAAGCATCAGTTCTTCCCCGATCCAGCCACTTGGCGGAAATGAGGCCTGATTGAACCCTGTGGTTCTTGAGTCGGGGCTGACTTGCCCGCACTGCGACTACGCGAAGCAGGAATCCATGCCAACGGAAACCTGCCAGTACTACTATGACTGCACCACCTGCAAGGCGTTGTTGCGTCCAAGGACAGGTGACTGCTGCGTGTTCTGGTCGTTCGGGTCGGTGAAATGCCCGACTGTTCAACAGCAGCGTGGGCGCTGCAGTTAGTCTTGTGACAGCAAAAGTTTGCGAGCAGCCCACAGGGCGATGAGGGGCAAAACCAGCAGCACCGAAGCCTCGCCGCGAAACCTAGTCTACTGATCTCTGGCACCTCATCACTGATCTGACCAGCCAAGGGCGTGCTACGACCAGAAGCACGCATCCCAGAGATAGATCGCTCCGAACCTACTCCCTGCCTAATCACTCCTTGGTGAGATCGGCTTCCTGCTGAATCGCCATCAGCACTCTGGCATCGATGTTATGCTCAACCAACTGCCCATGAGCTTCCTCTCCCGGCGAATTCACCGGTGATGAAATCTGGTACACGCGGCCCCGATGGGGCCGTTAGAGCCTAGCTGTATGGCAGCTTAGGGCACAGGCACTGAAGATATCCACAGCCTCAGCGACGCTTCGAATCGGTCGAGTGGGTGATCTGAAATAGCTGGGGATCTTCCAGGCTGATTAGCGTTATCCACAACTGAGAACGTGATGCCTACCGCCGCCCAATCAGACCAACGCCTCCCGACCGCTGATCCTCTTGAGCTCCTGATCGGCCGAGAGCGCATTGGTAATCCACTCGAAATCTTTCAGCTGATCGAGACCGGCATTCCGATTACAAATGCCGTGCGGGCTCTATCTGAGCTCGATTTGATGGGAAATCAGCAGGTTCTGTCCAAGATCATTGGTATGTCACAAAGAGCGCTTTTGAGAAGAGCTCAGTTTGCCGACAAAGCACTGAATCCCACGCTGAGCAGCCGCCTACTCACCTTCGTTAAAATTCTGAGACAGGCAGAATTGGTGTTTGGCACAAGGCAACGGGCGACAAAGTGGATAACTGAACCAGCACTTGGACTGGAAAAATATCCACCGATTGACCTGCTCACCAATCCACAAGGGGCCGAGATTGTTTGGGATTTTCTGGCTCGGATTGAGTACGGCGTTTATCAATAGCGCCGGTTTGAGCTTCCCTTTCCATCGTGAAATCAATATTAACTTAGCGCCGCAGGTACCCATCCACACCAACAGAATTATTCTGGCTTCCACCCAGTAACGACATATATTGGGTTTTCAACATGAGGGCTGCCTGATATGTACGTACCCCACGTACTCTCAACAGATCGCGTTCCAGCAGATACGTCTCCTAGACAGCCGACAAACTCAGAAAAATCTGAAAAAAGAGCTAAGATCGTATCGGTCATATAAGAGCCCATCACAGCCATGTAGGCGGGACCTTGTCGTACAAACCAGTCAAAATCAAAATCCACATCAGATCTGATTTGAGGAGGTAGACGACTTTCATATAGAGCACCAATCCTTCTTGGCACAGGCAACGCCTCAGCCCCATCCCGCTTTAGGCGGAGCAGAATAGCTTCATACGCCGCAGAGCTATTAATATGGAGTCCGTAGCTAAAAATATCCGACAGTAGTCTAGATACATTTAACTCAAATTCATCTTCATTATGAATCACGTCACCTTCAAGAAGTGATTTGCCGCAGTCACATCGATTCCATAATAGGCCAAAGTTACGACCTTTCAAATTGAAAGGCTTTCCACAAAATTGGCACTGCCTAGATAAAACTACGTTGTGAACCGCACAAACATTTGAGTCGGACTGATGGCTACGTCGCCAATAACAAAAACCAAGTTTATCGATATCGCTTTTAACGCACTCAAGGCACAAACCGATATCTTCGCGCCTTATAAAACAATCCAACTCGAAATTATTGTCACACCCGTAGTATTTTCCTGAATACGCCTGATCTGTATCCCCCTTTATGAAAGTTGTTTCAAAGTAGCACGTATGCAAATGAAGCAACTTATTGAAACCGTAGCAACCCTCCCAACCAATAGCTGAAGCGACTGCCTTGATATCTGACGTGCCCCAGCGATTCGAACTACTTTCAAGTTTGAGCTTAAAGGGATTGTTGATCAGAAACTCTTTCTGAAAGACGTGCCGATTTCTGGATAGAAATGAATCCAGTGCTTCATCGTGTTGAATTTTGAGCAGCATTTTTTTAAGCGAGAGAGAGCTCAATGCCGGGAGCCGCGCTAAGAGCTCGGTATGTGGGATGTGGATAAATACAGCGAGGACGCGTGAGAGGCTGTCGCGCGCCCAGGGGGGCAGCGCGACAGACTTTATTCTTTAGCGACAGACTTTATTCTCTAAGATTAGGGCTTTTTCATACGGCACCTGATTATTCGACCGTTACAGACTTCGCCAGGTTGCGTGGCTGGTCGACGTCAGTGCCCTTGAGCACGGCGACGTAGTAGGACAGCAGTTGCAGCGGGATGGTGTAGAGGATGGGCGCCAGGGCATCGTTGATGTGCGGCATGGCCACCATGTGGGTGCCCTCGCCATTCTCGATGCCGGCCTCGCGGTCAGCGAAGACGATCAGCTCGCCGCCACGGGCGCGGACTTCCTGCAGGTTGGACTTGAGCTTCTCCACCAGCTCGTTGTTCGGCGCCACGGTGACCACCGGCATGTCGCTGTCCACCAGCGCCAGCGGGCCATGCTTGAGCTCGCCGGCCGGGTAGGCTTCGGCGTGGATATAGGAAATTTCCTTGAGCTTCAGCGAACCTTCCATTGCCACCGGGTACTGAGCCCCACGGCCGAGGAACAGGGTGTGGTGCTTCTCGGCGAACAGCTCGGCGACCTTCTCCACGGTCTTGTCCATGGCCAGGGCTTCGCCCAGGCGGGTCGGCAGGCGGCGCAGTTCGTCCACCAGACCGGCCTCGACGCCGGCCTCCAGAGTGCCGCGTACCTGGCCCAGGGACAGGGTCAGCAGCATCAGGGCGACCAGTTGGGTGGTGAAGGCCTTGGTGGAGGCGACGCCGATTTCCGGGCCGGCCTGGGTCAACAGGGTGAGGTCGGACTCGCGCACCAGGGAGCTGGTGCCGACGTTGCAGATGGCCAGGCTGGTCAGGTAACCCAGTTCCTTGGCGTTGCGCAGGGCAGCCAGGGTGTCGGCGGTTTCGCCGGACTGGGAGATGGTGACGAACAGGGTGTCCGGCTGCACCACCACCTTGCGGTAACGGAATTCGCTGGCCACTTCGATCTGGCAGGGAATGCCGGCCAGGCCTTCGAGCCAGTAGCGAGCGACCATGCCAGCGTGATAGCTGGTGCCGCAGGCGACGATCTGCACATTGCGCACCCTGGCGAAGAGTTCGGCGGCACGCGGGCCGAAGGCGTTGACCAGTACGTGGTCGTTGCCCAGGCGGCCTTCCAGGGTGCGTTGCACCACCTTGGGCTGTTCGTGGATCTCCTTGAGCATGAAGTGGCGGTACTCGCCCTTGTCGGCGGCCTCGGCGCCTTCGTGGTACTGCACCTGCTCGCGCTGCACGGAACGGCCCTGCTCGTCCCAGATCTGCACGTTGTCGCGGCGGATCTCGGCGATGTCACCCTCTTCCAGGTAGATGAAGCGGTCGGTGACCTGGCGCAGGGCCAGTTGGTCGGAGGCGAGGAAGTTCTCGCCCAGGCCGAGACCGATCACCAGGGGACTGCCGCTACGGGCGGCAAGCAGCCGGTCCGGCTGGCTGGCGCTGATCACGGCCAGGCCGTAGGCACCGTGCAATTCGGCGACGGCAGCCTTGAGCGCCGCGCCCAGGTCGCCGACGGACTCCAGCTTGTGATGCAGCAGGTGGACGATGACTTCGGTGTCGGTGTCCGAGGTGAAGACGTAGCCAAGACCCTTGAGCTGCTCGCGCAGGGCTTCGTGGTTCTCGATGATGCCGTTGTGCACCACCGCCAGCTGGTCGCTGGAGAAGTGCGGGTGGGCGTTGCGCTCGCAGGGGGCACCATGGGTGGCCCAGCGGGTATGGGCGATGCCCAGGCGGCCGGCCAGGGGCTCTCCGGCGAGGGCCTGTTCCAGTTCGCTGACCTTGCCGGCGCGGCGACGGCGTTCCAGCTTGCCTTCGCTGCTGAAGAGCGCTACGCCGGCGCTGTCATAGCCACGGTATTCGAGGCGCTTGAGGCCCTCGACCAGGATCGCGGTGATATTACGCTCGGCGATGGCGCCAACGATTCCACACATGGGGTGTTCTCCTATCTCAATCGATGCTCGCGCAGATCAGCTTGATCCCGCGCGCAACCAGCTGTTCGCGCGCTTCCGGGGCAAGGCGCTCATCGGTAATCAGGGTATGGATGCTGCTCCAGGGCAGCTCCAGGTTAGGAATGCGCCGGCCGACCTTGTCGGACTCGGCCAGGACTATCACTTCGCGGGCGACTTCGGCCATGACCCGCGAGAGGCCCAGCAGTTCGTTGAAGGTGGTGGTGCCACGCTGCAGGTCGATGCCGTCGGCACCGATGAACAACTGGTCGAAGTCGTAGGAACGCAGGACCTGTTCGGCCACCTGGCCCTGGAAGGATTCCGAATGCGGGTCCCAGGTGCCTCCGGTCATCAACAGCACGGGCTCGTGCTCCAGTTCGCGCAGGGCATTGGCGACACTGAGGGAATTGGTCATCACCACCAGGCCGGGCTTGTGGCCGAGTTCCGGGATCATGGCGGCCGTGGTGCTGCCGCTGTCGATGATGATGCGCGCGTGTTCACGGATGCAGCCGACGGCCGCACGGGCGATGGCCAGCTTGTAGGAAGACACCGGCTGGGCGCCTTCGCCGATCAGCTCCTGGGGCATGGGCACGGCACCGCCGTAACGGCGCAGCAGCAGGCCGTTCTTCTCGAGGGCGGTGAGGTCCTTGCGGATGGTCACTTCGGAGGTGGCGAAGGCCTTGGCCAGCTCGTCGACGCTCACCTCGCCCTGCGTGTCGAGCAGGGCGAGGATGGCATGGCGGCGCTGGGGCGTGTTGCGTTTCGTCATCAACGAAAGTTTCGGTTCGAAAGATAATGGCGCGAATCAAAACCTAACGAAGCCTTTGCGTCAACCCCGAAAACGACAAAAGGCGGCCTGGGCCGCCTTTTGGTCTGGGCCATGGGTTATCCACAGCCCGGGTTATGCACAACCTTACTTCTTGATCTTCACCGGCCGTTTCCAGCCTTCGATGTTGCGCTGTTTACCCCGGCCAACGGCCAGCGTATGGGCCGGCACGTCCTGGGTGATGGTGGAGCCGGCACCGGTGGTGGCGCCGTCGCCCAGGGTCACCGGCGCGACCAGGGCACTGTTGGAGCCAATGAAGACGTCCTCGCCCATGACGGTGCGGAACTTGTTGGCACCATCGTAGTTGCAGGTGATGGTGCCGGCACCGACGTTGGTGCGTGCACCTACCTCGGCATCGCCCAGGTAGGTCAGGTGACCGGCCTTGGCGCCCTCGCCCAGCACGGCGTTCTTCAGTTCGACGAAGTTCCCCACATGGGCCTTGGCGCCCAGCACGGCACCGGGGCGCAGGCGCGCGAACGGACCGCAATCGGCGCCCTCGCCCAGTTCGGCACCTTCCAGGTGGCTGCTGGCCTTGACGATTGCGCCACGGCGCAGGGTGCTGTCCTTGATCACGCAGTTCGGGCCGATCTGCACACCGTCCTCGATCACCACACGGCCTTCGAGGATCACGTTCACGTCGATCAGCACGTCGCGGCCGACGATCACTTCGCCGCGCAGGTCGAAGCGGGCCGGGTCCAGCAGGGTGACGCCCTGGGCCATCAGGCGGCGTGACGCGCGCTTCTGGTAGTGGCGCTCCAGTTCCGCGAGCTGGATGCGGTCGTTGGCACCCTGCACTTCCATGGCGTCATGGGGCTGCTCGGTGGCCACCACCAGGCCATCGGCCACGGCCATGGCGATGACATCGGTGAGGTAGTACTCGCCCTGGGCGTTGTCGTTGGACAGGCGCCCCAGCCAGTCGGCCAGGCGCTTGCCGGGCACGGCGAGGATGCCGGTATTGCCTTCGCAGATGGCGCGCTGCTCGGGGGTCGCGTCCTTGTGCTCGACGATGGCCTTCACCACGCCGGCGGTGTCACGAACGATCCGGCCGTAGCCGGTGGGATCGATCAGGTCCACGGTGAGCAGGGCGAGCTGGTCGTCCTGCACCTTTTCCAGCAGGCGTTGCAGGGTTTCCACCTCGATCAGCGGCACGTCGCCGTAGAGGATCAGCACGCGCTCGGCGGACAACTGCGGCAGGGCCTGTGCGACGGCGTGGCCGGTGCCCAATTGCTCCGCCTGGAGGACGAAGTTCAGGTCATCCGCAGCCAGCCGCTCGCGCACGGCTTCGGCGCCATGGCCGATGACCACGTGGATGCCCTGGGGCTGGAGCTTGCGGGCGGTGTCGATGACATGGCCGAGCATGGCCTTGCCGGCCACCGGATGCAGGACCTTGGGCAGGGCCGAACGCATGCGCGTGCCCTGGCCGGCGGCGAGGATGACGATATCGAGAGACATGGGAGGGATCACCGAATCGGACTGGTAAGCGAAAACCGGAATTCCGGAAAAGAAAAAGGGTAGCCAAGGCTACCCTTTAACTCGATCGCATTGAAGTGCGCCGGCTTAGCCGCCGAACTTCTTGCGGATCTGCTGAACGGTGCGCAGCTGGGCTGCGGCCTCGGCCAGACGAGCGGAGGCGGTGGAGTAATCGAACTCCGCGCCCTTCTCGTGCAGGGCCTTCTCAGCAGCCTTGAGGGACTCCTGAGCAGCAGCTTCGTCCAGGTCGCTGGCGCGCAGAACGGTGTCGGCCAGGACCTTCACCATGTTCGGCTGGACCTCGAGGAAACCGCCGGAGATGTAGTACACCTCTTCCTCACCACCCTGCTTGACCAGGCGGATCGGACCCGGCTTGAGGTCGGTGATCAGCGGGGCGTGGCCCGGCGCGATACCCAGATCGCCCAGGTGGCCGTGCGCAATCACCATCTCCACCAGACCGGAGAAGATCTCCGCTTCGGCGCTGACGATATCGCAATGGACAGTAATAGCCATACGCTTGCCTCACGTAAGCGCCCGTTGCCGGGCGCCCAGGGGGTTACAGTTTCTTCGCTTTCTCGATGGCTTCTTCGATGCCGCCGACCATGTAGAACGCCTGCTCGGGCAGGTGGTCGTAGTCACCGTTGAGGATGCCTTTGAAGCCAGCGATGGTGTCCTTCAGCGATACGTACTTGCCCGGGGAACCGGTGAAGACTTCGGCCACGAAGAACGGCTGGGACAGGAAGCGCTGGATCTTACGAGCACGGTTAACGAGCTGCTTGTCCGCTTCGGACAGTTCGTCCATACCCAGGATCGCAATGATGTCCTTCAGCTCCTTGTAGCGCTGCAGAACGTACTGCACGCCACGAGCGGTCTCGTAGTGGTCCTGGCCGATCACCAGCGGATCCAGCTGGCGGGAGGTCGAGTCCAGCGGGTCCACGGCCGGGTAGATACCCAGCGAGGCGATGTCACGGGACAGTACGACGGTGGCGTCCAGGTGGGCGAAGGTGGTCGCCGGGGACGGGTCGGTCAGGTCGTCCGCGGGAACGTATACGGCCTGGATGGAGGTGATCGAACCGGTCTTGGTGGAGGTGATGCGCTCTTGCAGAACGCCCATTTCCTCGGCCAGGGTCGGCTGGTAACCCACAGCGGACGGCATACGACCCAGCAGCGCGGACACTTCGGTACCGGCCAGGGTGTAACGGTAGATGTTGTCGACGAACAGCAGAACGTCGCGGCCTTCGTCACGGAACTTCTCGGCCATGGTCAGGCCGGTCAGTGCAACGCGCAGACGGTTGCCCGGCGGCTCGTTCATCTGGCCGTATACCAGGGCCACTTTGTCCAGAACGTTGGAGTCCTTCATCTCGTGGTAGAAGTCGTTACCCTCACGAGTACGCTCACCCACGCCGGCGAACACGGAGTAACCGCTGTGCTCGATGGCGATGTTACGGATCAGTTCCATCATGTTCACGGTCTTGCCCACGCCGGCACCACCGAACAGGCCTACCTTGCCGCCTTTGGCGAAGGGGCAGACCAGGTCGATTACCTTGATGCCGGTTTCCAGCAGCTCGTTGCCACCCGCCTGTTCGGCGTAGGACGGAGCGTCGCGGTGGATCACCCAGCGCTCTTCTTCGCCGATGGGGCCGGCCTCGTCGATGGGGTTGCCGAGCACGTCCATGATGCGGCCCAGGGTCGCTTTACCGACCGGGACGGCGATGGCTGCGCCAGTGTTGGATACGCCCAGGCCACGCTTGAGGCCTTCGGTCGAACCCATTGCGATGGAACGAACCACGCCGTCGCCCAGCTGCTGCTGGACTTCCAGGGTGGTTTCGACGCCGCTGACTTTCAGCGCGTCGTAAACGTTCGGCACCTGATCACGCGGGAATTCCACGTCGATAACGGCGCCGATGATTTGAACGATACGTCCGCTACTCATATCTGGTTCCTCTAAATATATGAACCGGTCTTAAACCGCGGCAGCGCCGCCGACGATTTCCGAAATCTCTTGAGTGATCGCTGCCTGACGCGCCTTGTTGTAGATCAGCTGGAGGTTGCTGATCAGGTCACCGGCGTTGTCGGTGGCGTTCTTCATCGCGATCATCCGTGCCGCCTGCTCGCAGGCGTTGTTCTCAACCACGGCCTGATACACCTGGGATTCCACGTAACGCACCAGCAGACCCTCGAGGATCTCCTTGGCGTCGGGTTCGTAGAGGTAGTCCCAGTGATGCTTCAACTCTTGATCCGGGTCGGCCACCAGCGGAACCAGTTGGTCCACGGTCGGCTTCTGCGTCATGGTGTTGACGAACTTGTTGGAGACCACGAACAGACGATCGATACGGCCTTCCAGGTATGCATCGAGCATGACCTTGACACTGCCGATCAGATCGTTGATCGAGGGTTCCTCGCCGAGGTGGCTGATGGCTGCAACGACGTTACCGCCGTAGTTGCGGAAGAAGGCCGCACCCTTGCCACCAATCACGCAGAGGTCGATCTCCACGCCTTCCTGGCGGTAACCCGCCATGTCCTTGACCAGGGTCTTGAACAGGTTGATGTTCAAGCCGCCGCACAGACCACGGTCGCTGCTCACCACCACATAACCGACGCGCTTGACTTCGCGCTCGATCATGAACGGGTGACGGTATTCCGGGTTCGCGTTGGCCAAATGACCGATCACCTGGCGGATGCGCTCCGCGTAGGGGCGGCTGGCAGCCATGCGCAGTTGGGCCCTGCGCATCTTGCTGACGGCCACCTTTTCCATGGCGCTGGTGATCTTTTGCGTGCTTTTGATGCTCGCAATCTTGCTGCGAATCTCTTTTGCGCCTGCCATGTAACACCTATCGGGTTAGCAGGCGGGGGGTCTTGCGACCCCCCGCTGCGGCTTACCAGGTTTGGGTGGCCTTGAACTTCTCGATACCAGCCTTGATGCCGGCGTCGATTTCGTCGTTGAAGTCACCCTTCTCGTTGATCTTCGCCATCAGGGCGGCGTGATCACGATTGAAGTAAGCAATCAGGGCCTGCTCGAAGGCGCCGATCTTGGTCAGCTCGATGTCCTGCAGGAAGCCACGCTCGGCGGCATACAGGCTCAGCGACATGTCGGCGATGGACATGGGCGCGTACTGCTTCTGCTTCATCAGCTCGGTAACGCGTTGACCGTGTTCCAGCTGCTTGCGGGTAGCCTCGTCCAGGTCGGAAGCGAACTGCGCGAACGCAGCCAGTTCACGGTACTGGGCCAGGGCGGTACGGATACCACCGGACAGCTTCTTGATGATCTTGGTCTGGGCCGCGCCACCAACACGGGATACCGAGATACCAGCGTTGACCGCCGGACGGATACCGGAGTTGAACAGGGCCGATTCCAGGAAGATCTGACCGTCGGTGATGGAGATCACGTTGGTCGGAACGAACGCGGAAACGTCACCGGCCTGGGTTTCGATGATCGGCAGGGCGGTCAGGGAACCGGTCTTGCCTTTCACGGCGCCGTTGGTGAACTTCTCGACGTACTCTTCGGAAACGCGGGAAGCGCGCTCCAGCAGACGGCTGTGGAGATAGAACACGTCGCCCGGGTAGGCTTCGCGGCCCGGCGGGCGGCGCAGCAGCAGGGAGATCTGGCGGTAGGCTACGGCTTGCTTGGACAGGTCATCGTAGATGATCAGGGCGTCTTCGCCGCGGTCGCGGAAGTATTCGCCCATGGTGCAGCCAGCGTACGGAGCGATGTACTGCAGCGCAGGGGATTCGGAAGCACTGGCGGCCACGATGATGGTGTTGGCCAGGGCGCCGTTCTCTTCCAGCTTGCGAACCACGTTGGCGATGGTCGATTGCTTCTGACCGATGGCTACGTAGACGCAGCGGATGCCGCTGTCTTTCTGGTTGATGATGGCGTCGACGGCCAGGGCGGTCTTGCCGATCTGACGGTCGCCGATGATCAGCTCGCGCTGGCCACGGCCGATCGGGATCATGGCGTCGACGGCCTTGTAGCCGGTCTGCACGGGCTGGTCTACCGACTTACGCCAGATCACGCCCGGCGCTACCTTTTCCACCGCGTCGGTGGCTTGAGCGTTGATCGGGCCTTTGCCGTCGATCGGGTTGCCGAGGGCGTCAACGACGCGGCCCAGCAGTTCCGGACCAACCGGGACTTCCAGGATGCGGCCGGTGCACTTGGCGCTCATGCCTTCGGCGAGGCCGAGGTATTTGCCCAGGATCACGGCACCAACGGAGTCTTGCTCCAGGTTCAGCGCCATACCGTAGATGCCGCCCGGGAACTCGATCATTTCACCGTACATCACGTCGGCCAGGCCGTAGATGCGCACGATGCCGTCGGAAACGGAGACGATGGTGCCTTCGTTGCGGGCTTGGGAAGAGACGTCGAGTTTCTCGATACGTCCCTTGATGATTTCACTAATTTCGGAAGGATTGAGTTGCTGCATTGCTCTGCTGCCCCTTCAAACTCAAGATTTCAACGCTTCGGCCAGTTTCGCGAGCTTGCCGCGAACCGAGCCATCGATAACCAGGTCGCCGGCGCGGATGACGACACCGCCAATGAGGCTGGAGTCTTCCACGGCGTGCAGACGCACTTCCCGGCTGAGCCGTGCGCTGAGAACCTTGGCGAGTTTGTCTTGCTGTTCATCGCTCAATGCGAAGGCACTGGTGACTTCCACATCCACCGATTTTTCCTGCTCGGCCTTGTACAGCTCGAACTGTTCGGCAATTTCCGGCAGCAGCACGAGGCGGCCGTTCTCGGAAAGGACGTGGACGAAATTCTGTGCCTGGACCTCGAGCTTGTCGCCAACCGCCTCGATGAAGGCCTTGGCTTTTTCTGCGCTCGTCAGACGCGGGGCTTTGAGCACGCGCTGCATGGTGTCGTCCTGCGACACCGCAGCGGCCAGGCCTAGCATGGCCGACCAGGCGGCCAGCTGCTGATGGGCCTGGGCGTACTCGAAAGCAGCCTTGGCGTAAGGTCGGGCCAGCGTGGTCAGTTCTGCCATGATCGCCCTCGCTTAAATTTCGGCTGCCAGTTTGTTAACCAGCTCCGCGTGCGCGTTTTGATCGATAGTGGCACCCAGGATCTTCTCGGCACCATTGACGGCCAGGCTGCCCAGTTGGGCGCGCAGCGCGTCTTTGACGCTGTTCAGTTCCTGCTCGATCTCGGCTTGAGCCTGCGCCTTCAGGCGCTCGCCTTCAGCACGTGCCTGATCGCGAGATTCGTCGACGATCTGGGAAGCGCGCTTCTTGGCTTGCTCGATGATTTCTGCTGCCTGAGCCTTGGCGTCGCGCAGTTGCTGGCCCACTTTCTCATGGGCCAGCTCCAGGTCACGAGCCGCACGGTTGGCAGCGTCCAGACCATCAGCAATCTTCTTCTGACGTTCACGCAGAGCAGTGATGACCGGAGGCCACACGAACTTCATGCAGAACAGTACGAAGATGAAGAAAGCAACGGACTGGCCGATCAGGGTTGCATTAATGTTCACGCCAACACCTCGCTCGTTCGTTGTCAGTCCAATCCTCGGGAATCGAGGATTACTGGGCTACCTGAGCAATGAACGGGTTAGCGAAGGTGAAGAACAGGGCGATACCAACGCCGATCATGGTTACGGCGTCGAGCAGACCGGCCACGATGAACATCTTGACCTGCAGCATCGGAACCATTTCAGGCTGACGAGCAGCGCCTTCCAGGAACTTGCCACCCAGCAGACCGAAGCCAATGGCGGTACCCAGGGCACCCAGACCAATCAGCAGAGCTACGGCGATCGCGGTCAGACCTACTACAGTTTCCATTTTTCCTCCCGACTTTATGTCGTGTTGGTTAAGGTTTAAGTGAAGCGGTAAAGCGAAATCGTTTTGTTCCCACTGCCCTTGCGGGCTTTCCCGTGCCGTGGCGCGGGACCATCTCGAACGAACCACACACCCTCTTCCGCCCTTCGGGCACCTTCTCCCTGAAGGGAGAAGGTCAGCGGATGCGCTGCGCGTTCTTAATGGTTGTCCTCATGCGCCATCGACAGGTAGACGATGGTCAGCATCATGAAGATGAAGGCCTGCAGGGTGATGATCAGGATGTGGAACACGGCCCACGCCCACTGCAGTGCGATACCCAGGCCGCTCAGCAGCAGGATGCCGGCGCCGAACATCACGGCGATCAGGATGAACACCAGCTCGCCGGCGTACATGTTGCCGAACAGACGCAGGGCCAGGGAGATCGGCTTGGCGATCAGGGTGACGAACTCGAGCAGGAAGTTGACCGGGATCAGGAGGATCTGAACCAGCATGTTCTTGCTGCTGAAGGGATGCAGGGTCAGCTCGCCGAGGAAGCCACCGATGCCCTTGACCTTGATGCTGTAGAAGATGATCAGGCCGAACACCGAGAAGGCCATGCCGAGGGTCGCATTCGGGTCGGTGGTCGGAACGGCGCGGAAGGCCAGGTGCTCGTTACCAGCGACCGTGGCGGCCAGCAGCGGGATCCAGTCCACCGGGATCAGGTCGATGGCGTTCATCAGGAAGATCCAGACGAAGATGGTCAGCGCCAGGGGGGCGATCAGCGGATTGCGGCCGTGGAAGGTGTCTTTGACGTTGCTGTCGACGAAGTCGACCATGACTTCGACCAGGTTCTGCAGGCCGCCGGGAACGCCGGAGGTGGCCTTCTTGGCCGCCGTGCGGAACAGCAGGACGAACAGCAGGCCGAGGCCGATGGACCAGCCCAGGGTGTCCAGGTGGAAGGCCCAGAAGCCCATTTCCTTGGCTTGCTCGGCGCTGTGGGCGAAACCCCACTCGCCGGTGGGCAGACGACCGAAGGTCAGGTTCTGCAGGTGGTGCTGGATATAGCCCGAAGCGGTTTGCTCTGCCATGTTTGCCTCAAACGCCCTAAGGTTTCGAAATTCTTTTTCTCATCAGCAGGGGCGCGAACCAGCTGACCGACTGGGTCAGCAGGAAGACGCCGAATACCGCCGGCGCATCCAGGGGTTTCACACCTGCGAACGTCAGTGCGAACAGCACCGCCGTCAAAATCAGCTTGCCCATCTCGCCCGCATAGAAAGAACGGACTATCGCCTGGGCTGCACGGGCTCCGCTGTAACGGAACGCCTTGCGGGCGAAATACAGGTTCGGCAACCAGGCGATCAGGCCGCCGCACAAGCCGGAGTATCCAGCCACCGCGCCACGCCACTGCCACAGAACGACCGCGGCGAGCAGCAGGACGACCAGTTGGGCCAGCAGCACCGGGAAAACCGGCATTCGATGGAAGGGCAGGCGGTTTGGCGTGCGGATATCCATCGCAGCTGTTCCTCTGGGGTCGGCCGCTGGAATCAACGACTTGGCATAGTTTGTGCCGACAAAATTGCGCGCAGAGTATAGGGTGGCAACCCACCCCGTTCAACTGCCGGGTAGTGAATTCCGACCGTCGCTACAGCACCGGATGTGTCAGCGAATGTGAGCCAGAACGCCCTGTAATTCGTCGAGGGAGTTATAGCGGATGACCAGTTGGCCTTTGCCTTTCTGACCATGCTTGATCTGCACCGGAGCGCCCAGGCGCTCAGCCAGACGCTGTTCGAGGCGGCTGATATCCGGGTCGGATTTGGCTGACTGGACAGGTTTCTCCTTGGCATTCAGCCAGTGCCGAACCAGTGCCTCGGTTTGGCGCACGGTAAGCCCGCGTGCGACAACATGTCGCGCCCCATCCACCTGCCGCTCCAGGGGCAGGCCGAGCAGGGCACGGGCGTGGCCCATCTCCAGATCGCCGTGGGACAGCAGGGTCTTGATCTCCTCCGGCAGGCCGATCAGGCGCAGCAGGTTGGTGATGGTGACCCGCGACTTGCCGACGGCTTCGGCCACCTGCTGCTGGGTGAGCTGGAACTCCTGCTGCAGGCGCTGCAGGGCGATGGCTTCCTCGATGGGGTTGAGGTCCTCGCGCTGGATGTTCTCGATCAACGCCATGGCGATGGCGGCTTCGTCGGGAACCTCGCGAACCATGGCCGGAATCTTGTCCAGCCCGGCCTGCTGGCTGGCACGCCAGCGCCGCTCGCCCGCAATGATCTCGTAGCGGCCGGCGCCGATCGGGCGCACCACGATGGGCTGCATCACGCCCTGGGCCCTGATCGACTGGGCCAGTTCCTCGAGGGCGGTGGGGTCCATGTCTCGGCGGGGCTGGTACTTGCCGCGCTGGATCAGGTCCAGGGGGAGGTGTTGAAGCTCGCGGGTGTCGACCTTCACGGCTTCTTCTTCAAGGGTGGCTACGGTACTGCCGCCCAGCAGGGCGTCCAAGCCACGGCCCAGACCTCGTTTTTTCGCGGCCATGAGGATTCCTTATGCGGTAGCGGTTTTGGCTTTGGCGCGCTGGCGGCGGACCAGTTCGCCAGCCAGTGCCAGGTAGGCGACGGCGCCACGGGATTGCTTGTCGTAGACCAGGGCGGGCATGCCGTAGCTGGGGGCTTCGGCCAGGCGCACGTTACGCGGGATCACCGCGTCGTAGAGCTTGTCGCCGAAGTGCTCCTTGAGTTGCGCCGACACCTCGTTGGTCAGGCTGATGCGCGGGTCGTACATGGTGCGCAGCAGGCCTTCGATCTTCAGGTTGGGGTTCAGCAGCTGGCCGATGCGCTGGATGCTGTTGACCAGGTCCGACAGACCTTCGAGCGCGTAGTACTCGCACTGCATGGGGATGATCACGCCATCGGACGCCGCCAGGGCGTTGATGGTCAGCATCGACAGCGAGGGCGGACAGTCGATCAGGATGTAGTCGTAGTTCTCGCGAACCGGCGCCAGGGCCTCGCGCAGGCGATGCTCCTTGTTCGGCACATTGAGCAGGGCCACTTCCGCCGCGGTGAGGTCGCGGTTGGCCGGCAGCAGCTGGTAGCCGCCGTGCTCGGAGAACTGCATGGCCGTCGCCAGGTCGCATTCGCCGGTCAGGACGTCATAGATGGAATGTTCCAGGGCGAGCTTGTCGACACCGCTGCCCATGGTGGCGTTGCCTTGTGGATCGAGATCGATCAGCAGCACGCGCCGCTTGGTGGCGACCAGAGAGGCCGCCAGGTTGACACAGGTGGTGGTCTTGCCGACCCCGCCTTTCTGATTGGCGATTGCGAATACCTTGGCCATGGCTGCCTTCCCCCTCATAGCGTGCGGCGCAGTATCAGCAGATGGCGCTGACCTTGGCAACCGGGAACCTCCAGCTGATGCGCGGACTCGACGCGGAAGTCGTCCGGCAGTGCCTGCAACTCGTCATCCGGGTGCAGGCCCTTCATCGCCAACCAGCGGGTCTCGCCATCGCCGAGGTGGCGGGTCCAGTTGCTGAAATCCTCCAGCGAGCTGAAGGCGCGGGAGACGATACCGTTGAACGGACGCTCCGGTGCGAAGGCTTCGACCCGGCTGTGGACAACTTCGAGATTGGCGAGTTTCAGCTCCAGCTTCACCTGGGTGAGGAAGCGGGTCTTCTTGCCGTTGGAATCGAGCAGGGTGAAGTGCCGCTCGGGGAACAGGATGGCCAGCGGGATGCCGGGCATGCCGCCGCCGCTGCCGACGTCCAGCCAGTTATCCCCAAGCGCCGCCACGTGGGCTACGACGCTGAGGCTGTCGAGCAGATGGCGCGAGACCATTTCGTCCGGATCGCGCACCGCGGTCAGGTTGTAGGCCTTGTTCCACTTGATCAGCAGGGCCAGGTAGGCGAGCAGTCGCTCCTGTTTTTCGGGGGTCAGTTCGACAGCGAGTTGTTGCGCGCCACGGGACAGTTCGTCGGCGTGGCGTTGGGTAACCAGGGACATCAGGCGCGTTTCTCCAGCGATTGGCTAGCGCTGCGTTTCTTCAGGTGGATCAGCAACAGGGAAATCGCCGCCGGCGTCACGCCAGGAATGCGCGAGGCCTGCCCGAGGGTTTCCGGACGGGAATTGCCCAGCTTGTGCTGGATTTCCTTGGACAGGCCGGAAATGCCGGCGTAGTCCAGGTCTTCGGGCAAGCGGATGTCCTCGCTGGCGCGCAGGCGGGCGATCTCGTCCTGCTGGCGGTCGATGTAGCCGGCGTATTTGGTCTTGATCTCCACCTGCTCGGCCACCTGCGGGTCTTCGGCGCCGCCACCGGTCACTTCCACCAGGCCGGCGTAGTCGATTTCCGGGCGGCTCAAGAGGTTGAGCAGGTTGTATTCATGGGCCAGCGGGGTACCGAAGCGCTGGGCGATGGCGTCCCCTTCCGGCGTTCCCGGGCGAACCCAGGTGCTCTTCAGGCGCTGCTCTTCGCGGGCGATGCCCTCGCGCTTGGCCTCGAAGGCCGCCCAGCGCTCGTCATCCACCAGGCCGAGCTCGCGGCCCTTCTCGGTGAGGCGCAGGTCGGCGTTGTCCTCGCGCAGGATCAGCCGGTACTCGGCGCGCGAGGTGAACATGCGGTAGGGCTCCTGGGTCCCCAGGGTGATCAGGTCGTCCACCAGCACACCGATATAGGCTTCGTCGCGGCGAGGGCACCAGGCTTCCTTGCCCCGGGCGCGCAGCGCGGCGTTGGCGCCGGCCAGCAGGCCCTGGGCCCCGGCTTCTTCGTAACCGGTGGTGCCGTTGATCTGGCCGGCGAAGAACAGGCCGGAGATCACCTTGGTTTCCAGGCTGTACTTGAGGTCGCGCGGATCGAAGTAGTCGTACTCGATGGCGTAGCCGGGACGCACGATGTGCGCGTTTTCCATGCCACGGATGGAGCGGACGATCTCGAGCTGCACATCGAAGGGCAACGAGGTGGAGATGCCGTTGGGGTAGAGCTCATGGGTGGTCAGGCCTTCCGGCTCGAGGAAGACCTGGTGGCTCTCCTTGTCGGCGAAGCGATGGATCTTGTCTTCGATGGACGGGCAGTAGCGCGGACCGATGCCTTCGATCACGCCCGAGTACATGGGCGAGCGATCGAGGTTGCTGGCGATGATCTCGTGGGTGCGCGCGTTGGTATGGGTGATCCAGCAGCTGACCTGGCGCGGGTGCTGTTCCTTGGAACCAAGGAAGGACATCACCGGGATCGGGGTGTCGCCGGGCTGCTCGGTCATCACCGAGAAGTCCACGGAGCGGCCGTCGATGCGCGGCGGGGTACCGGTCTTCAGGCGACCGACACGCAGGGGCAGCTCGCGCAGGCGCTGGGCCAGGGCAATGGACGGCGGGTCGCCGGCGCGGCCGCCGGAGTAGTTCTGCAGGCCGATGTGGATAAGTCCGCCGAGGAAAGTGCCGGTAGTGAGTACCACCGATTCGGCATGGAAGCGCAGACCCATCTGGGTCACCACGCCCTTGACCTGATCGTTTTCCACAATCAGGTCATCGCAGGCCTGCTGGAATATCCACAGGTTCGGCTGGTTCTCGAGGATCTCGCGAATCGCGGCCTTGTAGAGAACGCGATCGGCCTGGGCGCGGGTAGCGCGCACGGCCGGTCCCTTGCGGCTGTTGAGGACACGAAACTGGATGCCGCCGAGGTCGGTAGCGGTGGCCATGGCGCCGCCCAGGGCATCGATTTCCTTGACCAGATGGCTCTTGCCAATACCGCCGATAGCCGGGTTGCAGCTCATCTGGCCAAGGGTTTCCACATTATGGGTCAGCAGCAGGGTCTTCACGCCCATGCGTGCGGCTGCCAGGGCAGCCTCAGTGCCGGCATGGCCGCCGCCGATCACGATCACGTCAAAACGGGAAGGGAAGTCCACCACGCACCTCGTGCCTGTTCAGGTCTGGGAAATAGAGAAAGCCGCACAGTATAGGGGATTTCCCCTCTCTTCATGAAGTCGTCTGGCCAAAAAATAGCCAGATGGCTGATCACGGGTTTTCCCCGGAAGTTATCCAGAAGGGGAAAAGTCCTTGTGGGTAAAAGAAAATAAAAGAGAAGAATTTTTAAAAAAGCCTGTTTTTATGTTTATACCTTGGGGAAGCCTTCTTCTGTGGATAACCACCTGTAAAGCCTCTACCACGCAGCTTTTCGCAAATGATAAGCCTGTGTTGATCCTGCCCGTAGCCGCTGTGTAAGCCGTCAGAAAGCTGTGCACGCCGAGCCAAGTTATGCACAGCGGATTTATCCCAGGGCTTTTCACCAGGCTTATGGACGGAGTTGCGGGCAACTTATCAACAGGGTTCAGGCGGGGCTTTTTCGGGACGCACAGGCAGCAACGGACCGCCCGACAAGCAGGCGGTCGCGTTCGCTGTGGATAAAACGAGGGGCTTACTTGCCGATGCAGAAGCTGGAGAAGATGCGGCCGAGCAGGTCGTCGGAGCTGAAGGCGCCGGTGATTTCACCCAGGGCCTGCTGGGCCTGGCGCAGGTCTTCCGCCAGCAGTTCGCCGGCGCCCGCCAAGGTGAGCTGGGAGCGGCCGTGATCGAGGAAGGTACCGGCCTGGCGCAGGGCTTCCAGGTGCCGCCGGCGGGCGCTGAAGCTGCTTTCGGCGGTCTGTTGATAACCCATGCAGGCCTTCAGGTGCTCGCGCAGCAGTTCCAGGCCATCGCCGGAGCGGGCGGACAGGCTGAGGGTGACGTGGCCGTCATCGCTCACTTCCAGGCCCACGGATTCGCCACTGAGATCGGCCTTGTTACGGATCAGGGTGACCCTGGCCGGGTCGGGCTTCTGGTCGAGGAATTCGGGCCAGAGCGCGAAGGGATCGGCAGCCTCGGGGGCCGTGGCATCCACCACCAGCAAAACCCGGTCGGCTTCGCCTATGGCCTTGAGGGCACGCTCGACGCCGATCTTTTCCACATGGTCTTCGGTATCGCGCAGGCCAGCGGTATCCACAACGTGCAGAGGCATGCCGTCGATGTGGATATGTTCGCGCAATACGTCGCGGGTGGTGCCGGCGATATCGGTGACTATGGCCGCCTCGCGCCCGGCCAGGGCATTCAGCAGGCTGGATTTACCGGCATTGGGGCGGCCGGCGATCACCACCGTCATGCCGTCGCGCAGCAGCGCACCCTGGCCGGCTTCGCGCATCACTGTGGATAAGTTTTCCCGTACGCGATCCAACAGGCCAAGCACGTGGCCATCGGCGAGGAAGTCGATTTCCTCCTCCGGGAAGTCGATGGCGGCTTCGACGTAGATGCGCAGTTCGATCAGTTTCTCGGTCAGGGCATGGACCCGGCGCGAGAATTCGCCCTGCAGCGAGCGCAGGGCGTTGCGCGCCGCCTGTTCCGAGCTGGCTTCGATCAGGTCGGCGATGGCCTCGGCCTGGGCCAGGTCGAGTTTGTCGTTGAGGAAAGCGCGTTCGCTGAATTCGCCGGGACGGGCCTGGCGGGCACCAAGTTCCATGCAGCGGCGCAGCAGCAGGTCCAGTACCACCGGGCCGCCATGGCCCTGAAGCTCGAAGACGTCCTCGCCAGTGAAGGAGTTGGGGCCGGGAAAGTAGAGGGCAATGCCTTCGTCCAGGGTCTGTCCGGAACCGTCCAGGAAGGGGCCGTAATGGGCGAAACGCGGCTTGGGCGCGCGGCCGCCAATGGCTTGGGCTATTCGCGCGGCGAGAGGCCCGGATACGCGGACGATGCCCACTCCGCCACGGCCCTGGGCGGTGGCGACGGCGGCGATGGTGTCACGGACAGGAGTCATCTGTGGATACCTTGGGGTCTGCGGATGGCGGATAGCAAGACGCCCCCAGAGGGGGCGTCTTGTTCAAGCTGTCTGGCGTCGCTGTCAGGCTGCTGCCTTCTTGCTGGCCGCCTCGATCTGCCGGGTAATGTACCACTGCTGGGCGATCGACAGGACGTTGTTGACTACCCAGTACAGCACCAGGCCGGCGGGGAACCACAGGAAGAAGAAGGTGAAGATGATCGGCATCAGCTTCAGCACCTTGGCCTGCATGGGGTCCGGCGGGGTCGGGTTCAGCTGCTGCTGGATGAACATGGTGGCGCCCATGACGATCGGCAGGATGAAGAAAGGATCCTTGATCGACAGGTCGGTGATCCAGAACATCCACGGGGCCTGGCGCATTTCCACGCTTTCCAGCAGTACCCAGTAGAGGGCCAGGAACACCGGCATCTGCACCAGGATCGGCAGGCAGCCGCCCAGCGGGTTGATCTTCTCCTTCTTGTACAGCTCCATCATCGCCTGGGACATCTTCTGGCGATCGTCACCGTACTGTTCCTTCAGCGCCTGCAGCTTCGGCGATACGGCGCGCATGCGGGCCATGGACTTGTAGCTGGCTGCCGACAAGGGGAAGAACGCGCCTTTGATCAGGATGGTCAGGACGATGATCGACCAGCCCCAGTTGCCCAGCAGGCTGTGGATATGTTGCAGCAGCCAGAAGATCGGCTGGGCGATGAACCAGAGGAAACCGTAGTCGACGGTCAGTTCCAGGCCCGGGGAGAGTTCCTTCAGGTGATCCTGGACCTTCGGACCGGCGTAGAGCGTGGCGGAGGTTTCAGCCTGGGCACCGGCCGGAACGTTCAGAGCCGGGCCCACGAAACCGACGATGTAGTTGCCGCGGGAGTCCTTGCGGGACTGGATGGCGTTGTTCTGGTCCTTCGGTGCGACCCAGGCGGTCACGAAGTAGTGTTGCAGCCAGGCCACCCAACCGCCCTGCACGGTCTCCTTGAAGGGCTGCTTGTCCATGTCCTTGATGGAGAGCTTCTTGTACGGCTCGTCCGGAGTCCAGACCGCGGCGCCCAGATAGGTGGACACGCCGGTGGCGGTAGTGGTGGACGGGTCGGCACTGGCGTCACGCTTGAGCTGGGCGTACATGCTGCCGGTCCAGGGCTGTGCACCCTGGTTGTCGATCTTGTACGACACCTGCAGGTCGTATTTGCCGCGGGTCAGGGTGAAGCGCTTGACATAGTTGACGCCGGCCTCGCTGAAGGTCAGGTCGACCACCAGTTGCTCCTGGCCGTCGGCCAGCTTGAAGTTGCGCTGGGCGGCACTGTAGAGCGGGCGGCCATTGGCGCGAGCATCCGGGCCGTTGGCGCCGACCAGGCCGCTCTGGGCCTGGTAGAGACGCTCGCCACCGTTGTCGAACAACTGGAACGGAACGTCCGGGTGGTCCTGGCGGCGGGGGTATTTCGGCAGCGTCAGTTGGACGATGTCGCCGCCGTTCGGGTCGATCGCCAGGTTGAGCACATCGGTTTCAACGCGGATCAGGTCGGCGCTGGGCGCGGCCTGCGCGACTGCCGGCTCGGTGCGTTCTGCACTGGCGGTCGGTACGTCGTCGCTGGACTTGGCGGTTGCGGTGTTGTCCGGCAGGGTCGCTTGCGCGGTGTTCGCGCTGGTGCCCGCGCTCGGCAAGGCGGCTTGACCGTAGTCCTGGTTCCACTGGAGAACCATCAGATAGGACACGATTGCCAGGGCGACGATCAGGATCGAGCGTTGAATATCCATGATTACTCGGCCATCGAAGAGGGTTGGGAAGTGTTGGCGGGTGGCACCGGGTCATAGCCGCCCGGATTCCACGGATGACAGCGGCCGAGCCGACGCAGGGTCAGCCAGCCACCACGCAGGACGCCATGTTGTTCGATGGCTTCCTGCGCGTAGCAGGAACAACTGGGATAGAAACGACAGTGACTGGCCATCAGTGGGCTGATGGCGTAGCGGTAGAACTGGATCGGAGCGAGGGCCAGTTTACGCATGGGGACTGTCGGACACCCCTGATCCGGTCGATGGTTCAGGGCGAGCCCGGCTACGCGCTAGGCGCTTCCAGAGTTTGCCGAACTGATGCCTCAATTCGGGGTTCTCCAGGTCGCCAATGCCTTTGCGTGCCACGATCACGATGTCCCAACCGGCCAGCAACTCGAGGTTATGGCGGAAGGATTCGCGAATCTGGCGTTTGAGGCGGTTGCGCTCCACGGAGAGCTTGACGCTCTTTTTGCCGATCACCAGGCCGAGACGGGGGTGATCGAGACCGTTATCGCGCGCGAGGAGCAGGACGTGCTTGCCGGGAACCTTCCCGGTCGGTGAGTCGAAGACTGCCTTGAATTGTCGGGGAACCAGCAGACGCTTTTCCCGACCGAAGCCCTGACTCACCACCCGTTCCGGATAGATCAGACGGTCAGGCGCTTGCGGCCCTTGGCGCGACGACGCGACAGGACTTGACGGCCGTTCTTGGTGGCCATGCGGGCACGGAAACCGTGGGTGCGAGCGCGCTTGATGGTGCTGGGTTGGAAAGTGCGTTTCATGATGCTTTACCTGGTGGTCACTACGGGCCGGAAGTGGCCCCCGTTTAAAGAGACCGGCAATTCTAGAGAAAGGGCGCGGGCAGGTCAATTTCCAACCAGCGCCGCCGACAAAAGAATATAGAAGGAAAGGAAATTCAAAAAAGCTTGGTTGTGTTTTTTAAAGCAGGGTCGGCCCCTGGCTGTGGAAAACTCGTTCCGAGCGGCATGGGGTCTGGTGTGAGTCGTGCTAACAAGCCTGTCTACAACGAGTGCCCTGGTTGTGGGAGGGCTGGGAAGAAACTGGGGGTGGATCGCCGAGTTACCCACAGGCGGATTATCCAGGCGGTTTTCCCCAAGGCCTGAGGGGGACTTCAGGGCCTGTTATCCACAAGATTCATGCCAAGCACGGAGCTGCCCTGTGCGGTGAATAACATCTTGATTTTATTCAACCATTGGCCCCTTTTCGTGTGGATAACTCGTTCGCCGACCGTTACAATGGCCTCCTGTTTTTTGCGTCCGGCACCTTTCCGACTTGGGGGATATCCGTGTCAGTGGAACTTTGGCAGCAGTGCGTGGAGCTCCTGCGCGATGAGCTGCCTGCCCAGCAATTCAACACCTGGATCCGCCCATTGCAGGTTGAAGCCGATGGAGACGAACTGAGGGTCTATGCGCCCAACCGTTTCGTACTCGATTGGGTCAACGAGAAGTACATGGGGCGGCTCCTCGAGTTGCTCGGCGAACGGGGCAACGGCCTGGCGCCTGCCCTCTCCTTATTAATAGGCAGCAAGCGCAGCCCGGCTCCACGGAAGGCTCCGCCGCCCCCGCCGCCGGTAATGGCGCCGCCGCCCCCTCCGGCACCCGCACCCTCGCAGATGCGCATCGAGACCGTGGAAGAGACCCGCGATAATCTCGACCCGCTGGCGTCCGTGGTGCCAGCGCCGGCCATTCGCACCGAACGTTCCGTGCAGGTGGAAGGGGCACTGAAGCACACCAGCTACCTGAATCGAACCTTCACCTTCGAGAACTTCGTCGAGGGTAAGTCCAACCAGCTGGCCCGCGCGGCGGCCTGGCAGGTAGCGGACAACCCCAAGCACGGTTACAACCCGCTGTTCCTCTATGGTGGCGTCGGCCTCGGCAAGACCCACCTGATGCACGCTGTGGGTAACCATCTGCTGAAGAAGAATCCGAATGCCAAGGTGGTGTACCTGCACTCCGAGCGTTTCGTCGCGGACATGGTCAAGGCCTTGCAGCTGAACGCCATCAACGAGTTCAAGCGCTTCTATCGCTCGGTGGATGCCCTGCTCATCGACGATATCCAGTTCTTCGCCCGCAAGGAGCGTTCGCAGGAAGAGTTTTTCCACACCTTCAACGCCTTGCTGGAAGGTGGTCAGCAGGTGATCCTCACCAGCGACCGCTACCCGAAGGAGATCGAAGGCCTGGAAGAGCGCCTCAAGTCGCGTTTTGGCTGGGGCCTGACGGTCGCCGTCGAGCCGCCGGAGCTGGAAACCCGCGTGGCGATCCTGATGAAGAAGGCCGAGCAGGCCAAGGTCGATCTGCCGCATGATGCCGCGTTCTTCATTGCCCAACGCATCCGTTCCAACGTGCGCGAACTGGAAGGCGCACTGAAGCGTGTGATCGCCCACGCCCACTTCATGGGGCGGGACATCACCATCGAGCTTATCCGTGAGTCGCTGAAGGACCTGCTGGCCCTGCAGGACAAACTGGTCAGCATCGACAATATCCAGCGCACCGTAGTCGAGTACTACAAGATCAAGATGTCCGACATGCTGTCCAAGCGCCGTTCGCGCTCGGTTGCCAGGCCGCGGCAGGTCGCCATGGCGCTGTCCAAGGAGCTGACCAACCACAGCCTGCCGGAAATCGGCGATGCCTTCGGTGGACGAGACCACACCACCGTGCTCCACGCCTGTCGTAAGATTGCGCAATTAAGGGAATCCGACGCGGATATCCGCGAGGATTACAAGAATCTGCTGCGTACACTGACCACCTGATCGCAGCCCAAGAGGCAAGGGACTAGACCATGCATTTAACAATTCAACGCGAAGCCCTGTTGAAACCCCTGCAACTGGTCGCCGGCGTCGTCGAGCGCCGCCAGACATTGCCGGTCCTCTCCAACGTGTTGCTGGTGGTCGAAGGCCAGCAACTGTCGTTGACTGGCACTGACCTCGAGGTCGAGCTGGTCGGGCGCGTCGCACTGGAAGAGCCGGCTGAGCCAGGTGAGATCACGGTACCGGCGCGCAAGCTGATGGATATCTGCAAGAGCCTGCCCAGCGACACACTGATCGATATCCGTGTGGATGAGCAGAAGTTGCTGATCAAGGCCGGCCGCAGCCGTTTCACGCTTTCCACCCTGCCGGCGAACGATTTCCCGACGGTGGAAGAAGGTCCCGGTTCGCTGAATTTCAGCCTGGTGCAGAGCAAGCTGCGTCGCCTGATCGAACGCACCAGCTTCGCCATGGCCCAGCAGGACGTGCGCTACTACCTCAACGGCATGCTGCTGGAAGTGAACGCCGGCACCCTGCGCGCTGTGGCGACTGATGGCCATCGCCTGGCGATGTGCGCCATGGCTTCCGGTATCGAAGGCGTCGAGCGTCACCAGGTTATCGTGCCGCGCAAGGGTATTCTGGAACTGGCCCGCCTGCTCACCGAGCAGGATGGTGAAGTCCGCATCGTCCTCGGCCAGCACCATATCCGTGCCACCACCGGCGAATTCACCTTTACCTCCAAGCTGGTGGACGGCAAGTTCCCCGACTACGAGCGTGTGCTGCCCCGCGGTGGCGACAAGCTGGTGCTCGGTGATCGCCAGGCCCTGCGCGAGGCCTTCAGCCGTACCGCGATTCTCTCCAACGAGAAATACCGTGGCATTCGCCTGACCCTGGCGTCCGGATTGCTGAAGATCCAGGCCAATAACCCTGAGCAGGAAGAGGCCGAGGAAGAAGTCGCCGTGGATTACAACGGTGGCAACCTGGAGATCGGTTTCAACGTCAGCTACCTGCTGGACGTGCTGAGCGTGATGTCCACCGAACAGGTTCGCCTGATCCTGTCGGACGCCAACAGCAGCGCATTGCTGCAGGAAGCCGACAACGACGATTCTTCCTACGTCGTAATGCCGATGCGTCTGTAACGACTCGATGTCCCTCAGCCGTATCTCGGTCACCGGTGTGCGTAACCTGCACCCGGTGACCCTCTCCCCCTCCCCCCGCATCAATATCCTCTACGGCGACAACGGCAGCGGCAAAACCAGTCTGCTGGAAGCCATTTATCTTCTCGGCCTGGCCCGTTCCTTTCGCAGTTCACGCCTGCAGCCGGTAATCCAGTACGAGCAGCCTGCGTGTCTTGTGTTCGGGCAGGTGAGCCTTGGCGAGGGTGGCCAGTGCAACCTGGGAATCTCACGGGATCGCCAGGGGGAGTTCCAGATTCGTATCGATGGGCAGAGCGCCAAGAGCACAGCTCAGTTGGCCGAGGCGCTGCCCTTGCAGTTGATCAATCCGGACAGTTTTCGCTTGCTCGAAGGATCGCCAAAGATTCGTCGGCAGTTTCTCGATTGGGGAGTGTTCCACGTGGAACCTCGTTTCCTTCCAGCCTGGCAACGGCTGCAGAAGGCCCTGCGACAGCGGAACTCATGGCTCCGGCATGGTACACTGGACGCCGCTTCGCAGGCGGCCTGGGACCGGGAACTATGCCTGGCCAGCGGTGAAATCGACCAGTATCGACGGGCCTATATCCAGGCATTGAAACCGGTCTTCGAGCGGACACTTGCCGACTTGGTGGAACTCGACAGTCTCACACTCAGCTACTACCGGGGCTGGGACAAGGATCGGGAGCTATCCGAAGTGGTGGCCACTTCCCTGCTCCGCGATCGACAGATCGGGCATACCCAGGCGGGACCGCAACGCGCTGACCTGCGATTGCGCTCAGGTGCACACAATGCCGCAGACATACTTTCTCGCGGGCAGCAGAAGCTGGTGGTCTGCGCGCTGCGGATCGCCCAGGGCCATCTGGTGAACCAGGCGAAGCGCGGCCAGTGCATCTACCTAGTTGACGACTTACCGTCAGAGTTGGACGAACAGCATCGGCAGGCACTTTGCCGGCTGCTGGAAGATTTGGATTGCCAGGTGTTCATCACCTGCGTTGACCATGAATTTCTGAGGGACTGCTGGCGCAAGGATACGCCGGTCGCCGTGTTCCACGTGGAACATGGTTGTATCAGCCCCACGATCATCGGGAGTGAAGCATGAGCGAGACCAAAACGTACGACTCTTCCAGCATCAAGGTGCTGAAAGGGCTGGATGCCGTACGCAAACGCCCCGGTATGTACATCGGCGACACCGATGATGGGACCGGCCTGCACCACATGGTGTTCGAGGTCGTCGACAACTCGATCGACGAAGCCCTTGCCGGTTTCTGCACTGAGATCAGCATCACTATCCATACCGATGAATCCATCACCGTGCGCGACAACGGCCGTGGCATTCCGGTGGACATCCATAAGGAAGAAGGGGTTTCCGCCGCCGAGGTCATCATGACCGTGCTACACGCAGGCGGTAAGTTCGACGACAACACCTACAAGGTCTCCGGCGGTCTGCACGGAGTGGGTGTGTCGGTGGTGAATGCGCTGTCCGAAGAACTGCGCCTGACCATCCGCCGTGCCGGCCAAGTCTGGGAACAGGTCTACCACCATGGCGTCCCGCAGTTCCCGCTGCGCCCGGTTGGCGAAACCGAGGGCACTGGCACCGAGGTGCACTTCAAGGCATCGGCCCAGACTTTCAACAACATCCACTTCAGCTGGGACATCCTGGCCAAGCGCCTGCGCGAACTGTCCTTCCTGAACTCCGGTGTTGGCATCCTCCTGCGCGACGAACGCAGCGGCAAGGAAGAAATGTTCAAGTACGAGGGGGGGCTCAAGGCCTTCGTCGAGTACCTCAACACCAACAAGACCATCGTCAACGAGGTGTTCCATTTCAATGTCCAGCGCGAAGAGGACGGCGTGGGCGTGGAAGTTGCCCTGCAATGGAACGACAGCTTCAACGAGAACATCCTCTGCTTCACCAACAACATTCCCCAGCGTGACGGCGGTACTCACCTGGCGGGCTTCCGCTCTGCCCTGACTCGCCACCTGAACAACTACATCGAGCAGGAAGGCCTGGCGAAGAAGTACAAGATTGCCACCACCGGCGATGACGCCCGCGAAGGCCTCACGGCGATCATCTCGGTCAAGGTGCCGGATCCCAAGTTCAGCTCCCAGACCAAGGACAAGCTGGTCTCCTCCGAGGTGAAGACTGCGGTGGAACAGGAAATGGGCAAGTACTTCGCCGACTTCCTGCTGGAAAATCCCAACGAAGCCAAGGCCGTCGTCGGCAAGATGATCGACGCCGCCCGCGCTCGCGAAGCCGCGCGCAAGGCCCGTGAGATGACCCGCCGCAAGGGCGCCCTGGACATCGCCGGCCTGCCGGGCAAGTTGGCGGACTGCCAGGAGAAGGACCCTGCCCTTTCCGAACTCTACATAGTGGAGGGTGATTCCGCGGGCGGCTCGGCCAAGCAGGGCCGCAACCGAAAGACCCAGGCGATCCTTCCGCTCAAGGGCAAGATCCTCAACGTGGAGAAAGCCCGTTTCGACAAGATGTTGTCTTCCCAGGAAGTCGGCACCCTGATCACCGCGCTGGGTTGCGGTATCGGCCGCGAGGAATACAACATCGAGAAACTGCGCTACCACAACATCATCATCATGACCGACGCCGACGTCGACGGCTCGCACATCCGTACCCTGCTGCTGACCTTCTTCTTCCGGCAGATGCCGGAGCTGATCGAGCGCGGCTACGTCTATATCGCCCAGCCGCCGCTGTACAAGGTGAAGAAGGGCAAGCAGGAGCAGTACATCAAGGACGACGAGGCCATGGATGAGTACATGACCCAGTCCGCGCTGGAAGAAGCCAGCCTGCACGTCAACGAGAACGCCCCGGGCCTCTCTGGCGAAGCGCTCGAGCGCCTGGTGAATGGCTACCGCAACGTGATGCGCACCCTGAAGCGTCTGTCGCGCCTGTACCCGCAGGATCTGACCGAGCACATGATCTACCTGCCACGTGTCGGCGTCGATCAGCTCTCCGACCAGGCGGCGATGCAGTCCTGGCTGGAAGGCTTCCAGGCACGCCTGAAGGCTGCCGAGAAGTCCGGCCTGACCTACACCGCGAGCCTGCGCGAGGACCGCGAGCGCCACCTGTGGCTGCCGGAAGTGGAACAGACCGCCCACGGCCTGTCCCACTACATCACCTTCAACCGCGACTTCTTCGCCAGCAACGACTACCGCCAGGTGACCGAACTGGGCGACCAGCTCAGCAACCTGCTGGAAGAAGGTGCATTCGTCCAGCGTGGCGAGCGCAAGAAACCGGTGACCAGCTTCAAGGAAGCCCTGGCCTGGCTGATGACCGAAAGCACCAAGCGCCACACCATCCAGCGCTACAAGGGGTTGGGTGAGATGAACCCGGAGCAGCTGTGGGAAACCACCATGGATCCGAACGTTCGTCGCATGCTCAAGGTCACCATCGAAGACGCCATCGCCGCGGACCAGATCTTCAACACCCTCATGGGTGATGCTGTGGAACCGCGTCGTGATTTCATCGAGAGCAACGCCCTGGCGGTGTCCAACCTCGATGTGTAACGACTTGTCGACGGGCAGGTTAATTGTCGCGTTTGAGCGGAATTAATGTCGCGATCCAGCTCCAAGCCCCGGCCTTTGTGCCGGGGTTTTTCTTTTAGGTCAGCAAGCCACCGGCACCGCCCTGCCCGTTCGATCCGGGAACGGCGAATCCACTGTCAGGCGGTGTCTCGCAGGGCCAATAGGGGGAGCGTTTCAACATCGTTGTTCGCGAGAAGCCCCGGATCAAATGCGGCGAGTGTCCGCATCGTCAGCTGATACCCCTGAGCGACCAGGTGCTGTACCGGCATCTGGCCGGTGAGATCGTGATTGGTGTCTATCCACTGATGCCGGATGACACTTGCCATTTCCTGGCCGTGGATTTCGACGAGGCCGACTGGCAGGACGATGTCCGGGCCTTTGCTCAGTCATGCCGAGAGTTGGAGGTGCCGGTTGCGGTGGAAATTTCGCGCTCCGGCCATGGGGCGCATGCTTGGATTTTCTTCGCGAGCTATGTAGCGGCGTCTGAGGCACGCCGCTTGGGTACCGCGATCATCAGCCATACCTGCGAACACACGCGGCAACTGGCGCTGACCTCCTATGATCGGCTTTTGCCAAACCAGGACAGCATGCCAGCAAGGCTGACGTCCGCATCATCGACTTCGTGGATGCCGGACATCCGGCGTTGTTACGGATGTGGAGCAAGCGTCAGGCCGGTTACCGGGCAATGGGCTATCGCCTCGCGGATCCGTCTAGTTCAATGGAGTTGCTTGAGTCGAGCGAGTAGCCAACGATGCACCGCCAGTTCAAGTCGAATTCGACGGAACGCTGGCGGCGCCCCCTGGGGTGACAGTTAATCGTGCCAAGGAAGGGAGGGCAAAATGTCCGAAAGCGTTAGAACAGAGCCGCTTCAGAATCGTGTTGACCCATGGGGAAAGCTCCGATCCGTACGGTCGAAGGGCACGCTAATGGGTAACCGAGGGAAACTTCATAACAGTCAGAAGGCCATCGTCCGGGCATGGCGAGACGAAGCCTGGATCGCCTGCACTCTGGACGTCCAGAAATGGGGTAAACGTCCCCAGATGATGATGCCCAATAGCTACACCGAACTGTTTTTCCTTGATGAAGCAACGGCTTTTGCCGCTGGCCACCGGCCTTGCGCTCAGTGCCGTCGTGGGCGCTACAACGATTTCCAGGCCGCCTGGGCGTCTGCCTATTCCACCTCTGCCAAGCCCAGTGCTGCCGAGATGGACACGCGACTTCAAGCGGCACGCTTGGATGATCAGGGCGAGAAGAAAACGTGGTCGTCGAAGCTACGGGATCTGCCCGACGGCACAATGTTCACCACCGGAAGCGAGGCGTTTTTGGTATGGGCCGCTCGGCAATGGCGCTGGTCTTTCGACGGCTACCAGGCTGCAACGCAGCCTGTATCTGGCGATGAAATGGTCTTAGTACTCACACCTGAGCCAATCGTTCGACTGCTGTCCTTCGGCATGACTGTCCAAGTACATGACAGTGTGAATTGCTAGCCCCTCGATTCATCGGGGACAGCTTGGGCCAGGCGGCAAGTACTGGCTTGGTCAGCTCCAGGTTGCGGGAGTGCTTGCATTGGACCTTGGACGAACCCGCTGCCACCCAAACTCTCGACTTGGTGTTGGGCTGCCCGCTAGTATTGCGGGCAGGCGCCCGCCCAACTTGCACACGAGTTAAAACAGGCATTTTCCCCTTCATTCGCTTGAAACCACCATGCCCACAGCCGTTCTGGGGCTTAAACGTGTGCCGCTTGCTCCTATCGGCTGTGCACCGAGGATGGTTTCATGTCACTCAAAGCACTCGCATTTACCGTAAAACAATACCTGCAAGCTGCCGGCGGGGCGCCAGTCGCGCAAAGCCACGCCTATGAGTTGCTGGCCGCCGCTCTTGGCTTTGGCGCATATGCCTCGCTGACCGCGACCCACGTGCTTGTTGTGTCGGCAGACTGGGCTGATTGCCCTGCTGGGAATCTGGCACTGCTCGAGAGGCGCCTTCGTGAGCTGGGTTACGCTGAGGCCTCCGCAAAAATGGGTGAATCGCTCCTTGCCTATATAAAGGAAAGGAATCTGACCGCACTGACCCCCGAAGAGGTTGTCGAGGCACTTCAAGAGGATCCGTTCGAGCTGCTGGGCGTGCAGGCCGCTGCGGATATCCAGGTGTTGATTGATGGATTGAGCAGGCTAGCGGAAAAGCGAAATCCATCGGCCCACTACGCACTCGCACATCTGTATAGAGGGAACCTCGATGCTGACGATCACCAACCAGGGCTAAGTGGCGAGTATTGGCTCGGCCAGCTCCAAGCGGGTGCAGTCCTTGACGGCATTCGGCTTGAGTGGGCGCTCGCTGCGCAGACTGTGCAGCAGCGGAAGACACAGTGGTCTTCACACCTTGGGCAAGCGACAGCACTTGGCCATGCCGGCGCGATTGTGGAGCTGGCGGAGATGGGCGGTGATCGGCATTGGCTCGATCAGGCACTGGCCATCAATTCAGCCGACGATCCTCGGCGCTTGGCGGAGCTCGTCTATGAACATGATCGCCTGGACGACGCGCGGCGCTGGTACTACGTCGCTGCGGCTCAGGGCGATACCGATGCCATGCGGATGCTCATTGAAGAGCTGGAGCCGCAGAATCTCTTACAAGGTTGGGTATGGATCTATCTCGCAGAAGAACTTGGTGAGGATCTTCGGGAGGATAGAATGCGTGCCTACCATGACGGCGGCGCGCACGACGGCGAAGAGTATGACGATGATATCGGCGGCCCCCTTTACGTGGATGGCGAAGAAGGCTTGAGCCTGCCACCGTTAGATCCCGCTGCCGATGAGCAAGCGAGGCGGCTTGCGAAGGAGCTATTCGCCCAGCTCCAGGGCGGTTTTTGCCAGCAATGAGCGCGACAAAGAACCCGCTTCGGTGGGTTTTTTGTTGTCCGGAGAAAATGCTGACACCTTTCGCCTGCCTCGACGATCTGCGAATCGACCCACTCGTCATGGCACTCGGCAAGCCGCATCGCGTGGGTCGTGGTAGATCCCCGAGGCCTGCTGGCAGAATGCGTTGATCAGCTCGCATGGCGTTGGGAGGACTATCGTCGATGCGCATCATCCTGAGCCGCAAAGGCTTTGATTCGTCCGCCGGAGGCTGCCCCAGCGCAATCCTGCCGGATGGCCGACTCTGCTCGCTGCCCATTCCGGATGATGCCTCGTCCATTTCCTATGGGGATATCGACTACGACGGTATCGACCTTGGGGAACTGGTGGATCAGCTGACCCGCAAGACGGGGTGGCATCGCCGGGGTGCCCACCTGGATCCTGATCTGCGGGTCGATGCCCTGCCCCGCATGCCCGGGTGGCGTCCGTTGCTGGGGCAGAGTGGCAGTGCTCAAGGGCACCTGCGCAATGAGGGCGTTACAGCGGGGGATCTGTTTCTGTTCTTTGGTTCCTTTCGCCCCGTCGAGCTGGCACCAGGTGGTTGGCGCTTTTGCCCGGGCGAGGCACCCATGCATGCGATCTGGGGCTGGCTGCGGGTGGGGGAAATCCTCAAGGTCGATGAGCTTCCTGCGCAAGCGATTCCCTGGGCGCGTTATCACCCGCACTTCGCCTATGGACCGGACGCCACCAATACCCTGTACCTGGCCACGGACAAACTGAGCCTGGACGGGCTACCGCCATCCTTTCCGGGAGCAGGCACTTTCCATTACCTGAATGAACACCGTGTGCTCACCGTACCTGGTTCGGCGCTGCAGACCTGCTGGCAGCTCCCGGCATGCTTTGCACCCGGCGAAGGCCAGGCCGGGTTGAGTTTCCATCGCAACCGGAGTCGCTGGAGCATCGTAGGAGATCGCTGTGTGCTCAACAGCGCATTCAGGGGGCAGGAGTTCGTCTTTGACACGCAGGGCCGCGACCAGGTACTGACCTGGCTCGGAAACCTGCTGATGAGCGCTTGGATCGTGTCCCACCGAGTGGTGTAACTGCCATGGTTCTGGCAGTTGAGTTTGCGGGGACTCAGCTGATCACAGCAGATAGCCGAGCAGTTTGATTGTCACTGA